>NZ_CP010552.1:1200000-1512449 GCF_001293165.1 Candidatus Thioglobus autotrophicus | reverse complement strand
ATAACCACAACACAAACTATTGATTATTTTCAAAAAATAATATTTAATTTTTGTTAAAAAATAGCCTTTGCACACACTAAAAATCACGGTATATTGGGTTCAAATTAATAACTAAATGAGGGAAATATCATGAACCAGATGCATGCACATTTGTTAGCAGAATCAGAGCTAAAAGTTGAAACTGTTAAGATCCAGCAACAAGCTTATTTAGGAGATGCAGATGCTCAATACAAGCTAGCTGATATTTTTCAAAAAGGTCAAGATGTTTCTAGAAATACAACACACGCTTTTTATTGGTATCAGAGGGCCGCTAAGCAGGGTAATTTAGCAGCTCAGTTTAATGTTTGGTACGCTTATTTGACGGGTGAAGGTACCCAGGCTGATGAGCAATTGGCAAAAAAATGGTATGCCAGAGCAACGCTTAAAAATTCTAGTTCATCAAAATCAATTATTACGCAGTTAATCGAAACTACAATTCACTAAATTATCAATTTATTTTTCTAGGGAGAGAAAATGAACTTAGCATTACATACAATTATCTATTCATCAGCCGCCGTTATTATGTCATTAAGCGTGACGCTTATTCATTAGGCGCATGAAAATATCAATCATTATTAAATCAATATTCATTGTAGTTGCTTCTTTATTAACAAGCACAACACTGGCTTCAGCCTATAGTAGCTACTTACCCATTGTTGACTCCAAGCCTCTTAGTATCATTATTACTGTTACCATGCTTTTAGGTTTGGTCGCTATGTATCAAAAAAGAACCTAGTTTTTTTTATTAAAAACATTCACACAAAGTCATTTTTTGTTAAACTTTCCTCTTGTGGTACTTAATTAAATACTGCGTTTTTTTTATCTCAATCGAGGAGAGGTTTTATGAATAAATTATTAAAATTGTCGGCTGTATCGTTATTAACGATTGGTAGTTTTAGTGTACAAGCAAGCATGTTCCATAGTGATACTTTAAAGGATGTGCAGGCTAAAGGTAGCTTAACGTGTGGCGTATCAACAGGTACACCTGGTTTTTCTAGTCCTGATGCAAGTGGTAACTGGTCTGGTATGGATGTTGATGTTTGTCGTGCAGTTGCTGCCGCTACATTAGGTGATGCTAAAAAAGTAAAATTTGTACCATTAACAGCTAAAGAGCGTTTTGTGGCATTATCATCTGGTGAAATCGACATGCTTTCACGTAACACAACTTGGACGCATACTCGTGACACTTCACTGGGTCTTACTTTTGCTGGCGTAAACTACTACGATGGCCAAGGCTTCATGGTTAAGAAATCATTAGGCATTAACAGTGTGAAAGAGTTAGACGGCGCTTCATTTTGTATTCAAGCGGGAACAACAACTGAGCTTAATTTAGCTGATTACTTCCGTTCAAACAAGATGGAGTTTAAAGCGGTTACTTATGATACTTCTCCACAAACTAAAGGTGGCTTTGAAGCAGGTCGTTGTGACGCACTAACTTCAGACGTATCTCAGCTTGCTGGTCTTAGATCAACCCTTAAAGATCCTTCATCTGCTGTTGTTTTAGGCGATGTTATCTCTAAAGAGCCTTTAGGTCCAGTTGTACGTAAAGATGATAACACTTGGCTTAACATTGTTAGATGGTCGCTTAACGCAATGATTGAAGCAGAAGAGTTAGGTGTTACTTCAGCTACGATTGACAATGCCTCTACTAATCCTGGTGTGCAGAGATTACAAGGTAAGTCTGGTAAGCTTAATGAAAGCTTAGGTCTTAGTAAAGATTGGTCACGTAACATTGTTGCGCAAGTGGGCAACTATGGCGAAGTATTCGAGAGAAACATCGGCATGTCAACACCAATCCAGCTTCCACGTGGTGTAAACCAGTTGTGGATTAAAGGCGGCATCTTATACGCTCCAGCGTTCAGATAAAGTCTAAACAAAATATAAAATGGCTAGCCAAAAGGTTGGCCATTTTTTTTATAAAGGTTTTTTATGTTTATAAAACTAAAATCACTACTATATGACAATGAAGTTCGGGCGATCGTATTTCAAATACTAGCCGTTGTTGTTATTGCTTATTTTGCTTATCAAGCTTTTGATAATATGATGCTTAATATTGAGCAAAGAGGTATTAGAAGTGGTTTTGGTTTTCTAAATGATGAGGCTGGTTTTGCTGTCAACGATAATTTCTTTTTGGAATATTCGCCAGCATCAACCAATCTTCAGGCGTTTTATGTCGGTATTGTTAACACTTTAGTTGTTGCAATAGCAGGTATATTTTTTGCTTCAATCATTGGTCTTATTATTGGTGTTGCTCGTTTATCTAGCAACTATTTGATTAGAAAAATGGCAACAATATATATTGAAATTTTTAGAAATATACCAATATTACTTCAAATTCTATTCTGGTATTCAATAGCGCTTAGCGCCTTCCCCTCCCCTAAAAATAGTATCAGCTTCTTTGACAGTGTTTTCCTCAATTCGAGAGGGTTGTTCTTGCCTAAAATTGTTGTGGGTGTTGAGTTCTATCTTGTACTTGCAAGTCTTATTGTCGGTATTGTTAGCTATATTCTTATTAAAAAACATAGTAACAAGAAACATGATGAAACAGGCATAGTTACTAATACCGTTCCGCACTTTTTAGGTCTTGTGGTGGTGTTACCAGTTGTAGCCTATTTTGTTTTTGGAGCGCAATTAGAGTACCCGGCGCTAAAGGGTTTTAATTTTAGAGGCGGTACAGACTTATCTATTGAGTTCTTTGCTTTAGCCTTTGCTTTGAGTGTTTATACGGCCACTTATATCGCTGAAGCTATTCGCTCGGGTATTGAGTCTGTAGACAATGGACAAAAGGAAGCAGCGTCAGCCATGGGGCTAACACAGGCGCAATCGTTAAGACTGGTGATATTACCACAAGCGTTGAGAGTGGCTATACCGCCAATTATTAATCAATACTTAAATCTTACCAAAAACTCCTCGTTAGCAGCGGCAGTTGGCTATACCGAGCTAGTGACTATATTCTCAGGCACTGTCTTAAATGTCGTTGGTCAAGCAATTGAGATTATCATATTGACAATGCTGGTGTATTTAACAATATCACTGGCTATATCATTAATCTTGAATATTTTTAACAAGAAAATGCAAATTAAGGGTAAGTAACTATTATGGCAATCTACTCGTTAAAAGAAACAAAACAACCGCCAAAATCGCAAACTAAGACCGTTCTATGGCTGAAAGATAACTTGTTTTCATCCACATTAAACGTTTCGCTTACTTTTGTTGCGTTATATATCCTTTATTTGCTACTGCCACCGATTTTAAACTGGACAATTTTTAATGCCAATTTTGATTTGACTGCAGATAACCAATCTTGTGGTCGAGAAGGCGCATGCTGGTCTTTTATTAATGCCAATTTAAAAATGTTTATTTACGGGTTTTATCCTCAAGAAGAATTGTGGCGTGTTAACACTATGTTTGGTATTATTGCGGCGCTAGTTGCAATTGGATCGTTAATTAAAAAAACGCAATATAGAGCGCATTACATTATTGGATCTTTTTTAATATATCCTGTTGTTGCCTTTATTTTGCTACATGGTGGACTAGGCCTAGAGGTTGTTGAAACTGACAAATGGGGCGGGCTTACATTGACTGTTGTGGTTGCTGCTGTGGGTATTGTCGCCTCTTTTCCGCTGGGCATCTTGTTCGCATTAGGGCGGCAATCTGAAATGCGCGTTGTGAAGTTTATTTCTGTAGTGTATATCGAATTTGTACGCGGTGTTCCGCTTATTACTATTTTGTTTATGGCGTCTGTTGTGTTGCCGTTGTTTTTCTCTGCAGGGATGGATTTTGACAAACTACTTAGAGCCTTAATTGGCATAACCTTATTCCAAACAGCCTATATAGCGGAAGTGATTCGTGGCGGCTTGCAAGCCATCCCTAGAGGGCAGTATGAAGCCGCTGACGCAGCAGGCCTGAGCTTTATGCAAAAAACAATGCTTGTTATCTTGCCACAAGCATTAAAGATTTCTATTCCAAACATCGTAGGCTCTTTTATTGCCTTGTTTAAAGACACAACCTTACTTTTGATTATTGGGTTGTTTGACATGCTGGCGATTGTTGGTGCAGCGACTAGTAATTCTGACTGGTTAGGAAGAGATACTGAAGGCTATGTATTTGTTGCCATGGTTATTTGGGTGATTTTGTATTCAATGAGTCGTTATTCAAAAAGATTAGAAGTGCGTTTTAGCACTGAACACAAGTAGGTAAAAAAAATGAGTGAATTAACAAATAAAGAAATAGGTGAAAAGGGTTGTTGCGATATTATTGAAATTAAGGGGCTAAACAAGTGGTATGGTGACTTTCATGCACTTAAAGAAGTTGATCTCAATGTTAAAGAAGGTGAAATTATTGTCATTTGTGGACCTTCTGGTAGTGGCAAATCAACCTTAATTCGTTGTGTTAACTTTCTAGAGAAGTTTCAAGAAGGGTCAATTATTGTAGACGGTACCGAGCTAACGGATGACGTTAAAAAAATTAGACAGGTGCGTTCTGAAGTTGCCATGGTGTTTCAACACTTTAACTTATTTCCGCATTTAAGCATTATTGACAATCTAACGCTCGCACCGATTTGGGTGCGCAATGAAACTAAGCAAGAGGCAAGAGAAAAAGCCTTGAAGCTGTTAGATAGAGTGGGTATTAAGGACCAAGCTGAAAAGTACCCGAATCAGCTTTCAGGTGGTCAGCAGCAGCGTGTTGCCATTGCTCGAGCACTATGCACCACCCCTAAAATCATGTTATTTGACGAGCCAACGTCTGCACTTGATCCGGAGATGATTTCAGAGGTATTAGATGTTATGGTTGAGCTTGCCAAAGAAGGCATTACCATGCTATGTGTAACGCATGAGATGGGTTTTGCCAAAAAAGTAGCAGACCGAGTTATCTTTATGGATGAAGGCCAGGTTGTTGAACAAAATACACCGGATAAGTTCTTTGAAAGTCCAGAATCAGAGCGTTTACAGCTGTTTTTAGATCAAATATTGACTCAATAATCATCTAAAAGCAAGTTTTAAGCATTTGTAACTCAATCCTCACCACTTAGGTGGGGATTTTTTTGGTAAACTTTATTTCAATAGAATGGGTATTTGATAAATATGGCTTGGTTTGGAAAAAATAAAGAAAGCAAAAAGGAGCAAGATTCTAGCAATGAAAAGGATTTTAGCGAGGAGTTAAAGTTTAATAATTCCATTTCAAATTCAGCAGAACAACAAGGGTTTAATTTTCAAGAAAACATTGATACAACAGTAGTTTTAGACATATCTTGTACTAAGAAAGGACTAAGATGTAAGATCGAAGAAATAAGCCCGGACCAAGTTCAAGTGTTAAGAAATTGCCAGCTAGAAAGTAGTGCTGATGAACTGATGAAAATCTTAAAGCGCACTCATAAAACCCGTTTTAAGAATGATATTTTAAATCCTTTGTTAGTATGTCATTTTTTTGAGCGCACCATTCCAGAAAAGCCAAAGAGTCCAAAACAAAAATATAGACTAACTAATAAATTCGCACGCGCCAAAAATCGTTTAGCTTGGTAGAAATCAAGTAAAAAACATCAGAAACCCGTTATTTCCTTATTTTTTAACAATTACTCTTAAATTTTAGATTTAAGCGATGTTTTTATAAAAGTGATGGTTGACTTTGGCTTTATGTTAAATCATTAAAATATTGGTAGTTTTTATATTTGAATATAACTCATTGATTTTTAATCAAATTATTTGTTTTTTCTCGTTTTTTCTCGTTTTTTCGTGTTTTCAGCTATACTATATCTAATTTTTTATTGACCACTTTTGTTTTAAATATGAATAGAGTTTTTTTCTTTATTTTTTCGTTGTTATTAAGCTTTAGCCTGTTAGCTAACTCCACGGTTTTTGTTGTTAATGATCAAGGTGTTATTCGATCAGACAGAGTTGCTATTAATGATAAAAATATTATTAAGACTATTGGTAAGAATCAGCGATTGCAGCGATTAACCATGCATTATTCTGGTTGGTCTTTGGTTACGTTAGATGGTGTAAATGGCTGGATTTTGTCTGAAAATTTAACGACAGAATCACCCGCTTTGCCTAATGATAACTCGAGTACGACTGCTGAATTTTATCAGAAAATGTCGAATAATTTCAAAAGCGAAGTAGCTGCACTCACTCAAAAAAAATCTCTTTTAGAGCGTGAAAACACTCGCCTAAGCACTCTTGTGGCTGATCTCAACAATAAGATCAAAGCTTTAAGCTCTAACCATGAAGCGTTGAAAAACACACCGGAAGCGACCAGTGTTTTAAAAATTTCCACAGATATTGATAGTAAAAATCTCACCTTTAAAGATGAGTATCCCACCTCTATTGTAGATGGTCTAAATGATAATTGGATTTATTTAAGTATTACCCTTTTGATTGCATTACTACTTGCTGTATTTTCTATTTACAATAAAAATAAGCGCCAGCACTTTGATTTGAACACCATTAGGCGTCATTAATTATGGCTGCTTTAGAGGTTGATATTGATAATTTTGACACACTTGTGTTAGGTGAGTCGCATCATAGATTGGTGGTTTTGGATATTTCAGCGCAGTGGTGTGGCCCTTGTAATATTTTAGAGCCGATTATTAATTCTGTATCCTTGGAGTATGATGAAAAGCAATTTTTATTAACAAAAATCGAAGCAGAAGATGAAAATATGAAGATTGCAGGACGTTATGGGGTTCGCGGATTTCCGACCGTTATTGCCTTTATCAATGGGCAAGAAGTTGATCGTTTTCATTCGGCACAAACTGCTAATTTTGTGCGTGAATTTATTGACGATAATTTGGATAAAAATTCATGAAAACTGGCATTTTACTGACTAATTTAGGTACGCCTGATGAGCCAACAAAGCCCGCATTAAAGCGCTATTTGTCTGAATTTTTATCAGATCCAAGGGTTGTTGATCCACCTAATAAATTTATCTGGTGGCTGGCTTTAAATTTAGTTATCTTAAATATTAGACCTAAAAAATCAGCACTTAATTATGCCAAAATTTGGGATAGCTTTGGTACAGGATCCCCTTTATTGAATATTACTCAATCTCAGCTAAAGGGCGTTCAGGAGTATTTGTCAAAGAAGTGCTCAGACCTTGAGTTTGAAATGGGCATGAGGTATGGCAATCCTTCTATTGCTAGTGCATTGAATAAGTTAAAAGCTCGAGGCTGTAGCAAAATTATTGTTTTGCCACTTTATCCACAATACTCCAAAACAACGACACTTTCAACGCTTGACGCCATTAATTTGGAGCTGAAAACCTGGTCTAGTAAGCCTGAAATTGTATTTATTGAGCATTATTACCAAAATAAAGCTTATCTTCAGGCGTTGAGCAGTTCGATTAAAGAATATCAAGATGAGCATGGTGTACCTGACAAGCTGTTAATTTCATTTCACGGCATTCCTCAGCGCTATGTTGATAATGGCGATGTATACTATCAGCATTGCATGCAAACAGCTGATTTGTTGGCCAAATCGCTTAATTTGCAAGAGGGTGAATGGCAGGCAAGCTTTCAATCAATTTTTGGTCGAGAGGAATGGACTAAGCCTTATACTAAAGACACCTTAGAATCTTTAGCTCAATCTGGCGTTAAGAATGTACAAGTGGTTTGTCCAGGATTCTCAGCAGATTGTCTAGAAACTTTAGAAGAGATTGATGATGAAAATCGCGGATATTTTATGAAAGCAGGTGGACAAAAATTCGGCTATATTTCTGCTCTAAATGCACGCCAGGATCATATTGAAGCTATTATTAGTGTTGTCTCCCCTCATTTATAATGAGTTCGTATAATTTATATTATGTTAAATAATACTATTTTATCTAATATATTTCCATTGGTCAGCCACCCCTATTCAGCATAATGAAAAAATCGGCTATTTACCAAGTCAAACTACAAGATAAGGAAAAATATTTTGAGTGTAGTGATTCAGATTCGATTCTTGAAGGTGGTTTGCGTCATGGTTTGGCAATGCATTATGAGTGTAGCAATGGCACTTGTGGGGCGTGCAAGGCTAAGCTTGTTAAAGGCGATATTAAAAAAATTAAACACCATGATTATGCACTAAGTGCTGATGAGCTGGACAATCAAGAGTTTTTAATGTGTTGTCATGCACCGAGCTCTGAACTTGAGCTTGAGGTTGATCTGATTGGTGACGTGCGCTCGATTCCTGTCCAAGAGATTCAAATTAAGATTAAAAATATTCGCTTTATAAATGATGAGATGGCAATTGTTAGCGTGCGTACGCCAAGATCTAAAACCCTGCAATTTATGGCGGGCCAAGATGTTGAGCTAAGCTTTAAAGGTGTGGTTTCTCGCTACCCTATTGCCTCATGCCCATGTCATGGTATGGATCTTGAATTTCATATTCGAAATCTTAAGGATAATGAATTCTCTCAATTGATTTTTTCTAAACAGATTAAAGATAAAGATAAGCTTGATCTAACTGGCCCTAAGGGGGTGTTCGTGCTTAAAGAGGCATCCACTAAGCCAATGGTGTTTATTGCTTGGGATGGGGGATTTGCACCCATTGGAAGCCTAGTTGAGCACACTTTTTCATTAGAAATGCCTAACCCTGTGTATTTTTATTGGGCCTACCCTGCTACTGACCCCGTACCTTATTTTGATAATCATGCCAAATCTTGGCATGCTGTGATGGATGAGTATCATTATCAAACTATTGCTTGTGAGTTTGATCGGTCGAATAAAAATGACTGTCATAAAATCGCCAAACAAATTTATGATTCTTTGGATCATGATATTGTTAATCAATCAGAAGTCTATATTTCAGCACCTGGAGAAGTACTAATCTATTTGGGTGAATTTTTACTTGAAAATGGCTTGAATGAAGCTCAATTGATCGCCTCACCAATTTAGTTATTTTTTTAGACAGAAGTGCCATTTTCTGCTAATTTTTTAACAGCTTATTTTTACAATTATTGCCATGCTTAGCTTTGCGCTTTTTATTACCAAAAAGTAATATTATGAAATCTTAAAATGGTGATGATTTACTTGAAAAAAATGTTTAAATTTTTTTATTTTTTTTTCAATCTCGCAATCCCTTTTGTAGCAAAACAATTGGCGATTTTTTCATAAAAATACCAAATTCACCCCTTGCAAATTAAGGCCAAATACACTATATTTAGTTGCAATTATCTTTTATGAACACTATATGTAGTGTTTTTACTCGGGGGAGCAAATGAATCAAAATATTAAAGTCACTAAGCGCAATGGTCAACAAGAGTTGATCGATATGGAGAAAATCCATCGAGTTGTGCATTGGGCTTCGCAAGATCTCAAAGGCGTTAGTGTGAGTCAAGTTGAGATTAATGCACAATTGGCATTTTTTGATGGAATTAAGACTGAAGATATTCATGAAACTATTATTAAATCAGCTGCTGATTTAATCTCAACAGAGGTACCTGATTATCAATATTTGGCTGCTAGATTAGCGATTTTTCATTTGCGCAAGAAAGCTTTCAAATCTTTCACGCCCCCTACTCTTTTTAGCCATATAAAAAAGTTTACTGATTTAGGTATTTATGATCAAGATATTCTAAATAAATACACTCAATCTGAGATTGAAGAGTTGGATGAGTATACGGATCATTGGCGTGATATGAAATTTTCGTATGCTGCTGTTAAGCAACTTGAAGGCAAGTACTTGGTTCAAAACCGAGTGACCGGCGATATTTATGAATCGCCACAGCAGCTTTATATGCTGGTCGGTATGTGTTTGTTTCAAGAATACGAAGCGCAAGCTCGCATGTCAATTGTTAAACGTTTTTATGATGGCGTGTCTAATTTTAAAATTTCGCTACCAACGCCTATTATGGCGGGTGTGCGCACACCAACGCGCCAATTTTCATCCTGTGTTTTAATTGAGGCAGATGATGATCTTGATTCAATTAGTGCCGCGGCGGGTGCAATTGTTAAGTATGTATCTCAAAGGGCTGGTATTGGCGTGAATGCAGGCAGAATTAGAGCAATTGGCAGTCCTATTCGTAATGGTGAGGCAACTCATACGGGCTGTATTCCTTTTTACAAGCATTTTCACACAGCCGTAAAGTCTTGCTCTCAAGGTGGTGTTCGTGGTGGTGCTGCTACTCTTTTCTATCCTTTGTGGCATTTAGAAGTTGAAAGTCTATTGGTGTTAAAAAATAATACGGGAACAGACGAAAATAGAATTCGCCACCTAGACTATGGCGTGCAATTTAATGGTTTAATGTACCAGCGTTTTTTAGCGGATGGTAATATTACTTTGTTTTCCCCGCATGATGTGCCAGGTCTATACGATAGTTTTTTTGAAGATCAGGATGAATTTAAACGTTTGTATGAAATCTACGAACAAGATGATTCAATTCGCAAGGAGACGGTTAAAGCCAGAGATTTATTTTCTAAGTTCATGCAAGAGCGTGCCAATACAGGGCGCATTTACCTACAAAATGTTGACCACTGTAATACTCATGGCGCTTTTGATCCAAAAGTAGCGCCTGTGCGCCAATCTAATCTTTGTATGGAAATCACCCTGCCAACTAAGCCATTACATTCGGTTCAAGATGAAAATGGTGAAGTGGCATTGTGTACATTATCAGCGGTTAATTTAGGCGCTCTAGAGTCACTTGATGAGCTAGAAGATATTACAGATATTATTGTGCGTGCACTAGATTCACTGCTTGATTATCAAGATTACCCACTTAAGGCGGCAAGAATTGCTAGCATGAATCGCCGTACACTGGGCATTGGTGTCACCAACCTAGCTTATTATTTGGCTAAAAATAATGCCAAGTACTCGGATGGCTCGGGCAATGAATTAATTCATAATGCCTTTGAAGCCTTGCAATATTACGCTCTTAAAGCTTCTAATATTTTAGCGGTTGAAAAAGGCGCGTGCCCGTCTTTTAACGAGACGCATTACGCACAAGGCATTATGCCAATTGACACTTACAAGAAAAATGTAGATAGTTTTTGTGATTGTAAGCTTAAGCTAGATTGGGATCAGTTACGTCGCGATATTGTGGCTACAGGTCTGCGCAATTCAACGCTAACAGCGCTAATGCCTTGTGAAAGTTCTTCACAAATTTCTAATTCAACCAATGGCATTGAGCCGCCACGAGGCTTTGTATCAGTTAAGCAGTCTAAAGACGGCATTCTTAAACAAATTGTGCCAGATTATGAGACGCTTAAAGATAAGTATGAGCTACTTTGGGATATTAAAGATAATGAAGGCTACCTTCAGCTTTGCGCCATTATGCAAAAATTTGTTGATCAGTCGATTAGCACCAATACGCATTATGACCCTTCTCAATTTGAAGCTAACCGTGTACCTATGAAACTGTTTCTAATGGATCTTTTAAAGGCTTATAAATACGGTATTAAGACACTTTATTATCATACGACTCGTGATGGTGGTGGTGACGATATGCTTGAGAAGGAAGATGATAATGCGTGCGCTGATGGCGTTTGTAAACTTTAAAGGAATTAATTATGTCCTATAGTATTTTTAGTAAAAAAATTGTCGACACTTTAACCCAGCCTATGTTTTTTGGTGATACGGTTAATGTGGCACGCTTTGATAAGCAAAAGTTTGAAATGTTTGAGAAGCTGACTGAGAAGCAACTGTCTTTCTTTTGGCGCCCTGAGGAGATTGACGTTTCTAAAGATAAAATGGATTTCGCCAAGTTACTGCCCAATGAAAAACATATATTTCTATCTAATTTGCAATATCAAATTTTGCTAGATTCTGTGCAAGGTCGTAGTCCTAATATTGCATTTTTGCCAATTGTTTCTTTGCCAGAGTTGGAAAACTGGATTGAAACTTGGAGTTTCTCTGAGACTATTCACTCACGCTCATACACGCATATTATTCGTGCTATTGTTAATGAACCAGGTGCGGTGTTTGATGATATTATGAAAACAGAGCAAATTATTGAGCGTGCTGAGAGTGTTTCCAAGCATTACGATGAGCTGATCAAATGTTCGCAAGCGTATCTTTTACATGGTGCAGGTACGCATGATCTCAACGGTGAGCAGACTACGATTGATTTAAAGTGTTTAAAGCGTAAATTGTATCTCACCATTATGTCGGTGAATATTTTAGAAGCTGTGCGTTTTTATGTTTCCTTTGCTTGTTCGTTTGCTTTTGCAGAGCGTAAAGTCATGGAGGGTAATGCTAAAATTATCAAGATGATTGCTCGTGATGAGGCGCTACACTTGACTGGAACTCAGCATATTATTAATATTATTCGTGATGGTAAAGATGATCCTGAGATGACCATAATTGCTGCTGAGTGTGAAAGTGAAGTGATCGAAATGTTTAAAGAGGCTTGTGAGCAGGAAAAAAACTGGGCTGAGTATTTATTTAGAGAAGGCTCAATGATTGGTCTAAATGCTGAAATTCTTAAACAATATTTAGAATACATTACCAACATACGCATGAGTGCTATTGGCCTTAAACCTTTATTTGAAGAGCGTAGTAATCCATTGCCGTGGATTAATCATTGGCTAGATTCTGACAATGTTCAAGTTGCTCCTCAAGAGACAGAAATCACCTCTTATTTAGTGAGTGCGATTGATAATACACTTGATGAAGGCGATACAGATTTTGGTGACTTTGAGCTCTAATTAAGCAACATGTTTAAAATCGATGTTGATAATATTAACGGCAAAACCGAATCGCTTTATGTGTACGGTGAGCAATCGATTCTAACAGAGCTGGAAGAGCACAATGTATTGCTCAACCATTCTTGTCGCCAAGGGCATTGCGGCTCTTGTGTGTTATTATTATTGCAAGGGGATGTGGTGCATCAAGATTGCTTAGTGCCTTTATCTCAGGGCGAGATTTTAGCTTGCCAATCCAAGCCAATTACAGATATTAAGATTGGCTCAAGAAATTGATAAACTGTATAAATATTCAATAACCTCTGAAGCACTCCCTTTAAAGGCAACACGATCTAATTTTTTTTGAATTTGGTAGTTGTACATGGGATCGTAATAATCAACTAAAAGCGATTCAACAACAGGCAAGAACCCCTCAAAAGTGTTGGTGTTTTGATGCATTGTTAATGCAGATTCCACCTGATTTTTCATAATTTTATAGCGCTCAAGCCCCAGCCTTTTTTGAATTTTTTCAAGGCTTTTGAGCCAATAATTAGCAAAATTATTAAAACCATTTTGCTGATCTTGATGCATGAAATTTTGATACATATTAGTCACATAGGCGTCCATGCTAACCTGAATACGCTCATCTGTTGTAGCATTAAGTAGGATTAAATCTGCCTGAGAGGTTTTATTTTTAATACAATCAGGAATGTGTACTGTGCCGACATTAGCACCCTCATCTTCAAATACTAGATGCGTATGGTTTTGTTTTTTAATCAACTCAATGGCCAGCTCGTTTTCAAAGGCGATTTGTGTGGGCTGGGCGGTGGTGGTATTGCCAAATGCAGAACCTCTATGATTAGCCAAACCTTCTAAATCAATCATTTGCTGAATATGATCAAGTAACAGGGTTTTTCCGCAGCCTGTTTGTCCACCAATAACAATTGGCGTTATGTGCGCCATAATGCGTTCAGTTTCATCAATCAGATATCGACGCAATGCTTTATAGCCCCCTTTTAGGCGTGGATAATCAACGCCTGAGGCTTTATAAATCCACTGTTGTGTGATTTGGCTACGCAACCCCCCGCGAAAGCAATACAACGCCCCATTGGGGTGTTTTTGGATAAAGTCAACCCAGGCATCAATTTTAGCTTGTTTAGACTGCCCTTGAACCAGATCATGTCCTAGCTCAATCGCCTTATCTTGGCCTTTATTTTTATAACAAGTGCCCACCAGCTCTCGTTCCTTGTCACTCATGAGTGGCAAGCTGTGCGTATGTGGAAAAGCACCTTGGGCAAATTCAATCGGTGCACGCGTGTCAAACATAGGGGTGTTGTTAACAACCAAAGAATAAAAATCTTCAATTTGGGTCAGAGATTTAGGCATTAATTTGTACAGTAGTTTGGTTAAGATCGATCATTTCACCAATGGCTTCCAGAGTAAAGCCTTCTGAGTGCATAAGCTGTTCAAATTCTGAGCGCGCCTCATCATTAACCATGATCAGCAATCCGCCACTGGTTTGTGGGTCGCAAATAATAGATTGCACTTCATCGCTCATCGAGCTTAGGTGTTGGCCGTAGCTATCAAAGTTTCTCTGAGCGCCACCTGGTGAACAGCCATTGGCTAAGTAGTGTTGAATATTGGGTAAAGTGGGTACTTTTTGATAATCGATAATAGCAGATACTTTAGAACCTTGGCAAACTTCAACTAAATGACCGCCCAGGCCAAATCCAGTGACATCGGTAATGGCGTTAACGCCACTAATTTTGGCTAGTTTGGCACCAATATCGTTTAATTCACACATGGTGTTAATGGCTCGAGTTTCATCCTCGATGGTGATTTTCTTTTGTTTTTGCGCTGTGGTTAGAATGCCAATTCCCAAAGGTTTGGTTAGGTAGATTTTGTCACCCACTTGTGTCTTGGAGTTTTCTTTAAGGTGTTTAATGCTAACTTTGCCCGTTACTGCTAAGCCAAAAATAGGCTCAGGTGCGTCAATACTATGCCCACCTGCTAAAGAAATACCGGCTGCCGCGCAAACACTACGTCCACCTTCAATGACTTGTCTGCCTACCTCGGGCGCTAACTTGTCAATTGGCCAGCCAAAAATTGCAATGGCCATCAGTGGCGTGCCACCCATGGCGTAAATATCACTAATAGCGTTAGTTGCGGCGATACGCCCGAAAGTAAAAGGGTCGTCTACAATTGGCATGAAGAAGTCAGTAGTGCTAATGACCGCCTCCCCATTGCCCAAATCATAAACCGCTGCATCATCACGAGAAGCGTTACCGACCAGCAAATTTGGATCGTTAATTTCGGTTAATGACGAGGCTAAAATAGTATCTAAAACCTTGGGTGATATTTTGCACCCACAACCTTGTCCGTGGCTATATTCAGTGAGTTTTACGTTCGGATTTGATGGCATTAATAATGTCCTTTTTTCTAATTTTATACTGAGCGTCTTTATAAATATTGGCTTCTAGTTGTTGCAACATACCCTCTAGCTCAGTTAAGTTAAGGGGTAAGAGTAGATCAAATAAAGCCTTGTCACTTCTAGCCAGCTTAATTTGATGGATTAAATTTTTATCTTTATTGGGCGCTTTATTTTTCAATAAAACCGCCAAGATGCCTATTAAGATACCAACAACAGCACCTAATAACAAATAGTAGTATTTTAAATTGTTCATTGAAGAATTACCATCAATGTTTACCTGCTTTTGCTTTATTTGAGGGGTGGCTGCAGACGCTAAAGCGCTAGTATTAATTTGAATGTTAATAGACTTGGTGCTAAGGTGTTTTTTAGCTTGGGTTATCTTATCAAAATAATCAAGTGTGAAGCTTGGTATAGCAAACGCATGCTCTGCAACTAGAGCAAATTTTTGTTGCCATTGGTTATGAGTAAATTCAGGCTCATCACTATAAATTGTCACATTATTAATGGCAAGGGTAAATTTTTCAATGTCTTCAAAATTACCCTTGCCTCGAATACTAACTACTAAATTAACTGCTTCACCTGGCTTCACCTGGGTTTTATCAATTTTAGTTTCAATATCAAATTGACCAAAGATTCTAAGAGAATCTGGCAAAGGATTAACTTTAATGGTTAGCGGGTTTGAGTGTATTTTTTTTACTTTTTGGCTCTGGCCGACGGTAGAAAAATTGCTAAACAAGGTGTTATTTCGATGGCTAATATTAGCCATAACACTAGGAATGCTAAAGCTACCAAAGTCGTCAGCCCGTAGCTTGTAGTTAAGTGTGTGAATGTTGTAGTTTTCATCAGCACTACGTAGAGTTTTATTATTTTTAATAAATAACAGGTTTTTAACCTCGGGAATAGTAATACTAACTTGATTGTCTGTCGACAGTGTTTTTTTGGATTTAAAGATTACTTTTAAATGAATCTCGTCACCTAAAAATATCTCTTGTTTATCTGTCTCAATTTGTAAGATGTAATCATCTCCTGGCTGGGCTTGAGAGGGGGTTTTAAGCGTTATTTCGATGGGCTGGGTACTTTGTTGGCTGGCACCTGTAACGAGCGTATAAACAGGAATGGTGAAGCTTTTAGAAGGTTTAAAAACATAGGACCGACTGATTTTTCTGGTGCGTTGATTATTGATAATACTAATATTTTGAGCATCACTGGTGTACAAAATAGGGTTGCCAGCAATCTGATCTATCAGTGGAAAGACTGCTTGCTGAGCATCAGAGCTTAAGGTGAGTACGACCTGATCCCCTGGATAAAACCAAGATTGATTGACGCTGGCGGTTGTCAGTGCAAAAATTGGTGCACTGATCAACAAGATTAAATTACCAAGGATTTTGTTCATTATCTTCATTTGGTTGGTTAAGTGGAATCATTAATGTTCTAAGCTTTTTGTTTAAGGATTTTTCCCAGCGCTGTTGTTTGATGCTGTCGAGTTTCTCTCGTTGTTGCTGTTTGTTGGTTGATTTTTCCTTAGATTTGTTTTTTTGAGACTTGTTTTTCTGTTTGTTGTGTTTTTTATTGTCGTCTTCTTTGTTTTTAACACGACGTCTTTTTTGCTTTTTTAACAACTCTAGATTAAACACTGCATCTTGATCTTGTTTTAATTTTAAAGCAGACTCGTAGCTGTCAATCGCTTGATTAATTTGCCCTGATTTGGCGTAGGCATTGCCAGAGTTGTACAAGCGCTCAAAGGTCAAATTTTCTTGTTTAACGCTTTGATATTTTTTCAATGATTGCTTGTAAAGCCCTTGTTTGTATAGGCTATTTGCTTGATTTAGGCGCGCACTATCTTGATCAATGGTGCCAAATTTTTCACCCGCAACTTTATAGTCTTGACTTTCATAGGCTCGATTTGCTTGATAAATGCTCAAGAAGTCAAATAAGCCCGCCTGTGCGCTAAAAGGTAGAAGAAGCAAGAGAAGCATCTTCATGGTCTTCTCGGTAGCGAGAAAAAACTTAAAAACACCAAGATTAATGCCAATCCTAATGGGTAATAAAATAGCTGTTGTTTTTGAATAATGCGTGTACTTTTCTGGCTTGTAGGTGTTTTAAAACGGTTGATAAAGGTTGATAGGTCACCGGTATTTAGAGAATATTTTAAATACTCGCCCTGGGTTTTATTAGCCAGATTTTTAATATTGGGATTCTCTCTGACAATAACCAGATTGCCATATGCATCCTCCAACGTGCCCGCCTCAGTTTGAATACTACTGCCCCGCTCAGTGGCAATATCAAAGACAAAAATCTGTATATCGTTATCATTAGCGTAGTCTATTTCTTCGTCAAAGTTATTACTATCGCCACCATCTGTTAATAGTAGTAATTGCTTAGCATCCGCATGCCCAAATAAATCATTAGCCGAGTTTAATACATTGGAAAGATTGGTTCCAGTAAGGCTAATACTATCTAGATACAGATTTTTAATGAGAAATTTAAGACTGTTAAAATCATCCGTGAGTGGTGAGATTAAAAAGCTTTGATTGGCAAATCCTAGAATAGCAATTCGAGTATTTTTTAGTGTGTCAAGACTATTGAGTAGTTTGTTTTTTGCAAACTCAAAGCGATTTGGGTAGATATCGTTGGCCAGCATGGATTTTGACATATCAATAGCTACTACCAAGTCACTTAAACGCTTATTAACCTTAACCTCACCCTCAGTCAATGTTGGCTGACTAAGGGCTATAATTATTAAAGAAGCGCTTAATAACAGTAGTCTTAAGCGTGTTTTGGTTGAAATTTTGTGCTTATTCAAGCTAATCTTTTCTAAAACTTCGGGCGAAAATAAGCGCTCAAGATGCCCAGCCTTGTTGCGGATAAAAAATCCTAAAAAAGCCACGGGAATGATTAAATAAAGCAGCGCTACTTGTTCAAAATCCATGTATTTTTCCGCCAGAAATAAATCAATAAAAGAGCTAATGCCACGCTAAGTGGATAATGAAAATAATAGGTTTTTTGATCATATTGATTAATATTTATATCGCTTTTTTCTAATTGATCAATTTGCTGATAAATATTTTGAATACTTGTAGCGCTATTTGCTGCAAAAAATTTAGCCCCTGTGCTCTTGGCAATATAGTTTAAAACCTCTGCATTGTAGTCTCTTGGATCGCCAACTGCCACCGTATAAACTTTGATTTTATTGGCTTTTGCACGCTCAATAGCCACTTCAAGTGGCACACTGTCAGTGTTGTTTTTGCCATCAGTGAGCAAAATCGCCACTCTTTCTTTAGATTTTGAATGATTGAATAACTTAGAGCTTAAAAATAATGCCTCATATAGGGCGGTTTTTCGCCTGCCAGCAACGCCAATTTCAATATTATCCAGCATTTTAATGACACTTTTTTTATCGTATGTCAATGGCACCACCGTATAGGCAAAATCTGCAAAAACACTCAGCGCTAGTTTGTCACTGGTACGCTTTGAGATAAAATCCAGCATAATCTCCTTGACAATTCTAAATTTATCAAAACTTGCCATAGAGCCAGAAGCATCTAAAATTAGGGAAATTTCGTGACCTTTGGTATTATCTAGTATGATTTGCTCAGTTTTGATTGGGCTGGCAAGTCCAATGATTAACGTACTAAGAATAAGAACCCTAAGCGTGTTCATGAGTATGTGACTAGACTGGGTTAAGCTACTTAATAACTGCGTATGCGGAAAGTAAATGGCACGCTTTTTCTCTTGGCAAAACCAGCTGCAAGCAAGTGCCAAGAGAAAAAGCGCCAAGATATAAGGATACTCAAAACTATACACGGATAAAATCCTGGATTGTTTGTATTAAAGCGGGGTTGAGATCTCCGACTTGTTTTTTGTATTTATAGGGCTCTAAGTCTGAGTTAATTTGTTTAAATTTAGCTTGGTTAGTCTCGTTACACAGTAGTTGGGCGTATTTTTTAAAATCATAAGCAACTGCCTTGCTGTTAGAAAAATCAAGAGCCTGTAGTTTTTTTAAGGCGATTTTTTTATTAGAATCGTGTCGTTTTTTGCCAAGTCTCCAGTATAGAAAAGCCAAGGCTATTACAATAATAAGTACAATCAGAAAATAGATTAAAGAGTCGTCAGCAATGGCAACAATTGGCTTAATGTCTTTTAGCTGGTTCATTGGCGTAGAATCTGAGAAAGTTTGCTAAAGGCGTCCTCATCCGTATAAAGTTTGCCAGAATTTATACCGTGCTTGGCAAAATGAGAAAATAGTTGATCATCTTGAGTTTTTAGTTTTTTGTAATATTTTAAGGCCAGTCTTTTATCCATATTGGCTTGAATGGTACTGTTATTTTCTGGGTTAACCAAATCTAATTCTAAGGAAAAATTAGGCGTTTCTTCTAGCTTATCACGTACCACTAAAGCATTGATTTCGTTTTTATGCGCCATGAGCGAGTAATCATCGTTATGATAAAAATCGCCAACGATAAAGGTGAGTGATTTTTTTGATTGTAAGAGGTGTTGATTCAGCGCCTGAAAATCAGATTTGGTATTGAGCAGATCCCAGGATAGCATCGCTTCAATCGCTCGTAGTACATCGCCGGTATTATTAAGCTGGAATAATTTTTGCTTATTTTTTGCAAAAAACACCAGTTGCGTTTGGTTATGTTGTTTGATCGATGAACAGCTCAATAAGGCAATTATTTGAGCAATAGTCTCACTCTTTAAACATTGCGAGCCAAAGTGCAGACTACTTGAAAGCATGATGCAAATCACCACATTAATCTGCTTATTTTCGTTAAAGATATTGGTTTGTAGTTCGCCCGTTTTACCACTAGCCGAAAAATTAATCTTGCGAATATCGTCACCAAATTCATACGGCCGAATTTCACAAAAATCTAACCCCTCTCCGCGTATTTTTGACAATTCTCCAGCTGACTTATTGGTGAAAACCTGTTTTTTAGCGCGTAGTAGTATCTCTTGAGCTAGCATCATAATACTTAAGGTGCTTTGATCACCTTAAGTATTTTTTGAATAATTGAGCGAGCGCTGATATTATCTGCTTGCGCTTGATAGCTAAGCACCAATCGATGCTGTAAGACTTCAGTAACAACACTAGCCACGTCAAGCGGGGTGACAAAATCATTGCCTCGTATTAAGGCTTTGGCACAACTGGCCTTGAATAAATCGATACTACCTCGAGGGCTGGCACCAAACTCAATTAGATCTTGAAGCTCATCTAGGCCGTATTTTTGCGGGTAACGTGTTGCAAAAACAATTTGAAGAATGTATTGTTTAACCGCCTCGTCCATGTGCACTTGTTTGAACTCTGCACGAATCTGATTAATATCATCGATATCGGCTACTTGATTAACCGTCTCGAAGCCATTAACAGCAACACGATTAACCACCTCTAGCTCTTCTTCTGGCGTGTTGTAGTCGAGTACGGTTTTTAGCATAAAGCGGTCAAGTTGCGCTTCTGGCAATTGGTAGGTGCCCTCTTGCTCTACAGGGTTTTGTGTTGCCATGACTAAAAATGGCTCATCCACTTTGAAACTTTCATTGGCAATAGTGACCTGCCTTTCAGCCATAACTTCCAGTAGTGCGGATTGTACTTTAGCAGGCGAGCGGTTAATCTCATCAGCAAGCAGTAAATTGGTAAAAATAGGCCCTTGTTTAATACTAAATTCGCCACTTTTTGGATTGTAAATTTGTGAGCCTGTGAGGTCGCTAGGTAGTAAATCAGGGGTAAACTGAATACGCTTAAAATCAATACCTAGCGCTTTTGCTAGTGTATTGATCGCTGTAGTTTTTGCCAATCCTGGCACACTTTCTACTAGGATGTGTCCGCCGGTAATAAGCCCGATTAATAGATTATCGACCAAATTTTCTTGACCGATAATGACCTTTTGAATTTCAGTTTTTAGGGTGTTAATCATGGCTGATATTAGAAGTATTAAGCTGGGTAAACGGCTTCTAATTTCTCATAAAGCTGCTCAGGTGTAAGTTCGGGATTTTCATCCATAATATTAAACGCCACGACATTATCTTCAACCTCGCCCCAAATTTTTATATAAGAGCCATCTTTATAGCCATGATCTTGTCTGAATGTATTGAGTTGATTTTTAACTAAGTAGCGCTTGTATAGTTCTGGTACATCCATTTCCATGTGTGCAATGGCTTGGAAAAATAAAGCAAATAATTGGTATAGAGAATTTTGTGATTTATCAACATTTGCACTGGCTGATACGGCGACAATTTTTTCCAAAATTTCGATTAATTTTTCAGGGTCTGTATCGCGTTCAGGCTGCATGTCATTGTAGATTTCAGCAAAGCCTGCATCGCCATAATGAATGGCTTCAGACATTAGAAAATGCCAAATATCGACCAGTTCAACTCGGGCATTATCAAGATCATGCTCAGCATCAAGATTTTTCCAATGTTTCCAGTTAAAAGAGTCAATCGCTTCGGCTGCCTCCATATAAATACAGCGTAACCATGAGATTTGGCGCCCTTCTTTAGTAGCGCCTTCGGTCCAAATTTCACCGTTTGTTGCGTCATTAAGTTGTTGCTGAAGTTCGAACATTTGTTTGATTTGATTCATGGAATTTATCGAGTTAGATTGGCAAATTTAATTGATTTTACCCTTGTAAAACCGCTTTGCGTTTTTGATTAAAATAATACCAACGCCGGTGACGATTGAGACAATAGCAGGGATAATCACAAAGTCTAGCAAGGTAGATGCTAATACGGGTAGCGAACCCCCTAATAAGGTTAGGCCGTGCAAGAATCCCAGATTATGTATTAAGATTGTGCCACCAACCATCAGCATTGCAAACGCACCAATCCAGCCTAGGGCTTTTAACACCTTGGGCATGCCTTGAATTAAGATACCCCCTATGGCTTGGTAAAAACGATTTGATGTATTTTTTAGATAAAAACCCATGTCATCCATTTTAATAATCAGACCCACAATGCCGTATACCGCTAAAGTAGCAATTAGCCCCACAATCACCAAAACCCCTAGCTGAATTAATAAAGACTCTGTCGCTACTGAGGCAATGGTGAGCGCGATTATCTCAATGGATAAAATAGTGTCAGTTCTAACAGCTGAATTAACCGTTTGATCTTCTGCCGCCATAAGATCTTCTGTATCGGCAATACTATGCACTTGCGGATGTTCATGCGCCTTTATAAGGCCTAATTTTTCAGCTAATGATTCACTGCCCTCAAAAGCCAGGTATGAGCCACCCAATACTAATATTGGTGCCATAATCCACGGGGCAAAATAGGTAATCAACATGGCAACGGGAATCATGATGGCTTTATTACGCAAGGATTTTTTGCCTATTTTCCAAATAACGGGCAGCTCTCTTTTGGCAGTCGTACTACTGACATATTGTGGAATGGTGGCGGTGTCATCAATTAAGATGCCGGCTGTTTTGCTGAGCGATTTAGCGGTTTGCTGGGTAATATCATCAATCGCGCCTGCGGACACTTTCACGGCAACCGCCGATAAGTCATCTGCTAGGGCGCCGATGTAGCCAATGAGTCCTGCCATATTTGTGTGAATGATTGTTTGATCAGCTTAGATTTTATCTGAAAATATGGCTGCTTATTCTCAAGAATAAACAGATTTTATTGCTTTATAATTTACATCTATGTTGATGATTAATTGTGATTTAGGTGAGTGTTTGATCCCCAATCCTGATGCCGAGGTTATGCCACGGATTGATATGGCAAATATTGCTTGTGGTGGGCATGCGGGCGATGCTGAAAGCATGATTAAAACCCTTAAACTTGCGATTAAAAATGACGTCAAAATCGGGGCGCATCCCAGCTATGATGACCAAGCTAATTTTGGACGAATAAGTCAGCAGTTGAGCGGTGATGCGTTGTTTGATTTGGTGTATTCCCAAGTGTCACACTTTCAACAGCTTTGTCATGATCACGGCGCTGTACTCGAATACGTTAAACCGCATGGCGCCCTGTATCATGACATGATGGAAAAACCTTTTGTGCTTGACGTCATTATTAATGCTATTAGCGCGATTGATCAAAATTTAAGTTTGGTGATTCAAGCAGGTCTTAAAAATTTTGGAAAAAATGCAAATGCGACTTTTTTACATGAAATCTATGCTGATCGTGGTTATCAAGGCGTGCATATGATTCCTCGAGGTGAGCAAGGCGCGGTTTTAACCAATCCGAAAGCCATTATTAAGCAATATCAGCAGCTTTTAGAGGAAAAATCCTTCAAAATTGACACCATTTGCTTTCATAGTGACAATGTAGCCTCTGTAGAGGCCTTAAAACAGCTTAAAAATGCATAAAATCATACTCGCAGGGGAAAACTCACTGCTAATCTATTTTGGCGATAAGATCGATCCTGAGCTTCCTAAAAATATCGCAAATTTTGCAAATCAACTAAAAAACGAGTTTTCAGAGTTAATTATCAATCTAACCCCGTCTTATACGTCACTTTTAGTGAGTTATGATCTCAATAAAACCAGCTACCCTATATTTAAATCTCAAGTTAGCACCCTATTAAAACAATGGACGCCAGCCGAGGTTGAGCAGTCGTTTAAAGTGATACATATTCCTGTTTATTATGGATTTGAAGTGGGTTTAGATTTAGAACGACTACTGGCAGAAAAAGCTTTAACACTAGACGAGTTTATTTATATTCATACCTCACAAAGTTATTTGGTTTACGCTATTGGCTTTAGCCCAGTCTTTGCTTTTTTGGGCGAAGTTGATCAACAGATTCAAGCGCCACGCCTCTCCACGCCTAGAATTAAAATTCCAGCAGGCAGTGTGGGAATTGCCGATCGTCAAACTGCTATTTATCCAACAGACTCCTCGGGCGGCTGGAATATTATTGGCAGAACAATGCTTGATTTATCGCTTAAAAATCCTGATAATTTAGATAAATTTAAAACTGGTGATCAGGTTGAGTTTTATCCGATTACGCGCGATGAATATCTTAAATATGGTGGCAAACTATGAGTTTTAAAGTCATCAAGCCTGGTTTTTTAACCACAATACAAGATGCTGGTCGCTTTATGCATGCGATATACGGAATGAGTCAATCTGGGGTGATGGATGAGCACGCCTTTGGCTGGGCTAATCATTTACTCGGGAATGATTATACTGATGCAGTTTTGGAAATTACGTTTGGCGGAGTTGAGCTAGAAGCACTCGATGAGGTGGTTGTTTGCGTATGTGGTGCAGACCTAGATTTTAAGATCAATGCAAAAATAGCACCAACCTGGAAAAGCCTGCAAGTTCAACCCACAGACATACTAAGCTGGAGCTTACCCAAACACGGTGTGCGTAGCTATTTAGCAGTTCAAGGTGGGTTTAAAACTCAAACATTATTTGGCTCTAGATCGGTTAATTTACGCGAACATATTGGCGTGAAAATTACCCAAGATTGCGTACTGGCATGTGCACCATCAAGCGGTCAATTGGAGAGTTTTATGGCGCCTCAATATCGACCTAATTATCATCAAAATGTTGTTTTAAGATTGCTGCCTAGTTATCAATATTCAGAATTTAGTGATGCTCAAAAGACATTATTTTTTGGCCAAACTTACACCGTTAGCAATGCTAATGATCGGTCTGGTTGTCGGCTAAAAGGCGTACCTATTGTGTTTAAAAGAGACAAGATGATTTCCGAGGCAATGAGTTATGGCAGTGTTGAAATTGCCACTGATGGCTTACCAATTATTCTACTCAAAGATGCACCAAGTATTGGTGGCTACACCAAAATTGGCACCGTGTTTTCGCTAGATCTAGCTCAACTTGCACAACAACAACCAACCGCAAAAGTTAGATTTGAGCTAATGAATATTGAACAAGCGCAAAAAGAACGCTTGGCATTTAATCAGTTTTTTGGCGTGCTGGAAAATTCAAAGCCGTTAAAAATCTGACAAAATAATTCAGCGGTTTTGACCGTATCATATAAAGCAGAGTGCGCCTGGGCGTTGTCAAATTCAATGCCCGCCTTAGCAATGGCTTTGGCCAAAACCGTTTCCCCAAAGGCAAGTGCTGACAAGCTCACTGTGTCAATGGTGGAAAATTGATGAAATGGGTTTTTAAGTTTTGATCTGTCACTGGCTGCGTAAAGGAAGTTTAAGTCAAAAAAAGCGTTGTGCCCGACTAGAATTGAGCGCGTACAGTCTTCTTCTTTCATTTCAGTGCGAATGGTTTTAAACATATCGCTTAGGGCAAGTTTTTCATCAATCGCACCACGTAGCGGATTGTCTACATCAATGCCATTAAATTTGAGTGCTGCCGGTTCAAGATTAGCCCCCTTAAATGGCTGCGTATGAAAATGCTGAGGCTTTTTTGGATAAAACTTACCCTGCTCATCGATACCAATAATCACTGCACAAATCTCCAGCATTGCATCGGTTTGATGATTGAATCCCGCAGTCTCAATGTCGATAACAACAGGTAAGTAGCCACGAACACGCTCTTTAATGTGCATTAAACAATTTCCTTAAAAAATATGGATGAATTTCGATCATGATTAAAGTAGCGTTGGCGCTTGACTGGTAAATCGGATATTTTCATTTGAATGAAACCATTTTTAACAAACCAATCGGTACCAAACTTAGTTAATGCAAAAATTTTGCTAAATTTCCTTTGTTTTGCATTGGCTAGTATCTTGCTTAGTAATTCGTTAGAAAGCCCAGTATTTTGCGCATTTTTCGCCACAGCGAGTGAGTAAATCTCACCCATAGAGCCCTCTTGACAATCCTTAAGTCCTGCACAGGCAAGCAGCTGATTATCATCAAATAATAAAATAAAATCATTGATGTTTCTCTCAATCTCTTGCTTGCTTCTAGGAAGGATTTTCCCCTGCTCTACAAAAGGCTTGATTAAAGTCAAAATTTGTTCAGAATTATCCAAAGTACGGTGTAAAAACATTGATAGAAGTGCACTATTTTAATCTAAAATATAATGCTTTATATCAATACAAAGTAATTATGTCTAATCCAAGAAAATACTCCTCGCAAGTGGTGGATGGCTATGAAAGAGCACCTTCACGTGCCATGCTATATCCGGTTGGTTTTGAAAAAGAAGATTTTAATAAGCCTCAAGTTGGTGTCGCCTCTACTTGGTCCATGGTAACGCCTTGTAATATGCATATTAACCAATTGGCAGAGCAAGCGGAAAAAGGCGTCAATTCTGCGGGCGGCAAGGCTGTTATTTTTAATACAATCACTATTTCTGATGGCATTTCCATGGGCTCAGAAGGCATGAAATATTCATTGGTTTCTCGTGAAGTAATTGCTGATTCGATTGAAACGGTAGTGGGTTGTCAAGGTTTTGACGGCGTGGTGGCAATTGGTGGTTGTGATAAAAACATGCCAGGCTGTATTATTGGTTTATCTAGACTTAATCGCCCAGGTATTTTTGTTTATGGTGGTACCATTCAACCTGGTGAAAACCATACGGATGTTGTTAGTGTTTTTGAGGCGGTTGGAAAATACGCCAATAACACCATCGACGCAATTGAATTAGAAAATATTGAAAAAACTGCCATTCCTGGTCCGGGTTCATGTGGTGGTATGTATACTGCTAATACCATGGCATCAGCCATTGAAGCTTTGGGTATGAGTTTGCCAAATTCTTCCGCTCAAGACGCTATTTCGGCGG
This sequence comes from Candidatus Thioglobus autotrophicus, assembly GCF_001293165.1. Lineage (NCBI taxonomy): Bacteria > Pseudomonadati > Pseudomonadota > Gammaproteobacteria > Pseudothioglobaceae (SeqCode) > Candidatus Thioglobus > Candidatus Thioglobus autotrophicus. Next base: position 1,485,744 of record NZ_CP010552.1, on the reverse strand, counting down.
ACAAGAATAACGACTGTGTTCGCGCTGGTGAAGCTGTACTTAACCTGCTTGAAAAAGATATTAAGCCGAATGATATTATGACCATGAAAGCGTTCGAGAATGCTATTACTGTAATTATTACTTTGGGTGGCTCTACCAATGCAGTGTTGCATCTAATTGCTATGGCAGATGCTGCCGGTGTTGATTTAAGTATTGATGACTTTACTCGTATTGGTGCTAACGTTCCGGTTATTGCTGATCTTAAGCCATCGGGTAAGTACCTAATGAGTGAGCTGATTGAAATCGGCGGCACCCTACCACTGATGAAAATGTTACTTGATGCAGGTATGCTACATGGCGATTGTATGACGGTTACCGGCAAAACCATGGCTGAAAATTTAGCAGATGTTAAACCGTATGAAGAATCTCAAGATATTATTAAATCATTAGACAATCCCATTAAAAAAGATTCACATCTTAGGATTCTTAAAGGCAATTTAGCGCTTGAAGGTGCTGTTGCCAAGATTACTGGTAAAGAAGGCCTGAGCTTTAAAGGTGTGGCAAAATGCTACGGCCGCGAAGAAGCCGCGCTTGCAGCCGTACTTAATGATGAAATTAAAGCCGGCGATGTGATTGTGATTCGTTACGAAGGCCCTGCTGGCGGCCCTGGCATGCGTGAAATGCTTGCACCAACCTCAGCGGTTATGGGTAAAGGTCTAGGCGGTCAAGTGGCACTGATTACCGATGGACGCTTTTCGGGCGGTACGCACGGCTTTGTGGTGGGTCATATCACCCCAGAAGCTTTTAAAGGTGGTGTGCTAGCAGTAGTTGAAGATGGTGATGAAATCTTAATCGATGCAGAAAACAACGTATTAGAGCTGCTGGTTGATCAGGTGATTATTGATGAGCGCTTGTCGCATTGGGTGCAGCCTAAGCCAAACTACACCAAGGGTGTTTTGGCTAAGTTTGCCAAGCTGGCTAAGTCAGCTTCTAAAGGGGCTGTGACTAGCTAGAATCTATTATTGATAGTTATTAAAAAAGGAGGCGAAAGCCTCCTTTTTTTATTTCTTTTTTTTATTGTTTTATTCTTCTTCCTCTTCTTCAGGTGCAGGAACGAAGACCATTTGTCTATCATCTAAATTAACCGAGGCAATTTGGATTTTAATGGTATCACCTAGAGTGAATACCTTGCCGGTACGGTCACCTTTTAGCTGATGATGAATATCATCAAAGTTATAGTAGTCATCTTTAAGGTCGCGAATAGAAATCATGCCTTCAACAAATACTTCTGTTAATTCAATAAAGATACCAAAACCAGCAACACCAGAGATAACGCCGTTGAATGTTTCGCCAACTTTATCACGCATGTATTCACATTTAAGCCACTGCTCAACATCGCGAGAAGCTTCATCAGCACGACGTTCAGTTACCGATAAATTGGCACCTAGCTCGATCATTTTTTTAGACGGTTTTTTCTCTTTATTGCCCAAAACTTTATTAACCAATTTACCCATAAATGATGGATCTTTCTTGTTTAACACACGATTAATAGCGCGATGAACAAGAAGATCTGGGTATCTTCTAATTGGTGAGGTGAAGTGCGTGTAGTCTTCGAATGCTAAGCCGAAGTGGCCTTCATTGGCTGGTGTATAAACCGCTTGCTTCATGGTGCGAAGCACAACGGTTTTAATGATATTTTCATCATCTCTGCCTTTAGCATCTTCTAATACTTTAGCAAAGTGTTTAGAATCTGGCTGATCGCCACCTTCAAGTGTTAAGCCTACTGCAGTTAAGAATTGACGCGTTACCTCGACTTTTTCAGCCGTTGGTTTCGGGTGAATTCGGTATAGGAAGTCTTCCTTGTTTTCGCCTAAAAATTTAGCCGTGGCTTGGTTGGCCATTAGCATGCATTCTTCAATTAACTTGTGTGCATCATTTCTTGAGCGGGCAATGATATTATCAATCTTGCCGTTATCATTAAACAAAATTTGCGATTCAATACGATCAAAATCCATGACACCACGTTTAGTTCTCGCAGCTTTTAGCACTTTGTATAAGTCATACAAATCATTCAGATTTTCCAAAACAGGTTCAAATTCTGCTTTAAGTGCTTGATTGTCATGCTCAAGGATATCGCTAACCTTGGTGTAAGTTAAGCGCGCATGCGAGAACATTACCGCTGGGTAGAATTTATAATCAAGTAAGCTACCATTTGTATCGATGTTCATCTCACAAGTCATACACAAGCGTTCTACGCCAGGATTGATTGAACAAAGGCCATTGGATAAAGCCTCAGGCAGCATTGGCACCACACGGCGCGGGAAATAAACAGAATTGCCACGTTCAATGGCATCTGCATCAAGTGCTGTACCTTCTGCAACATAGTGAGAAACATCAGCAATCGCAACGACTAATTTCCAGCCATTGTTAGTAGCCTCGGCAAATACTGCATCATCAAAATCTTTAGAGTCTTCGCCATCAATCGTGACCAGCTTCATGTCAGTAATATCAACACGACCTTGTTTGTCTTGCTTGGTTACTTCACCAGGAATTTTGGCCGTTTGTGCTAAGGCCTCTTCTGAGAAATCAACCGGAATACCATTGCGATATAATGCTGCGTCTGTCTCAACACCTTCATCCATATACGAGCCAAGAATTTGAATAATTCTGCCTTCTGCTAAAGATTTAAAAGTCGGTGATTTAGTGATCTCAACAATAACAATTTGCTCATTGGTGTTGTCGTCATTAATTTTAGGAATATTGATATCGTTGCGAATGCGCTTATCATCTACTACTGCGTGGGCATTACCCTCTTCATCGATATGTAGACGTGCAACAACAGTTTTAACACTTTCCAATACTTCAACAATCTTGGCGTCGCCGCGTTTGCTAATTAAGCGTGCCTTGACTTTATCGCCATGAAAAACCAACTGCATTTGACGTGAGTTAAGACGTAAATCGCGCCCACCCTCTTCTAGCTTAAGAAATCCAAAGCCTTTAGGGTTGGCAACGACTGTACCAATTTTAATCCCTGCATTTGGATCAAAAATAACGAAGTCACCGTCTTTGTTGTAATCTAGCTGTTCATCGCGAACCATAGCTTTAAGACGGTGAGTTAAAGGTTTCTTTTGTTGACCGTCAACTTCTAGTAAGTCAAATAGGTCGTATTTTGAAAGTGGCTTCTTTTTGAAAAAAGAGAGAATGTGCTCTCTTGATGGAATGGGATTGTCGTACTTTTTTGCTTCTCTTTTTTGATGCGGATCACTCATAAATTACTCTTTAAATGGATTATTAAGGATCAGCGTTTCATTACGATCTGGCCCAGTTGATAAAATATCGATTGGCAAGCCTGAAAGTTCTTCAATTTTACGAATGTAGTTTTGCGCTTCAATTGGTAAAGAGTCAAATGAATCGGTGCCAATGGTTGAGGTTTTCCAGCCCGGCATCTCAATATAAGTTGGCTTTGCATCTGCATAGCCTTGAGCATCATATGGCGGTGTGGTTATTTTCTGGCCATTTAAATCATAGCCAATACAAATTTTAATACTTTCCAATGAATCTAGAACGTCTAGTTTTGTCAGGCAAATTCCTGTCACAGCATTAAGTTTTAATGAACGATTAAGTGTGACCATATCTAACCAGCCACAACGACGCTGACGTCCAGTTGTTGCACCAAATTCATGGCCAACTGTACCTAGCACCTTGCCAATGGCGTCGCCCTTGTCAATGGCAACGTCGTAGACCAGCTCAGTTGGGAATGGGCCACCACCTACACGTGTTGTATAAGCCTTTACAATGCCGCAGACATAATCGATGTCTGTCACACCAACGCCCGATCCTGTCACTGCACCACCTGAAGTGGTGTTAGAGGAAGTCACAAACGGGTAAGTACCTTGATCAATATCTAATAACGCACCCTGAGCGCCTTCAAATAAGATATTTTCATTATTAGCGATATGTTGATGAATTTGTTCAGTTACGTCAGTAATCATTGGAATAACTGTCTTAGCTTGCTCTAGCGCTTGTGCTAGTACCGTGTCAAAATCGAGTGCTGGTGCGTTGTAATATTGAGTCAAAGCAAAATTATGATACTCCACCACATCTTTTAACTTGTCTGAAAATGCTTTAAGATCGAGTAAATCACCAACTCTCAAGCCACGACGAGCCACTTTATCTTCATAAGCAGGGCCAATGCCGTTACCCGTAGTGCCAATCGCCGCTTTACCTCGTTTTGCTTCACGAGCATTATCAAGCGCTACATGGTACGGCATAATAAGGGGGCAACCTGGTGCGATTTTGAGACGTGATCTTGCATCAACACCTGCTTCGTCTAATTCGCCAAGCTCTTTAATAAGCGCAGACATAGATAAGACCACACCGTGGCCAATTAAACATTCAACATGATCGCGTAAAATGCCAGAAGGGATTAAATGCAGCACTGTTTTTTGGCCATCAATCACCAAAGTGTGTCCTGCATTGTGCCCACCTTGAAAGCGGACAACGCTAGAAACCTTATCAGTGATTAAATCGACAATTTTACCTTTACCTTCATCACCCCATTGAGTGCCGATGATTACTACATTTTTTGACATACTAATTCCTAACTAATTAATTTATTTTTTTTAATAAAGCTTAACTTGATTGAGATAAAAATTTCAAATCAAACGAAAATCCTGTGGCTGCTCGTGACTGCCCAAATGACTCGCCAATACCATTATAGCGCCCGCCTTGAGCTAAGGCTTTAGAGTAGTTTTGATTATAGGCTGAAAAGACAATACCCGTATGATACTCATAGGTTTGCAACTCAGCCAAATCATAGCTTACTTGTATATTTTTACCCTTAAGTGCCTGATCAATAGCTTGTAAGTCTTGAATGGCTTTTAACGCATCAGGAAAGTCTGCAAAAAGTGCTATCGCCTGATCAAGTACGACGCGCTCACCTTCTAGTTTAATCAAGGCCTCGAACAAGGCTGTATTAACAAGCGAGTGTTGCTGGGTAAAAGTAACCAGATCTGGGGATGAACGATGTGCAAAGATATGACGCAGTTCAGTTGTTTGATCTGAGTCTAGGTTTTCTTGTGCGATCAATGCATCAAAAATTGCCACGTTTCCAAGGCTAATAACAACAGACTCAATTGATAAAATCTTTAAACTATCTAGCATAAGCTCAATGACTTCAACATCTGCTGAAATATCATTAGAACCATACAACTCCGCACCCGCCTGAATCGGGGATCGTGAATCGTAGAAGTCATCAGCACGAGTTTGCAAAATTGAATTAATATAGCAATATTTTTCAATATTATTACTCGCACGTCGAGCGTCAATACGCGCAATTTGCGGCGTAATATCTGCATGTACACCGAGCATTTTGCCACTAACAGGATCTAAAAATTTAAAGGTTTTTTCGTTAACCGAATCACTGGTTAACAAGAGTGAATCCACATGTTCCACCATTGGCGGGATGACTAAGCCAAAGCCTTTATCAGTGTAAAGGTCTATTAGTTGACGTCGAAGCATTTCAAAATTAAGCGCCTGATTGCCGCTTAATTCGTCAATACCTTCGGGTAGCTGCCAAGTCTTCATATGGTGTTTATTTAACCTCAGGGTTAAAGTGACGGAAGAATTCAGTATTTGGATTTAATACCATAATGTCATTTTGACCAGAAAATGATTTCTTATAAGATTCTAGTGAGCGATAGAATGAGTAAAAATCTACATTTTCATTGTAGGCTTGTGCATAGTTTCCTGCTGAAATTGCATCACCCTCACCTCGTATCATCTCTGAATCACGGTAGGCATTTGCTAAGATAATAGTTCTTTCTTTGTCCGCTGCTGCGCGAATAATTTCCGCTTCTTCAGCACCCTTAGATCTAAATTCTTTCGCAACACGTTGACGCTCTGCTTGCATTCGACGATAGACCGAGTTTGATACCTCTTGCGATAGATCGATACGCTTAATACGTACATCAACAATCTCAATGCCAAATTCACTGATATCTTTTTTAGCAAGTTTAACAATATTGGACATAATTTCACCACGCTCACCAGAAACTACATCAGCAATCGTACGCTTTGAGAATTCACTCTTAAGACCTGTTTTGATAATCTGCGCAAGACGATTATCGGTACGCGCTAAATTACCGCCTGTTGACTTGTAAAATTGCTCTGCATCGTTAATTCGCCATTTAACATACGAATCTACAATCACATTTTTCTTTTCACCAGTTAAAAAACGCTCAGATGGTGCATCGAGTGTTTGTACTCGGTCGTCAAATTTCACCACATTGTTAACAAATGGCATTTTTAATTTAAGTCCAGGCTCTTTTTCAACACTGACAATTTCACCTAAACGTAGTTTGATAGCGGTTTGAGTTTCGTTAACCGTATAAAGCGCCGAACTTAGTACAAAAAATACCGCTGCAATGATAATTAATCCTAGCTTTTTCATTATCTTACTCCTCTGTTACGGAAAATATTTCTAGCATCATTGGCTGCCTCGGCTTGCTCTTGAGTAGTTTGAGGGGTGGTTTGAGTGCTAGTTTGCTTAGTGCTAATTAATTTATCAATCGGTAAGTACATCATTGAGTTGGCTTTTGAATCAACCACAACTTTGCTAGTCGCTGCTAGCACGCCTTCCATAGTTTCACGATAAAGACGCTCTTTGGTAACAGCTGGCGCTTTCTCGTATTCTGCTAGAATTTGCTTAAATCGAGATGCTTCACCTTCAGACTTAGAGGTTACTTCAGACTTATAAGCTTTAGATTCTTCCAAGAGACGAGCAGCAAGACCACGAGATTTTGGCAAAATATCATTCGCATAGGTTTGCGCTTCATTGATTAAACGCTGCTTGTCTTCACGCGCTTTTACTGCATCAGAAAAAGCTGCTTGAACCTGCTCAGGGGGTTGAGCGTCTTGCATGTTAACCGTGGTAATTTGCAAGCCTGTCTTGTATAAATCTAGCAATTCTTGAGATCTTTCTTTAATGTCATCAGCGATACTTACTCGACCTTCAGTCAAGATGTAATCCATCGTGTTTTGGCCAACCACCTGACGAATGGCACTTTCAGACACTTGACGTAGTGTTGTATCTGGACTAGCAACATTAAATAAGTAAGCCTGCACATCATTGATTTTGTATTGAACCGCAAACTTAGCGTCAATCATGTTTTCATCTTTAGTCAACATAAGTGATTCAGAAGAAACGTTGCCACCGAAATTACGACCGCCTTTAACGACATTACGATAGCCGATTTCAGAAGTTCTGATTTGTTCTACATTAACCCTGCTTAAAGTTTCAATAGGGAATGGTAAGTGCCAGTGAGGACCTTGAGAGGTTTCCTCTTGGAAGGCGCCAAAACGTAAAACAACACCTTTCTCAGCAGGATCAATAATATAGATGCCTGATAACATCCAAACCAGTGCAGCAATAATGACGATAAATTTCACACTGCCTTGCGGGGGTGTTGGTGTTGCTGATGAGTTAGTTGATTTGTTCGAACCAAATAATCCATTAAATTTATTTTTAAATTCTTTAATTACTTCATCTAACTCTGGTGGTGTTTGGTTGTTGCCACCCCAAGGGTTTTGATTATTGTTGTTATCATTCCAAGCCATTTAAATGCTTCCATTATTGTTAAAAACCTGAGTTATTTTACCCAAATAAAGTCATGTCTATGTAACTAATATATGCAGGCTATTTGCTATTTAGTTGGTGTTAAAATAAATGAATTTTTAAAAATATAGAACCATCATGAAAAAGTCACTTGCTTTTTGTTCATTCGCCCTATTCTCCGGCTTGGTCAGCGCACAAGGTTATGCGTTAAACTGTGCGGATGGCCGCCTACTTTTTCCAAAACAGACCTTATCAAACGACGAAAACCTAGATGCGATTGCCGATCGTAGTGAAATTACCAAGGGCGATACCTATCTATTAACAGGCAATGTATCGCTTAATTCAAGCGCCTACTACTTAAGTGCCGATGAAATTCAGATTAAAAAATCTAGCAAAACTTCAACTGCTAAAGGTCAGGTTAAGTTTCAAGATGATGAGTTGATGTTTGTGGGTGACAAGGCTGTTGTTAAAAAACAAGATGACACTATTTATACAACACTTAATCAAGTTCAATTTCACTATCCAGACGCCAAGATAAATGGTCAGGCGCAACAAGTGAAAAATGATGGCACGCAACAGGTTTTTGATGAAGTTAGCTATTCTTTGTGTCCGCTGGGCAACACGGATTGGCAAATGAAAGCTGATCAAATCACACTGAATTCAAAAACCAATCGCGGTGTTGCAAGTGATGTTGTGGTTGAGTTTTTAGGTGTCCCGGTGTTTTATTCGCCACATCATGAGTGGGTTTTAGAAGGTCGAGGCTCGGGCTTTTTAGCGCCAGCCTTTGGTAGCTATGATGAGTCTACTGCGAATGAAGATAACAACTATCAAGTTAGAATCCCTTATTACTTTAATATCGCCCCAGATCGTGATTTTTTATTAACTTTAAATCAGCTTTCCAGTCGTGGTAGCGTTGTTGAGGGTAAATATCGCCAATTAATTGCTGGCAATGATTATATGGATAAAGGTCGTTTAGAGCTTGAGGGTCAGTATCTTAATGAAGACGATATTACCAACAATGCACGTTGGTTGTTAAATTCAAGTATTGATTTATCGATTAATGAAAAAACCGAGCTTAGCTTAACTGCCAATCGTGTTTCTGATACTAAATATTTTGAAGAAATTGCACATAACAATACTAGTGCTACCGCCTTATATTCCCATGTTGACCTGGTTTATGCAGATAAAGATCAAAATTTAAACATCGCTTTATTTGCTGAAAATGAGCAATTGGTTAATAGTGGTACGGCTGCTTACACACGCGCACCAGAGATTTCAATCTCTAAAACATTTACAGGTATGGATAATCGCCAGATAGATTTATCTTTAGTGAGTGCTAAGTTTCAACATCAAACATCAACTGATACAGGGCTTCGTACTCATGCACAAGCAAACCTCTCTCGCCCAATCACAACCAATGCCTACTCTTTAACGCCAAAACTCAGTCTTTCTAGTACAGATTATGCACTGGATAATGCTACGGATGAGAATAGATCTATCTATAGTTTTGGCCTAGATTCAAAACTTTTCTTAGAGAGAGAAACTAGTTTGTTTGGTACAGATCTTGTTCAAACCCTAACCCCAAGACTGGCCTATAACCACACCCCTAAAAAAGATCAAAGTGCCCTGCCAAGCTTTGACTCTGCCGATAAAAATGACTCTTACGAGGGTTTATTTTCAGGGCAGAAATTTACCGGTATTGATAGAATCAGCAATGCCAACAACTTCACTTTAGGTCTTGAGTCTGATTTTATAGATGAGGAAACAGGCGATACTTATTTAAGTTTAAAAGCAGCACAAACACGCCACCTTGATGACACGGATATGGATAGCTCGGGTGTATTGGTAAGTCGAAGAAAATACTCAGATATCGCTTTATCAGCTGATATGAGTTTAAGTGATTTTAGCTTTAACAACGCCCTGCAGTACGACCCAGAAACCAACAAAATCGACAAACGCGATAGTTCGGCAAGCTATATTCTTAACCCAAGAAAATTCCTAACTTTAGCACACCATTATGACAGAGCTAACAGCGATCCTAAATCAATTGAGTTGTATGGTGCCTATCCATTAACCCAGAAAGTGCATGTTTTTGCAGGTATTAATAGATCGCAAAACCAAGCAACCAGCGCCTGGACCACGAGTAAAGAAACTACCGGTATTGCTTACGAGTCTTGTTGCTGGGCATTGCGTCTAGCGCATTTTAAAAAGCACATGGGTGGCACTGGTTACGACTATGTCACTAACTTTGAGCTAGTGCTTAAAGGGCTTGCCTCTACTTCACCAAGCTTGTATAAACGCCTTGAAGATGAAGTGCCAAATTACCTAGCCAATCTGGATGATTTTTAATATGAATAAACTTCCCTTATTAGCGCTGATTATTTCACTCAGCGTTAGTGCCGCACCTAATAGTATTATCGCCATTGTGAACGATCATTTAATCACTCAAGATGCGCTCAGTGGCCAAGATCTGGTCAAAAACAAATTAGACGCCGTTAATCAGCAAATTGATATTCTTTTGCAAATGGATAAAGTGGCACAATTAGGAGTTAAGCCTAAGCAAACTGCCATTAATAACATGCTGAAACAGGTTGCCAAGCAAAATGCTTTAACCCTTGAACAACTGCAAAAAAGACCAGAATTTGGGGATATTATGGATAGTATTCAACAAAAACTATCTTTGAATGGCTTAAAAGAATTGATTAGCAGCAAGGCTAAATTCTCTATTAGCCAAGCGGAAATTGACCAAGCTTTGGCCAACAACCCGCCCGGTAGTGATCAGCTAGAAGTGCAGATACGCATTGCTCAAATTGCTATTAGCTCGATCGATCAAACTGACTCATTATTGCAATCTCAGGATGACTTGATCCAAGCCTTGTTAATAGATTTATCTACTCAGATTCAGCAAGGAAAATCTTTTACTGCATTGGCAAAACTACATTCTCAAGACCCTTCTTACAAGGATGGTGGTGAATCAGGCTGGCTGGTGCAAGAGCGTCTACCTAAAGATTTCATTCAAGTAGTAAAATCTCTCGAGCTTCAGGAGCTGTCAAAACCTTTTAAAGTAGGAGGCGGTTGGAGATTGGTCAAAGTTATTGACAAACGTCAAATTGATAGACATTTAAAGACTGTTAAAGCCGCTTTAATGCGCCAAAAGAAAGGTTTATATTTTCGCAACTGGACTAAAAAACTTAGAAAAGATGCTTATATTGAAATTTTTGATCACAAACTTTAAGCTATTTACTTATGTCTAAAACAATTGTTATTTTTGGTTTTCACGCTATTCAGGCACAACTTGATTCGACGCCAGAAGGCTTTGTTAAAGTATTAACTCTGGATAATCGCAACGATAAGCGTGTAAATCAAATCACCTCTCAACTCCATCAGCTCGGTATTCAAACGCATAAATCAACCAAGCAACAGCTTGATAAGCTTAGTAAAAATCAAACCCATCAAGGGGTGGTGGCTGAAATTTTACTACCCACTCTACCCAATCAAGATGAATTAATTGGCTTTGTCTCTCGATTAGAGACGCCGCCTTTGATTTTAATCCTAGACTCTATTCAAGACCCAAGAAATCTTGGTGCTTGTCTGCGTAGTGCAAATGCTGCTGGCGTGGATTGTGTGGTGATTAATAAAGACGGCTCTGCGCCAATTAACGCACTCGTCCATAAAACCTCTGCGGGCGCATTGAATCAACTCAAAATTTTCCAAGTAACCAACCTAGCTAGAACCATTAAGGCACTGCAGCAAGAAAATATTTGGGTGGTGGGTCTTGACGGCTCTACCGATACTTCGATCTATCAGATTGACCTAACCACACCAACAGCTTTAATTATGGGCACTGAAGGCAAAGGCTTAAGACAACTCACTAAACAATCCTGTGACCAATTAGCCCTTATTCCAATGCAAGGTAATGTTGAGAGTTTGAATGTCTCCGTGGCAACGGGTATTAGCTTATTTGAGGCATCTAGACAGCGCTTAGTATAAGGCCATCGAGCTATCTATGGTTTTAGCCCAGGCGTCAATACCACCTTTTAGATTAATAACGCGCTCAAAGCCAATCGATTCAAAATAGCGTGCTACTTGCATAGAGCGAATACCGTGGTGACAAATAATCACTATTTCTGCTGCTTTATCAAGGCTATCGATATTGTCCATAATTTGCCCCATTGGCAACAGCCTTGCTGTATCAAAATGACATTTATCCCACTCCCACTGCTCTCTAACATCGAGTAACAAAGGCTTATTAAGCTCTAAATATTCTTCTAAGGCTTTAGGCGTTAAATCTTGCATATTAATTAAGTTGAATCCTAGATCCCCAAGGAATTGGCTCTTTGCCTTTAACCAGCCACATTACTGGATAGCTAGGTTCAAATTCTGGAAATTTTCCTTTGGCATCGGTGAAATAAACAAGAACACTAGGATGGGCATCCTGTTGCTCTATATAGTCAAATACAGGGTTAAAATTAGTCCCTTTACCGCCGCCCAACGAAACGGGAAATTGCAATTCATCCCAAGCTTCAAAACGCCAAATTAGTTTTGAATCGAGCTTTTCATCACAAGCAATAAGTGTTATCGAGGCGCGCATATTGCTTTTAATAGCATTAATTTCAGAGACAAATTCGTTGATTTCTTCTTGAGAGATTGATCCAGAGGTATCAATAGCAACACTGACATCTATTTGACTCGACCTAAGCGATGGCAAAATTGCGTCACCACTTCTTCTTGAGGCTCTCGCGTATGAAAAATCATCGCGGGCAAGTGTAGACATATATTGCGCCAAAAGTGATTGCCAAGAGAGTTGAGGCTGCAAGAAAAAATCAATCAATTTGGCAAATTCACCCTCTAGTTTGCCCGCTTGTTGTGCGAGTTGTGCTGACGAGGCTAGATTTTTTTGCCATTGCCCACTGAGTGTTTGCATTTCATCAGGCGTTAGTGGTGGTGGTTGCTTAGCCAAACCCTCAGAATTTGCATTGGCTGATGATGGTTTGTTATCTTGCCCCTTGCCAGATGTGTTGTCTTTTTCACCTTCAAGACTATCTTCGCGCATACCGCCATCTGACTCGTCAGCATCATCCTTTGGATCATCATCGTACAAGTGCTGATCCATGGGTTCGGTATCAATACTGTCATCAATCATCGGATAAATCTCTTCGGCAATCATGCTTTCATATTTGCTAAAGATGGGCACATCTAAAGGCGGGCGAAACCCTTCTTTAACCAGTAAAGGATTAATGGCAAAATCACAAGCCAAATCCCATTTGTGTTTGTCGCGATTGCCACGTCGAGAGAAGTGCGTTAGCGCACAATGAAGCGCCTCATGAATGAGTACAAATTTTGTTTGATGGTTGTTAAGTTTGTCGATAAAACTAGGATTGTAGTAAAAACTTTTGGCATCTGTGGCACTGGTTTTACACCAAGACCCAGCTGCCTTTAACGGCAAACGCAGAACCAAATTTCCCAAAAAAGGTTTATCTAAGATAAGCTGTGTACGCGCTTTGGTAAGCTTTGCTTCAACCATTTCTAAATCAATATCATCAATATTGTTTTCAAAGATAACATCTTCGCCAATCACTTCTACCTTTGGCTCAGGCGTAGATTTCAGCTTATCACTACGCCAATAAGGATAGCCAGAATCACTCATAAATTGTGGCAGAGCCGTGTTTAGCGCTAGAGTTAAGAATTTGTCGGCGCTGTGGCGCAGAGAGTAAGTCAATATTTGGGAATAATTCTCTGTTTTCTAATCTAGCATGTGATTTTAATAATTTGCCAAATTTTTCTAAAGATTCTGGCTGATTAGCCAATTCTGATGAAATTTTGTACAATTGCTGGTGCTCTAGGGTTAATTGGGCGCATAATTGTGCTAAATCGTCTGATTTTTCGCTTAAAAAGGTAAAAATAGTGGATTCTTCGGTGTCAAAATGCTCAGAATAGTCCATTTTGAAATTTTGCGATATTTTTGCGCACAAGGTTTGAATTTCCACCTCATTATTTGCCTTAACTGCATTGAGACACTTGTTGGCTAGCGACAATGCACTGTGATGCTCTCGCGTTAAAATGAGTAATTCGCCAGCAACTTTCATCAGCCAAACTGCCCATCAAGACGCGCTTGAAAAAACATGGGTGTGTAAATAATAACAAACCCAGAGAAAGATAAAATCCACAACAATTGAGAGATAAAAATAAGGTTGGTGTAATATTCAGGAAATATTGAAACTAGGACGACACGAGTAATAAATGCCAGCGTTAGCAAAATAAACATGAGGTTGATTTGCTTAGGTGGTTGAAATACATTACGCCCTGTATGTCCTAGCGATACACGAGCCATCATACTCAGCGTCATTAAAGCAAAACCAAAAGCAAAACTATGCGTGCTAATATTGGGCATCATGCTTACAAAGTAAGATACTGCATGCAGTCCAAAGCCTAGAGTTAGTAAGCCGTAGGCTAGATAAATACTCCAAAGCAGTGGCTTTTTCCATAAACCATGGTGATGCCAATTAACCAGCCTAATGCTGTGAACGATAAACAACAATCCGGCTAATATCGTGGATGCAATAGTTTGAAAGAAAAGCTCAAACACTATAAAGGCTAAAAACAAAAACAATGAAGCCAAGTCTAGAAATTTTGAATTTTTTAATTCAGTGTTTAAGCCTAATCCACGCTCGATAAAAAACGGCAGCAAGCGTCTTGACATCATAAACAACAAGCTGATAATCAAATAAAACCCTAGATAAATACCTAGATAGACTCCTTGAGAAACAACACCTAATAGACCTAAATAAAACAAAATATGCGCTGCACTCAATAGGACTAGCTTTGCCACAATACTGACATTGTTCCAGTTTTTAGCCTTAATAATAGGCCAAGCAATAGCCAGTGTTGATAGTACTAAAAAGCTACTATCAATCACCGCTTGGTAAATTAAAAAATCATGCGCAACAAAAGGCAAAAAGCGTCCACCAAGCCATAATAAGGTTAAAGCTAACAAAGGTTTTTTGTAAAGAGTTTGTACGCCTGTCCAGTTTTTACTAGCAGTTAGTAAAAAACCAATAGTAACTGCTGATCCGTAGGCAAAAATCATCTCGTGCGCATGCCAATCAATTGGATTGGCATTGTTAACAAGGATAAGTGCTGGATAGAATATCATCCACATGAGCATGGAAATAACAGCAATAACGCCAGAGGCAAAGAAAAAAGGCCTAAACCCTAGTCGTAGTATAGGTTTGGTTGTGTATTCCTGGTGTTGATTTAAATTAATCATGTAGGTTTTTAGTCAAATAGAGTCTCTGCTATTTTACCCGCCCAATTGGCAAACTCAGGCACTGCAAAAATATCACCGCCAATGGCTCTTTGCATATCGGATACTAGCATAACGCCCAGCTCTTTTTGTGGAAAATCACGTGCAAAATTAAGGATATTTCCCCAGATTTGCTGTGCTTGATCACTATCTTTTGCGGCGATTGCTCGTCCTGCTAAGGCAGCACAAATCGCGTATTGAAGATCTAGCTCTTTGGGTATGCTGACTTGCTCACCTTGGATAATAGCATCTAAATTTGGTAGATCTGCCATATGCTCCACAAAAGTGGTAATTTCTACACCAGCCACTTCTCCCACACAGGCGCTAGCTGCTTGTCTAAATAAAGCCAAATCTTGGTCGAATTTTTTGAGCGCGCGGTGTACAAACTCCCAAGTTCTTGGCGAAGGAAAAGCCACCGGATTGTGTGCAGGATCAAATTCAAACAAATGCTCAGGACGATAGCGCAAGAAGCCAATAATACGCTCATCAATCTTATTTTTATAAGCCCAAGCCGCCCAATCATCTAGATTAACGTCTAGCTCATAATGAGAAAATCGATTGGCTAATGGTGCAGGCATGGAATAGGTAACACCGCGATCGCCTTGGCGATTACCCGCTGCAAAAATAACCCAGCCATCGGGTACTTTATAATCGCCCAAACGCCTGTCTAAAATCAGCTGATAAGCAGCGGCAGATACGGTTGGTGGTGCAGAGGTGATTTCATCTAAAAACAAAATTCCTTGCTTGCCATGACGTTTTTCGTCTGGCAGTAGTGATGGAATAGACCAATCTACCAGCTTATCATTTTTAAAAGGAATGCCGCGAAGATCGCTGGGTTCCATTTGTGATAAGCGAATATCAATAATCTCAACCTCGTGCGTTTGTGCAACTTGGGCGATGATTTGAGACTTGCCGATACCGGGCGCACCCCACAACATAACAGGCGTGTGGTGACCATCAAAGACGGATTCAAACTCTTGGGTAAGGATTTTGCTAACTTGCTCTGGACGCATAATAACTTGAAAAAATGAAAACTGGCCATATTCTACCGTAATAGAAGATAAAATCCCTTAATATGACTACACCTAATTTAAGCTCTGAAGAATTATGGAATTTTCCTTGCGATTATTCTGTTAAAGTTTTTGGTAAAACTTGTGACGAATTACACCTAACTGTGCGTACGATTGTCGAGCGCCATGCGGATAAGATTCATCCTAATAATATTAGCTCTAAAAGCAGCTCTAAGGGCGGCTATGTCTCCATTACACTTAAAATTATTGCCACCAGTCGAGTGCAACTAGACGCAATGAATCAGGAATTGCAAGATTGCGAATTGGTAGCCTACGTTTTATAAACTGAGATGAAAATAGTTGAACTAGGCGTCCAAGCGTATTTACCCACTTGGCAGGCCATGAAAGACTTTACTAATGCTCGCGCCACAGACACTGAAGATGAATTATGGATTGTAGAGCACCCCGGTGTTTTTACCCAAGGAATTGCAGGCAAACCAGAGCATGAGCTAAACATTGAGAGCATGCCTATTGTTAAAACTGATCGCGGCGGGCAAATTACCTATCATGGCCCTGGGCAACTGGTAATCTATTGTTTGATTGATTTAAAGCGCTTAGGAATTGGGGTTAAAAAAATGGTCGCTATTATTGAGTCTGCTATTATTGAGTTGCTAGACTTGTATCAAATTCAAGCGCACTTAGAAGAAGGCGCACCTGGCGTTTATGTAAATCATGCCAAAATTGCAGCTCTAGGACTCAAAGTTAAACACGGTAAAACCTATCATGGTTTAAGTTTGAATATAGATATGGACCTGGCATTATTCTCTCAAATTAACCCTTGTGGATATCAAGGATTGAAAGTAACACAAATGCAAGACTTAGCGGATAATAAGATTAATTTTTCCAAGGTTGCTAAGCAGCTGACCCAGCTGCTCATTCATCATATTACTCGTGCCCAATAATACCGCCTTAAAACAAGACATTGATATCAAACACCTTAAGGGTGAATCCAAAGTATCGCGCTTAAGAATTAAACCTGATTCACAGCGCCCTGCTCTACGTAAGCCTAGCTGGATTCGCATTAAGCATCCGGGAGGCTCGAAAGTAGAGCAACTGAAAAATACATTAAGAGACCAGCGATTGTTTACGGTTTGCGAAGAGGCGCAATGTCCAAATTTGGGCGAATGCTTTAACCACGGTACTGCAACCTTTATGATTATGGGCCAGATTTGCACACGCCGATGCCCTTTTTGTGATGTTGCACACGGCAAACCTAAAGCACTTGATACTGACGAACCTGAGCATTTAGCTGAGACCATTGAGAAAATGCAGCTTAAATATGTGGTTATCACTTCAGTTGATCGCGATGATCTGCGTGATGGCGGTGCGACTCATTTTAAACAATGTATTGATGCAGTTAGAAAGTGTACACCCAATGTTAAGATTGAAATATTAACACCAGACTTTAGAGGACGAGTGGATAAAGCGCTAGAAGTGTTTGAATCTTGCCCTCCTGACGTGTTTAATCATAATCTTGAGACAGTGCCAAGTTTGTATCCAAAAGTCCGTCCTGGCGCAAGTTATGAGTGCTCGCTTGAATTATTAAAAGCCTTTAAGCAGCAACACCCTAACGTGACCACCAAATCAGGGCTAATGCTCGGCGTTGGTGAGAGTGAAAAACAAGTCATTGACGTGCTCAAAGATTTACGTGCACATCAGGTTGATATGCTAACGTTAGGTCAATACCTACAGCCCAGCAAACATCATTTAGCTGTCGAAGCGTATATTCATCCCGACCAATTTGAAAAGTATAAAGTTATTGCTACCGAGCTTGGCTTTTCACAGGTTGCCAGTGGGCCTATGGTGCGCTCTTCCTATCATGCAGATTTGCAAGCAGCAGGCGAAACCATTCGCTAACCAAACCCTATTTAAATGACAAAAAAAATACCGACTTACGTCGGTATTTTTGTATGTAAGACTTGCGCTTAAACAAGTCTAGTTGATTGATTACAAGTCGTTTTTATCTTCTTTTTTAAGCAAACCGTTAGTATCAATCTTTTCATCCTCAGACCCTTTGGCAGCATCTGACTTCTTGGATTTTTTGGCTAACGCAGTCTTAATCCAATTTTTAGGATCAGTAGTCTTTCGACTACTTTTAGACTTTTCCTCTTTATGGACATTGTACTTGGCGTCTGAATCCGCATCTCCTGGCAACAAGCCCATGTTCACTGCAATATTTCGACAAGACTCTTCGCCAGCTGACAAAGTTCCTAGTGGAATTACAATCAGTGTTAGGATGGTTGAAACTAGCACGCCAAACAACAGTGAAATAGCCATTCCCTGGAAAATAGGATCTGACAAGATAACACTTGAACCGCCCACTAATGCAAATGCAGTAATCATGATTGGTCTAGTTCTTGATGCACATGAATTAATAACAGCATCAAAAAACGGCGTACCTTTGGCGTATTCTTGCACAGTGAAATCAACCAAAAGAATAGAATTACGTACAATAATACCAGCTAGAGCAATCCAGCCAATCATAGAGGTTGCGGTAAACTCCGCACCTAATAACCAATGTCCAGGCACAATACCTAAAAGTGTTAAGGGGATTGGCGCCATGATAACCGCTGGAATAATAAAGTTACCAAACTGCCAGACAACCAGCATGTAGATTACCACTAAGGCAACGCCAAACGCCATACCCATGTCACGGAATGTTTCGAAGGTTACCGTCCATTCGCCAGCCCATTCAAAACCCGGAATATTTTGATTTTTTGGTGGACCTAGATATTCACCTTGGAGCTGTGTACCGTCTAATGTCTGATATTTAAGTAGTAAATCATCAACTGCAAACATAGCGTAAATTGGCGCACTTAAGCGACCAATAGGCTCACCTAATACATACTCAACGTCTGACAAATCTTTATGGTAAATAAGATCATCTTGTTTTTTATAACTAAACGATCCCAACTCAGAGATAGGAATCATGCTACCATGCTGAGACGGCACAGGAAGTTGTGTTAAATAAGAAAGCTGAGAGCGTTTTGTTAGAGGAACTTGCAAACAAATACGCGAAGGCTCTAAGGCATTTTTCAAACGAATCGTACCGACATTAAAACTACTCATAGCCATAGCTAGTGTTTCTTTAATAGTCATAACACTAACACCAAATCTTGACGCTTTAGCTGTATCCACTTGAAAATCAATCACTGGGTATTCGTCACGTATTAAGTTATCAATATCCGCCATAGTGCCAGATTCAATAAATAATTCTGTTAGATCGTTAGCCAGTTTTCGACGCGTCTCTTTGTCTGGACCATAAACTTCAGCTACTACCGGTCTAAGAACTGGCGGGCCGGGTGGCATTTCAACCACAGCGTAATCTGCACCAGCTCTTTCTGCTATTGCTTTTAATAGTCCGCGAGCTTCAAGGGCGATTTCATGGCTAGAGCGCGAACGATCTGCTTTTTCTGCCAGTTGGATTTGAAGTTCGCCAACAGATGAAGATTGGCGTAAATACGAGTGCCTAACCAAGCCATTAAAATCAAAAGGTTTGGCTGTTCCTGAATAAGCTTGAATATCAATAACCTCAGGCACACTACGAAGCTCTTGAGCCATCAAGTGCAACGTTGAAGCAGTATCCGATAAAGAAGTACCATCTGGCATATCTAGCACCACACCAAATTCTGATTTATTGTCGAGTGGTAGCATTTTAACGGGGACGGCTGTTGTGTAAAACATCGACATGGCTAAAAAGAATGTAACCACCAGCCCCAATAAAAAGCTCCAGCCGTAAGTGGCTTTATTGAACAATTTAGAAATGGTTGAATGATAAAAAGCGTACATGACTTTGGCTTCTTTTTCCTCCTTTTCATGCATCTTATGCAAGACATTTAAAGGTGGAACAAACTTCATAATGAAGTATGGCGTAAATACAAAGGCGGCAAATAATGAGAACATCATTGCTACTGAGCCTAATACAGGAATTGGCGCCATGTAAGGCCCCATCATACCACTCACTGCTGCCATTGGCACCAATGCTGCAACAACGGTAAAGGTTGCTAAAATCGTAGGATTACCCACTTCACGCACTGCATCAATCGCTGTGCCAATGGTAATTTTATTATCAATTAGCCAGCGTCTATAAATATTTTCAGTGACCACAATAGCGTCATCTACCAAGATACCAATAGAGAAAATAAGCGCAAATAAACTAACTCGGTCGATGGTCATACCCAGGATCCAAGCGGAGAAAATTGTCATTAATAACACCACTGGAATAACCAAAGTCACGACGATAGCTGGACGAACACCTAGTGCAAACCAAACTAACACAGTGACCGCGCCAGTTGCAATAAACAACTTCTTAATTAAGGCATTAACCTTATCCTTTGCAGATTTACCATAATTTCGAGTAACGACTACTTCCACGTTATCGGGAATCAATCGCCCTTTTAACTCTTCCACTTTGGCTAAAATGTTTTCAGCAACAGCAACACCATTCGAGCCAAATTTCTTGGCAATGGCAATGGTTACTGCTTGCTCACCAGTTGCTTTTTGTCCAGTTTTATTGGCCTTTCCTGTGTAATAGCTGACCATATGCTCAGTGTCTTCTGGCGCATAATAAACATCAGCAACATCTCTAATATAGATAGGCTTTCCATCGTTAATAGCGACCACTAAGTTTTCAATATCTTCAACCTTGGTAAAGAAGTCACCTGAGTAAACTTCCATGTTGTAGCCATTTAGCTCAATATTTCCCGTATGCTCGCGAACATTGGCATTACCAACAGTACCTGCTATTTGTTGAATGGAAACACCGTAGCCGGCTAAGCGACCTGGGTAAGCATCAATATGAAAAATTTCCTTACGACCACCGACAATAAAGCCGTTATTCGTATCTTTTACTTTTTCTAATTGTTGAATCAGCTCCAAACCCAGTGAGCGTAGTTGTCCATCATCTAACGATTTAGACCATAGGGTTAGATTAATAATGGGCACGTCATCAATTTCTTTAGGCTTGATAAGTGGCTTTCTTGCCCCAGGTGGCATAAAGTCAAGGTTGGCCAGCATTTTGTCGCGAACCTTGATAATTGATGCGTTCATGTCTTGACCGACATCAAACTCAACCGTGATAATACCTTGTCCTTTGTCACTCACCGAGTAGACGTGTTTAGCACCTAAAATTTGTGACATTAGGCGCTCTAGTGGCTTTACGACAATATTAGAAACCTCTTCTGAAGAGGCGCCCGGGTATTCAACAAATAGATCAATTAAAGGAACTGAAATTTGCGGATCTTCTTGTCGAGGTGTCGAAATCAGACCAATAATACCCGCACCCAACATGGCGAAAAAGATAATGATTGATAGTGGAGAGGTAATAAAGGCTTTGGTTAGCTTTCCAGCAATACCTAAATCTATCTCATCGTTATTGTTTGTATTGTTGTTTGACATAAGTGTTAAATTAAATACTCATTCCTGAAACCATTAGAATATTTGGATTGGCGACGATCTTTTCGCCAATTTTCAAACCTGATAAAATACTTTTCTTGTCTTTGCCCACTTGTTCACCTAAGCGAATAAAGCGCAGTTCGGTTTTATTAGTGAGTGGATTAATAACAAAAACACTTGGTAATGATGAGCGCCACATAATGGCTACTTCTGGCACTACAGGGGTTAACACACCCGAATCTGTCTCGAAAATTTCAACTTCAGCATAAGCGCCGGGCAAGACTGGAACGTTGGCAGGCAAATCAAGTTTAACCTTGACACTGTGTTTGGCATTATCAGCAATTGGGTAGATTTGTGCTAATTTAGCATCAACAACAATATTGGCAATATCTAGTTTTACTCGATAGTTTTTATTAAGCTTTAAGCTTCTGACCAATCTTGATGGAATGTTAACCTCCACCTGAAGCTCTTTAATATTGGCAAATTTTAGCAAGGTTTGACCCGGTTGAACCACATCACCTTCATTAATCGATTTAGCAACAATAACACCGTCAAATGGCGCACTAACATTCGCATCTTTTAGACGCGACTCAATTTGTTTTAGGTTGTTTTCTGCTTGAGTTAATTTGTTTTTAGCTTGCTGATAAGTAGTGTATCTCGAGGTTCTATTGGCAAATTTATCAAATTCAGGATTGCCTTGTCCACTCATTTTTAACATTGGATCGGTAAACATAGAAAACATACCTGGTACACCACCTAGCATACCGCCACTATTAGGAGAAACAATAGATTGAGAATATTGAACGCCTGCATTTCTCAAAGCTTCATTAGCCGAGGCGATTTCAGCATAGGCAGAATCACGCTGCGCTTGAATAGACTCTTGCTCTAGAATTACGATGGTTGAGCCTTTTGAAAACATATCGCCTTCACGGCCGTTAACATTCAACACATCGCCAGATACTTGTGCAGATAAATTAACCTGAGATGAAGAAACTACCGCACCACCTAAAAGCGCTCTTTTATCTAACGACATGCCGCTAACTGTTTGAATGTTGTAAACCGAATCAAAACTACTGGCATTTTGATTAATAATTTGAGCGTGCGAAGGTAGTGAAAATATGAGTAAAACTGATGTGACTAAAGGTGTAATTGTGAAGCGCATAGTTAACCTGTTTTTTAGTATGAATATTATTATTATTAATCCGAATTTTATAGGAATCATTTTGCTTGTGTTTATTATTTAATTTAAATAACTAAGAAACTCTTTTAAATTATCATAACTAATTGATTTTTAATTATTTTATATAGATAGAAAAATATTCCAGTATATAAAATTTTTCTTATATATTAACACTATAATATAAGTTATTAATTTCACTAATTTATGTTATAAATGACGATTGCATTCACCCCAGGAGAACCTGGTGGAATTGGGCCAGACTTGGCTATTATTCATGCCCAAAAAAAACCAGTCAAAAATCTATTGGTTTTTTCAGATCCTGACATTTTATTAAAACGTGCAAAAATACTAAATTTACCACTCAAAATTGTTGAGTCTGACAAAATTTTAGGCAAAAGCCAGCTATGTGTTTACCCTATTAAAGCAAATGGCTCGGTTGAGGTTGGCGCTTTAAATGCTGGGAACGCTCAATATGTACTTAACACTTTGGATAAGGCGACTGACTTTTGCCTAACAAATCAATGCGAAGCGCTGGTTACAGGCCCTATTCACAAAGGTATTATTAATACTATTGACCCTACTTTTACTGGGCATACAGAATATCTGGCCTCATTATCAAATACAGATCAAACAGTGATGATGTTAGCCACCAAAGGCTTGCGTGTCGCGCTTGCAACAACCCACCTACCTCTTTCTCAGGTTGCTCAAAATATTAAACCAGCCTCTTTAGAAAAGACCATTCGCATTATTCATCAATCATTAGAAGGTTACGGTATTAGCAATCCACGAATTGTTGTTTGCGGACTTAACCCTCATGCGGGTGAAGATGGTTGTCTAGGTATGGAAGAGATTGAAATTATTAACCCACTTATTCGACAACTTAATCAACAGGGTTTTAACCTAGTGGGCAGCGTGCCTGCCGATACTGCTTTTACCGTTGACGCGCTTAAAGGGGTTGATTGTGTGCTTAGTATGTATCATGATCAAGGTTTACCAGTGCTTAAAACATTGGGCTTTAAGAAGGCGGTCAATATCACCCTGGGCTTGCCGTTTATTCGTACCTCGGTTGATCATGGCACGGCTTTATCATTAGCGGGTAGTGGCAATATTAGCCTAGGAAGTTTGAATACTGCGTTAGAATATGCACAAGATTTTATTGATAAAAAGCATGGCTGAGAAACGCACAGACACATCTAAAAAGCATAAAGCGCGCAAACGTTTTGGTCAAAACTTTTTGACTGATCAGAAAATTATTGATCAAATTGTTGCCACCATTGCGCCTAAGCGAGAGGACAATTTACTAGAAATTGGCCCTGGACAAGGCGCTATGACACTACCCCTGCTAGATCGAGTGGACCAACTTAACGTGATTGAAATCGACCGGGATTTAATCGAAATATTAAATAGTTACAACAAGCCTAATCTGGTTATTCATCAAGGTGATGCGCTTAACTTTGATCTTGATTTATTTCACCCACCGATTAGAGTGGTGGGCAATCTACCTTACAACATCTCCTCACCTATTTTGTTTCATCTGCTGGAGCATCGAGACAAGGTTATTGACATGACCTTCATGCTGCAAAAAGAAGTAGTAGAAAGAATGTCAGCCACTCATGGCTCTAAGATTTACGGGCGCTTAAGTGTGATGATGCAAGCATTTTTTGAGGTGGAGTTAATTTTTGTTGTACCGCCAGAATCATTTGATCCAGCGCCAAAAGTGGACTCCGCCATTGTTTACTTAACCCCTCTTAAAACTTGCAAGGTGGATAATATCAAGCTATTTGAAAAAGTTGTAAAAGCAGCTTTCGCTCATCGTAGAAAAACACTTAGAAATTGTTTAAAATCATTAATAACCCAAGAACAGACCAGCATTGACCTTTCTCAGCGTGCTGAAATGCTTGATATTAATGCCTTTATCACCTTAACTCAAGATTATGAAAAACAAGATCAAAATTGACGTTCAAGTAAGCTTTATTGAAGAGCAGTCAAGTGCTGCTGTTAATCAGTATACATTTGCCTATACCATTACCATTGTCAATCAAGGTTTAGTTGGCGCCCAGCTACTTACTCGACATTGGCGCATTCAAGATGAAACAGGTCATGTTGAAGATGTGATTGGTGAGGGTGTAATCGGTCAACAGCCTCATTTAATGCCTGGAGAGTCTTATCAATATTCATCAGGCTCAGTGATCAAAACCGCCACAGGAACCATGAAAGGTGCTTATGGTATGGTAAGCGATGAAGGAGAGCGTTTCGAGGCAGAAATTCCTGAATTTATTTTAAGTGAGCCTTACACTCTACATTAATGGCTAACTACCTAATTGGCGATGTTCAAGGTTGTTACGATTCACTACAACACTTGTTAAAAAAAGTTAACTTCTCCTTAGACAAGGATCGAATTTTTTTTCTAGGCGATGTTGTTAATCGCGGCAATAAGTCTTTAGAAACTCTAGCCTTTATTAAAGCTCATACTGACAACACTTCTATGGTTTTAGGCAATCATGATTTTCATTTATTAGCTTGTGCCTTTGGTAAAGTTAAGGCTAATAATAAGGATACTTTTACAGATGTCCTGGGTGCAAAAAATGCTAAACATTTGTTAGAATTTTTAGCCCAACAGCCGCTTGTTATTAATGAGAATGACGCCCTAATGGTTCATGCAGGTATTCCGCCAAATTGGGATAAGAAGACTGTATTAGAGCGATCATCTTTAGTTCAAAAACATTTACAAAGTGAAAATTTAGGCGATTTTTTAACAAAAATGTACCACAATCAACCAGATACTTGGCATGCTAATTTGAGCGAACTTGAGCAATGTCGATATACCATTAACGCTTTGATGCGAATGCGCTTTTGCAAGGCCAATGGTCAGTTAGAATTTGCCCATAAGCTAAATTTTGATCAAGCACCTAGTGGCTACAAAGCATGGTTTATGCATGAAAATCGATTATTAAAAGACACAGATATCTTTTTTGGCCACTGGTCTACACTCGCCAATGTTGAGCAAGAGCATATTTTTCCAATGGATCACGGTTGTATCTGGGGCGGACGTTTAAGCGCTATTAGACAATCAGACCAAAAAATATTTTCTGTAGACTGCTAGAGACTCACTTGAGCTTCAAAGACAAATTCAGCAGGACCGGATAAAAATACCGCACCACCTTTTTGATATTCAATGTTTGCATCGCCTCCAGTGAGATGTACGCAAACGTTTTCATCTAATAAGCCTTGCTCAACTCCGTATACAACAGCAGCGCACGCACCACTTCCGCAAGCTAGGGTTTCACCAGAGCCGCGCTCATAAACGCGTAAATTAATCTCATGGCGATTAATAATTTGCATAAAGCCAATATTGGCTTGGTCTGGCAAGACCTTGCTATTTTGCACTTGTGTTGCAATACGCTCAACATTCACTGTTGAAAAATCTTTAACGAGCAAAACGCAATGAGGATTGCCCATCGATAAAACGCCCATCTCAAAACCCTCGATATCATAACTAGGCTGAACCTCAGGTGCAACCAATGGAATACTGGCCAGCTCAAAGCTCGGCTTACCCATATCCACTCGCACTGTCTTATCTGTATTAATTTGCAAAGTGATAACACTAGAGTGGGTTTCTACAACAATAGGATTACGATTCGTTAGGCCTTTTTGAGTAACGAAACGAGCAAAACAACGAGCACCATTGCCACACTGAGATACTTCAGAGCCGTCTGCATTATAAATAATATAGCGAAAATCAACGCCGGGAGAGGTGCTTGACTCCACAACAAGTAACTGATCGAAGCCCACGCCAAAATGCCGATCAGCTAGGCGGGTGATTTGCTCAGCCCTAAAATTTATATTGCCACTGGTATTGTCAACCACCATAAAGTCGTTGCCAAGCCCGTGCATTTTTGTAAAATTTATTAACATAGGTTTTATTTTATCCACTTATTAAGGGGTTTTTGTATAAATATAAATGATTAACAGTGTGATCGTGCTTATTTAAAAATCTACCAAAAGGCCTTTTTAAGCTAAAGGTTAATAAAATTGATAGTTCTGCTAAAATATCGCCTATATTTAGCCACAAGGAAAATCATGCAGCCACCAAGCAATATCACTTTAAATAAAGACAAGAATCTTTTAACCCTGACTTTTGATGGTGTTGAATATCCATTAAGCACTGAATTTTTAAGAGTTTATTCGCCTTCAGCAGAAGTGGTTGGCCACGGCCCTGGCCAGGAAACCTTGCAACTTGACAAGGAAAATGTCACCATTGAGCGCATTGAGCCTACTGGCAATTATGCAATCATCTTGTTTTTTAGTGACGGACACGATAGTGGTATTTATTCATGGACACATTTACATAAACTCGCAACTGATCAAAAATCTTTATGGGCAACTTACTTAAATCGCCTTAAAGATGCAGGGCACGCGCACTCACAACTGTAATTTATATGGGTTTTTTAACCGCCCTTTTATCGTTCGCTGTAACCATTGGTATTTTGGTTACCATCCATGAATATGGTCATTACTGGGTAGCCAAAAAATTCAATGTCAAAATTTTAAGATTTTCTGTTGGTTTTGGAAAAGTGATTAAATCTTTCAAACGAGGTGAAACAGAATTTACCCTGTGCGCCATTCCTTTGGGCGGCTACGTCAAAATGTTGGATGAAGGCGAAGCACAGGTTGCTGATAAAGAAAAACACCGAGCTTTTAACAGGCAGTCTGTCTATAAGCGTTTTGCCATTGTGGCGGCAGGTCCAATTTCTAATTTCATGTTGGCCATTATTCTTTATGCTGTTATCTTTATTATTGGTGTTAACGGCATTAAACCGGTAGTTGACTCAGTTACAAAATCAGGATTTTTTGCACAAGCAGGCTTACAAGCTGGTGATGAATTACTTAGTATTAATAACAATCCCACACCAAGTATCAGTGAGTTTTCTAATCAGTTTATTCAAGCAGATGAAGCTCAACCTTTAACACTTCAAGTGCGCTCTAAACATGCAAATCTTAAAACAACCACTCTTAATTTAACCGGTGATTTTTTAGCCAATCCTGAACAAGGATTAGACCAATATTTAGGGTTTAAGTTTGCCATGCCTAAGCTGTCTGCCACTATTGAAACAGTTATGCCTGGCTCTGCTGCTAGCAAAGCTGGCCTACAGCCAAATGATAAAGTGCTTAGTGTTGATGACCAAGTCATCAACTCTTGGCAAGAGTTTGTTGTGCAGATACAAGCCAAGCCGATTAGGCCGATTAAGCTATTAATTAAGCGCAACAATACCACTTTAACGCTCACCTTAATACCAGAATTAGTAGGCGATACACCCAAGGTCGGGGTAAGTGTAGCGATACCTAAAGACCACCTAAAAGACTGGCAAGTATTGATTAAGAAGCAGCCTATTGATGCCTTTGTCTCTGCAGGAGAAAAGGTTTATCAATTGACACTACTCAATCTAAAAATGATCAAAAAAATGATTATTGGAGAAGCTTCAATTGATCAAATTAGTGGTCCAGTTAGCATTGCCAGCTACGCAGGAAAAAGTGCAGAAGTTGGCTTAGTGCCGTTTTTATCTTTTTTAGCACTTATTAGCATTGGCCTTGGCCTGTTAAATTTACTACCCATTCCTCTACTTGACGGCGGACATTTGTTCTTCTATGTGGTTGAAATTATCAAAGGCTCACCTGTGAGTGAATGGGTGCAGCAAACTTTTGCTAAATTAGGTCTGTTTGTTATTTTGTCATTAACGTTTGTTGCGCTGTATAATGACCTGATACGTTTATTATAATCTTATGAATTCTATGAAAAAATCGTTACTCAAATTATTAGTCTCTACTAGTATTGTTAGTTCTTCTATTGCACTTGCTGAACCCATTAAAAGCATTGAAATACTTGGCTTAAACTCCATCTCTAGAGGAACCGTTTTGAGCTACTTACCTGTTGAAACGGGTGACGACTACAACAATCAAGTTTCTGGTCAAATTATTCGAGATTTATACAAAACCAATTTCTTTAAAGATATTGAAGTTTCACAACAAGACAGTATCTTAAAAATCAACCTGCAAGAAAATCCGCATATTAAATATGTTGATGTTCTAAATTATTCAGACAAAGTAATTGATGAAGAAAGATTAACTCAAATTCTTAAAAATATGGATCTTTCCCAGGGAAAGATTTTTAACAAACGTCAACTCGATAAGCTTATTGACCAACTAGAAGCTTCTTATATTTCCAAAGGTTATTACGGCATTAAAATCAGTAAAAAAATCGAGACTGACGCTCAAAATCGTGTTGGTATCGAACTGGATGTTTATGAAGGCGAAGTGGCTAGAATCAACACCATGAAAATCAGTGGTGGCAAGGTACATGATGAAGATGACCTGCTAGATTTATTTGAGATTGGCGAGGCTGATTTTCTCATTATGAATTATTTCACTGAAAAAGATCACTACTCAAAAGTAGCGCTAGATGCGGGTATTGAAGCAATGAAGTCCCTTTATATCAATGCAGGCTATCTTGATTTTAAAGTCATCAAAATTGCAACCGAACTATCAGCTAATAAAGAAAATATTGATATTGATATTCAAATTAGTGAAGGTGCTGAATATAAGCTCGGCACTATCAGCTTTACAGGTGACCTACTCAATCAATCTATTAAAGAGCTAAAAGAGTTGCTAACCATTAACACCAACGACGTGTTTAAACGTAAAAAAGTAATTGAAAGCATCCAGGCGATTACCGACATTTTTGCCGATCAAGGCTATGCTTTCGCTAAAGTTGATCCCATTACTAAAGAAAATACAGAGTCTCACGTGATCGACCTAGAGATTAACATTGCGCTTAATAAAAAAGTCTATATTAATCGTATCACCATTGTTGGTAACACCCGAACTCAAGATGAAGTTATTCGTCGTGAAATTGGCATTAATGAAGGTGGCCTATACTCCAATACTGAGCTGGACGAATCGATCAAAAAAATTAAGCGCTTAGGTTATTTCTCTGATGTAAAAATGGAGGTATCAAAGCTAACAGGATTTAATGATAAGATTAACCTGCACTTTAATGTTGAAGAGACTAAAACCGGTACTTTTTCTATTGGCTTATCCCATTCAAACAGCTCAGGCGCCTCATTTAATATGGGTGTTAAGGAGAATAACTTCCTAGGGACAGGTAACACCCTTAACGCGGCTTTTTCAAACTCTACAGCGGTACAAGAAATGAGTTTTTATTTCTCTGATCCGTACTTTACCGAAGATGGTCATTCGATTAGTTATGGTATTTTTACCAAATCTTTGGATGGTACAGCGCTTGATGTCGCTTCATACAAAATTGATGAAAATGGTTTTAGCCTAGGTTACGGCATTCCAATTACCAAAGAAACACGTATTGGCGCTGATGTCAGAGTTTCAAGTCGTGATATTACTTGTGGCACTACTATGCTTAGCACCTATGAGCCTACACAATGTGCGAGTAATGATAAAACCGAAGTTAAAACCAATCTTAATTGGTCAAACAACACACTGGATAATTTTAACTACCCAACTGAAGGTAGTAAAAATAACTTAAGTTTTGACCTAACCTTACCAATTGCAGATTTCCAATATTACAAACTTGATGCTTCTCACAAGAGTTATTATCCACTTGGTAATGATTTAACTTGGAAAGTAAATGGTAGCTTAGGTTTGGCACAAGGCTATGGTGATAAAGAACTACCTTTCTTTAAGCGCTACTATGGAGGTGGCTCATCCTCAGTAAGAGGCTTTGATTTTAACTCTTTAGGTGCCACATATACGGGAACTACAATTGCTAAAGGTGGTGAGTTATCACTTTTGGCAGGTACTTCGGTTATCTCGCCAATGAAGTTTATCAATGACAGTAAAAACATGCGCATGAGTGCCTTTATTGATGCAGGTGCAGTTCAAGAAAAAGCCTCCAATGTCAGTCTTGACGAAGTGCGTATGTCAACGGGTGTTGCTTTCTCATGGCTTACACCTGTTGGGCCATTGGGTATTTACGCTGCCAAGCCATTAATTGAAAAATCTACTGACCAAACTAAGACCATTGAATTTACACTGGGTACCAGCTTTTAAAAATACTGTATTAGGATAATATGCATACACTAGGGGAGATTGCCAAACTTGTTAATGCTGAATTAGTTGGCGATGGCGAGCTAAAAATAACCAGTCTGGCCAGTATTGATTGTGCAAAATCTGACCAACTCAGCTACGTGGTCAGTGAAAAATATCGAGAACAATTATCAAGCACCCAGGCAAGTGCGGTTATTATTAGCAAATCCTTGCAAAAATTTTGCAACACTAACGCTCTTATTGTTGACGATGTATATTTGGCTTTTGCGCAAATAACTCATTTATTCAAACATAAAGTCACACACACTAATGGCATTCACGCCAGTGCCAATACAAATAACGCCACCGTAGCACCAAACTGCTGCATTGGAAAACAAGTAAGTATTGGTACTGATACAACGATTGGCGCTAATACGGTTATTGAAGACAACACAACAATTGGCGCTAATTGCACAATCGGCTCAAATATTAGCATTCTTCAAGGCACTATTATTGGTAACAATGTCGTTGTCGAATCTGGCGCTGTGATCGGCTCAGAAGGCTTTGGCAATGCTAGAGATAAGTATAAACGCTGGCATTCAATTGCACATCTTGGCAATGTCGTGATTGGAGATGATGTAAATATTGGCGCCAATACTGCAATTGATCGTGGCACTTTGGAAAATACATACATTAATCGGGGTGTGCGACTCGATAACTTAGTGCATATTGCTCACAATGTAACCATTGGCGAGGATACAGCAATTGCGGCTTGTACAGGTATCGCTGGCAGTACGCGCATTGGAAAACGCTGTATGATTGGCGGCATGGTTGGTGTTGTTGGCCATCTGAATATTTGTGACGATGTCGTTGTGAATGCCAAAAGTACGGTTGATAAAAATATCACAATATCTGGCGTGTACACAGGAATTATGCCACTAATGCCTCATAAAAAATGGCAGATTGTTGGTGTTTGGTTAACAAAACTTGATAAAATCACTCAATATTTAAATATCAAGCTTACCCATTTAAAAGGAAAATAATTATGGAAATGAATATTCAAGATGTTAAAAACTACCTACCCCATCGCTATCCATTTTTACTAATTGATCGAGTGCTTGAGATTGAAGTGGGAAAATCACTGGTTGCACTGAAAAATGTTACTTTCAATGAGCCACAATTTACAGGCCACTTCCCTTCTCAACCTATTATGCCGGGTGTGATGATTGTTGAAGCATTAGCCCAGGCAACAGGAATTTTGGCCTTTAAATCAGAAGTTGGCAAGCCGATTGATGGTCAAATTTATATGTTAGTGGGTATCGACAAAGTACGCTTTAAGCGTATGGTTGAGCCTGGAGATCAACTGCGTCTAGAGGTGGAAGTGCTAACTGTTAAGCGTGGTATATGGAAGTTTAAATGTCAGGCAACTGTTGATGGTAAGGTTGTGACAACCGCTGAACTCATGTGTACGCAAAAGGCAGCTGATTAACAAACAAAATTCTTGAGGAGAATCCTGTGGCTATAGATCCAAGTGCAATTATAGATCCAAGTGCGAAAGTTCATAAAGATGCAGAAATTTGCGCTTATGCCGTTATTGGTGCTAATGTAGAGATTGGTGCTGGTACTATTGTCGAGTCTCACGCCGTTATTCAAGGCCCTACCAAAATTGGTAAAAATAATCACATTTACTCTTTTGCCTCCATTGGTGGCGACCCTCAAGATATTACCTATGAAGAAGGACAAGAATCTAATCTTGTCATTGGTGATGAAAATTTAATTCGTGAATTTTGCACAATCAATCGTGGTACTGAAAAAGAAAAATCACTGACCCGAGTTGGCTCCAATAATATGCTGATGGCCTATGTTCATATTGCTCATGATTGCCAGATTGGCGACCATGTTATTATGTCTAACAATGCCTCGCTAGCAGGTCACGTTAGGGTTCATGATTGGGCAATTTTGGGTGGCTTTACGCTGGTTAAGCAATTCTGCATGATTGGCATTCATACTTATATCGGCATGGGTTGTCATGTTAATAAAGACATCCCGGCCTATATGGTGGCTTCAGGCACTCAAACTCGAGTGCGTAGTATTAATGCTGAAGGTATGCGTCGTCGCGGGTTTTCATCTAGCTCAATTGCCTCTATTAAGCGCGCTTTTAAAGTGGTTTATCGAGAGTCAACAGGTCGATTACTGGATCAAATGCTCAAAGAGTTAGAAGAATCAGAATCTGACAGCCCTGAAGTTATGCAGTTTGTAAACTGTATTCGAGGCTCAAAAGTGGGTATTATGCGTGGCCCTGTCGAGGAATAAATCTATTCCTGCTATTAATGGATAAATCTTTTTTAAAGTCAAGCAGTATCGTCACTGGCATGACTTTTTTGTCGCGTATTTTAGGTCTTATACGCGATTTTTTTATTGCTAAATATTTTGGTGCCAATGGGCTAACCGATGCTTTTTTGGTGGCTTTTCGTATTCCTAATTTCTTAAGAAGACTCTTTGGTGAAGGCGCCTTTTCTCAAGCTTTTATTCCTATCTTGGCTGAAGCAAAAGCCAATGAAACGCAAGCAGAAGTTCAAAATATCATTAACCATATTGGTACAAAATTTCTAAAGGTTTTAATCATTATTACCCTAGTGGCTGTTATCGCAGCGCCAGTGATTATCTTTATGTTTGCCTGGGGTTTTTACTTTGAGTCAGACCTGACTAAATTTAATCTTGCATCAGATATGCTTCGCATTACCTTTCCCTATCTATTGCTGATTTCTCTAACGGCTTTTTCAGGCAGTATTCTCAACACCTATGACCAATTTGCTGTGCCTGCCTTTACCCCAGTACTGCTCAATGTCTCGATGATCTTATCAAGTGTTTACTTGTCACAATACTTAGCCGAGCCGATTATGGCATTGGCCTGGGGTGTACTAATTGGTGGCGTATTACAACTCCTGTTTCAAATTCCTTTTCTGATTAAAATTCAAAAATTACCCAAACTTGCCAAAGGCGATCATCAGGCCGTTAAAAAACTTAAAAAACGCATGTTACCGGCTTTATTTGGGGTATCTGTCTCTCAAATCAACTTGCTAATTGATACCATGATTGCCTCAATGCTGATAAGTGGTAGTGTTTCTTGGTTGTATTATTCTGATCGATTGTTAGAACTCCCTTTAGCACTTATTGGCATCGCCCTAGCAACTGTTGCACTAGCCAAGCTTAGCAAGCACTATGCCAACAAAGACACTCAGAAATTTACTCGAACTATTGATTATGCTTTGAAAATTGGTCTAATTTTGGGTCTGCCCGCTTGCGCAGGATTAGTTCTGCTGGCAGAGTCTTTGATGATTACTCTATTTCAATATGATAAATTTAGTGTATTTGCTGCACACCAATCTTCTTTAAGCTTGATGGCCTATGGATCGGGCTTAATGGCTTTTATTATGGTTAAGGTTTTGGCGCCAGTTTTTCTCGCTAGAGGTGACACTACAACGCCTGTTAAAGCTGGTGTTGTGGCCATGCTTTCCAATGTATTTTTAAATGCTATTCTTGGCTATTATTTTGATCATGTTGGCCTGGCAATTGCCACCTCTATTTCTGCCCTGATCAATGGCGCAATTTTGTATTATTATTTAAAAAAACAATCAATTTTTACTTTTTCTCAAGAATTAGTCAAAATGCTTTTTAAAGTTTTAATGGCAAGCTTTATAATGGTGCTCTTTATTTTGAACTTTGATCAAACATTGGGTGCCTATATTGATGCAGATGCATTTTCTAGAGTAACGGCGCTTATTACAACTGTTTGCTTATCAGCGTTCGTTTATTTTTTAAGTCTAAGAATATTAGGCGTCAGGATGAAAAAATTATGAATACCGTACATTGTGTCAAACTCAATCAAGAACTTGAAGCGCTAGATCGCGCACCTTATCCAGGTGAACTAGGGCAAAGAATTTTAGCTAATGTGTCAAAGCAAGGCTGGCAGCAATGGCTTGAGCACCAAACCATGGTGATTAATGAGAATAATTTAAGCATGATGGATCCTAATGCGCAAAAATATCTCAAAGAACAGATGGATAAATTTTTCTTTTCCGAAGAAGGTGCTGACGATGTACAAGGCTACACCCCTGAGACGTAATGGCTAATTTATTTATTGTTGCTGCACCTTCAGGCTGTGGAAAAACTTCTTTAGTCAAAGCACTGATTGAAAAAACTGAAAATTTATGCGTCTCTGTTTCTCATACAACACGTACTGCTCGCCCTGGTGAAGAACACGGTAAAA
Organism: Candidatus Thioglobus autotrophicus; assembly: GCF_001293165.1. Lineage (NCBI taxonomy): Bacteria > Pseudomonadati > Pseudomonadota > Gammaproteobacteria > Pseudothioglobaceae (SeqCode) > Candidatus Thioglobus > Candidatus Thioglobus autotrophicus. Next base: position 1,450,878 of record NZ_CP010552.1, on the reverse strand, counting down.
ATTATTTTTTCGTTTCTCAACAAGAATTTGATCAAATCAACCAAGATGATGGCTTTATTGAGTCTGCTCAAGTATTTGATAATTATTATGGCAGTGCCAAGCAAACCGTCAAAGATTTGTTAGATTCAGGCACGGATGTAATTTTAGAAATCGATTGGCAAGGTGCAAGACAAGTCAAAGCAACTTTCGATGATGCAATTGGTATTTTTATTTTGCCACCTTCTGAAGCGGCCCTACGCGAGCGCTTAACCGATCGAGGCCAGGATGACAAAACGATTGTTGATAGACGCATGCAAGATGCAGTGAGTGAAATGCAGCATTACAATGAATTTGACTACCTGGTGATTAATGATGATTTTGAAGTGGCTTTAGAGGATTTATCCCAAATAATTCACGCCCAACGACTACAACTCTCTCAGCAAGTATTAAGCCATCAATCCTTGCTTAACTCATTGATTTAACCTATAATATTAATCCTTAATTATATTAACTTTTGTAATGAGTTCAGAGTTCGCCCTACCAATATCTAACACCACCAGTGCTTTAGGTGTTCAAAAATACCCGCCCATACTCACGCCCGAGCAAGAACACGAGTTGGCTATTAAACTATACGAAAATCACGATTTGGGCGCTGCAAGGCAATTAGTGTTGTCACATATGCGTTTTGTGGCTTTTATTGCACATGGCTATAAAGGTTATGGACTTGAGCAAGCAGACCTAATACAAGAAGGTACGATCGGTTTAATGAAAGCTGTTAAGCGCTTTAATCCACATAAAAACGTACGCTTAGCCTCGTTTGCAGTGTACTGGATTCGCGCCGAAATTCATGAGTTCATTTTCAAAAATTGGAAAATTGTCAAAGTGGCTACCACCAAAGCCCAACGCAAATTGTTTTTCAAATTAAAGCAAGCCAAGTCAAAAATATACCAGTCTCTTAATAGCGATCAAGCTGATCAGATCGCCCAAGACTTAGGTGTTAGACGTAAAGATGTATTAGAAATGGAATCGCGCTTGCAGTTTAACGATGTCGCTTTTGAAAATTCTGACGATGAAGATTCGCATGCGCCAGAGCAATACCTTACAGGCGAAAATACACAAACGCCAGAGCAGTTATTATTAATTGACGACTCTCAAAAAAACCAACAACAGCAACTTTACAAAGCGCTTTCTTCACTAGATGAAAGAAGTTTGGATATTTTACAATCTAGATACTTGAAAGAAGAAAAAACAACCCTACATACTCTAGCAGACAAGTACGGTGTTTCTGCAGAAAGAGTTCGCCAACTTGAAAACAAAGCCATGCAAAAGCTTAAATTAACTTTAGAAGAGTCTTCTGTTTAGTTAAGCATTGGTTTTAAATTTATCGTTTATTAATTAGGAGAAAAAATGAACATTCGTCCCCTTCACGATCGCGTGATTGTTCGTAGAATAGAAGAAGAAAAAACAACAGCAAGTGGCCTAATCATTCCAGATTCAGCCACCGAAAAACCTTCTCAAGGTGAAATTCTTGCTATCGGCAAAGGTAAAACAGCTGACAACGGAACGGTTGTTAAGTTAGATGTGGCAGTTGGAGATACGGTAATATTTGGCCAATTTGCAGGCACAGAAATTAAGTCAAATGGTGAATCTTTGCTAGTAATGCGCGAAGATGACATTGTAGCAATCATCGATTAAAGGAGAAGGAATTATGTCAGGAAAGGATATTAAATTTGGCTCAGATGCTAGAAATCTAATGCTAGACGGCGTTAACATGTTAGCAAACGCAGTTAAGGTTACGTTAGGACCAAAAGGTAGAAATGTTGTTATTGATCGCTCATTTGGCTCACCACACATCACTAAAGATGGCGTTTCTGTTGCTCAAGAAATTGAACTAGAAAATAAATTTGAAAACATGGGTGCACAAATGGTTAAAGAGGTCGCCTCTAAAACCAATGATATTGCCGGTGATGGCACAACAACTGCAACAGTACTTGCACAAGCACTAGTAGTAGAAGGTGTTAAATCTGTTGCTGCAGGCATGAACCCTATGGATCTTAAGCGCGGCATTGATAAGGCAACAGAAGCTGCTGTTAATGCACTACGTGAACTATCTCAACCTTGTAACGACACTAAGGCGATTGCCCAAGTTGGTACAATTTCAGCTAACTCAGATAACTCTGTTGGTGATATTATTGCTGAAGCTATGGAGCGTGTTGGACAAGCAGGTGTTATTACTGTGGAAGAAGGCTCAGGTTTTGATAATGCACTAGAAGTGGTTGAAGGTATGCAGTTTGATCGTGGCTATTTATCACCATACTTTGTTAACAATCAGGACGCTATGACTGCTGATTTAGACAATCCACTGGTTTTATTGCATGATGCAAAAATCTCCAATATTCGTGATTTATTGCCGACATTAGAAATCGCGCAAAAATCTGGCAGACCTTTATTAATTATCGCTGAAGATATTGAGGGCGAAGCGCTTGCTACTCTAGTCGTGAACAATATGCGCGGCATTGTAAAAGTAGCTGCTGTTAAAGCACCTGGTTTTGGCGCTCGTCGTAAGGCAATCTTACAGGACTTGGCGATCCTAACAGGTGGTGAAGTTATTGCTGAAGAAATTGGTTTATCACTCGAAGGTGTAACAGAATTACAACTAGGTGGCGCTAAGCGCATTGAAGTCGGTAAAGATGAAACAGTTGTTGTTGATGGCGCAGGTGCAAAAGAAGCTATTAATGGCCGTGTTGCCCAAATTAAAGCACAGGTCGAAACGACAACTTCTGAATACGATCAAGAGAAATTAATGGAGCGTTTGGCTAAATTATCTGGCGGTGTTGCGGTGATTCAAGTAGGTGCTGCGACTGAAGTAGAAATGAAAGAAAAGAAAGACCGTGTTGATGATGCACTACATGCGACTCGTGCAGCAGTTGAAGAAGGCGTTGTACCGGGTGGTGGTGTTGCTTTAGTTCGTGCAATTAGCGCCATGACTGATTTAAAAGGTGACAATCACGACCAAGATATTGGCATCCAAATCCTAATGCGTGCTATGGAAGCGCCATTACGTCAAATCGTCTCTAATGGTGGTGGCGAAGCTTCTGTTGTGCTTAATAATGTTGCTAATGGTGAAGGAAATTATGGCTATAACGCCGGTAATGAAACTTACGGTGATATGCTTGAAATGGGTATCTTAGACCCAACTAAAGTAACACGCGCAGCCCTACAACATGCATCAAGTATCTCTGGATTAATGATTACCACAGAAGCTATGATTACCGATATTCCTCAAGAAGGTGGTGCGCCAGCTGCACCAGATATGGGTGGCATGGGTGGTATGATGTAGTAAAAATCTACTGCGTTTTTTATTGCGCAATTGATGACAAAAAGCCTCGTTTTTACGGGGCTTTTTTTGGTATGATACTTGGCATTCTGTCTAACACCTTCTTGAGAGGTGAAACTATTCTTGGGTAAATATGAGTGATTACGATTCTTCCTCGATTGAGGTTTTAACTGGGCTAGAGCCTGTTAGAAAACGCCCTGGTATGTATACTGAAACCGAGCGTCCAAACCACCTTGCACAAGAAGTAATCGACAACAGTGTTGATGAGGCGGTTGCCGGGCATGCGAATAAAATTAGTGTCATATTGTACAAAGATGGCTCTCTTTCTGTCGAAGATAACGGTCGAGGTATGCCTGTTGATATGCATGCGGGCGAAGGTCAATCGGGTGTTGAAGTTATTCTGACTAAGCTCCATGCAGGTGGTAAATTCTCTAATGATTCTTATCAATTTTCTGGCGGCCTTCATGGAGTAGGAATATCGGTGGTTAACGCGCTATCCACTTTGGTAGAAATCTGGATTAAACGCGACGCCAAAGAGCATCACATTAGCTTTACAAATGGCTTTAAAAAAACCGAGTTAGAAGTTGTTGGGAAAGTTGGCAAGCTAAACACAGGTACCAAGGTTAAATTTACGCCAGATGCTCAATTTTTTGATACAGTTAAATTTTCAGCCACCAAACTACGTCATAATTTACGTTCTAAAGCGGTACTTTGCCCAGGATTAGAGATAAATTTTTACAATGAAATTGATGACACTACTGACAAGTGGATGTATCAAGAAGGCTTAAAAGATTATCTATCAATGGCATTAGATGGGCTTGATAATCTACCGGAAAAACCTTTTGTGGTTAATTTTGAATCTAGCGAGCAGCAGTTAAACTGCTCGCTGGCTTGGACCCAATACAACACCAATGTTGTCGCTGAAAGTTATGTTAATCTTATTCCCACCATCAATGGTGGAACGCACGTTAATGGATTGCGCTCAGGTCTGACTGATGCCCTGAAGGAATTTTGTGAATTTAGAGATTTAATCCCTAAAAATATCAAGCTTACACCAGATGATGTTTGGCAACGAATCGCCTACGTATTATCTATTAAAATTTTAGATCCGCAGTTTTCAGGTCAAACCAAAGAAAGACTATCCTCTAGAGAATGCGCCAGCTTTGTCTCTAGTGTTGTTAAAGATGCTTTTAGTTTGTGGCTTAATCAACATACAGATATTGCTGAGCAAATTGCCCAATTAGCTATTAGCAATGCCCAGGCACGCCTTAAAACCAATAAAAAGATAATTCGTAAAAAGATTGTAAGTGGCCCCGCCCTACCTGGAAAACTCTCTGATTGTACGAGCACCGACTTAACTCAAACTGAAGTATTTTTAGTTGAAGGAGACTCTGCGGGCGGCTCTGCCAAACAAGCACGAGACAAAGAATATCAAGCTATCTTACCCCTGAGAGGAAAAATCCTAAACACTTGGGAGGTAGATTCAGAACAGGTTCTAGCGAGTAATGAAATTCATGATATTAGCGTTGCTATTGGACTGGAACCCAACTGCGAAGACCTCTCCAATTTAAGATATGGAAAAATTTGCATCTTGGCGGATGCTGACTCTGACGGCGCACATATCGCCACACTTATCTGCACCTTATTTGTTAAGCATTTTCCAAAATTGGTCAAAGAGGGGCATATTTATGTTGCCATGCCACCTTTGTACCGAATCGATGCAGGCAAGCAAGTGCATTATGCTTTGGATGATGGTGAGCGTGATAGTATTATTAGAAAAATTGAAAGTGAAAATAAACGCGTTAAAATCCAAGTACAGCGCTTTAAAGGGCTGGGAGAGATGAATCCAGCACAATTGCGCGAAACCACTATGCTGCCTGATACCAGAAGACTTATTCAGCTAACCCTTGATAATCCATTACAAGTAGAACAAACCATGGATATGCTTTTGAGTAAAAAGCGAGCACCCGATCGTAAAAAATGGCTAGAAGAAAAAGGCAATTTAGCCAATGTCTAATATTAAAAAAAAGGCAGTGGTCTTGCTGTCTGGTGGGCTTGACTCAACCACCACACTAGCCATAGCACAATCACAAGGATTTGAGTGTTATGCACTAAGCTTTGACTACGGGCAAAAACAAAAATCAGAGCTAAAAGCTGCCAGTAACATTGCCAAGCATTTTAAGGCGGCCGAACATCGAGTGATGAAAATTTCACTCTCAGATATTGGTGGATCTGCTCTCACAGATGAAAATATTGACGTACCTGACTTTGTAGAAAGTGACAAAATTCCTATTACCTATGTTCCCGCTAGGAACACCATTTTCTTGTCCTATGCACTAGCTTGGGCTGAGGTGCTTGATTGTCAAAACATTTTTATCGGTGTTAATGCACTGGATTATTCCGGCTATCCTGATTGCCGACAAGTCTATATTGATGCGTTTGAAACCATGGCAAATCTAGCCACCAAACAAAGCGTTGAAGGACAAAAAATCCACATACAAACCCCATTAATAAATCTCAACAAAGCTCAAATTATTCAAAAAGGCATAGCGCTTGGTGTTGACTATGCACACACCACTACCTGTTATCAAGCCAACGAACAAGGGCAAGCTTGCGGGGTTTGCGATGCTTGCGAATATCGAAAAATAGGCTTTTATGAGGCAAAAATCACAGATCCAACTCGTTATCAAAACTAATCTAGTTTTTTTGCAATTTAGTCTTGCTTTGTAGTCAATAATCGATAAAATAATAACTTTATTATACTAAACAGGAAGTAGCAAATGAGCATTGAGGAAAGAGTTAAAAAAGTTGTATCTGAGCAATTAGACGTAAGTGGTGATATTGATAATAACGCTTCATTTATTGATGACTTAGGTGCAGATTCTCTAGACACTGTTGAATTGGTTATGTCTCTTGAAGAAGAGTTTGACTGTGAAATCCCTGACGATCAAGCAGAAAACATTACAACGGTTCAACAAGCCATTGACTACGTCAACAACAATTTGTAATTTCCGTTTAGCTTGCTAAGCAATAAGGCGCTTTCTTCACAGAATTAAGCGCCTTTTTTATTTTTAAAAAAAGTGATATTATGAGCAAAAGAAGAGTTGTAATTACTGGTATGGGTATTGTTTCACCCGTTGGCAATACGGTTGAAGAATCTTGGAGTAATATCCTAGCAGGAAAATCTGGCATCAACGCTCTAACCAATATTGAAACTGAGGGTCAGTCAGTAACTTTTGGCGGCTCAGTTAAAAATTTTGAAATCACTGATTATTTAAAACCTAAAGACGCCAAAAAAATGGATACCTTTATTCATTACGGTATGGCGGCTGGCATTCAAGCCTTTGAAGACTCTGGTATAGAAGTAACTGATGAAAATTCCGAGCGTATTGGCGTGGCTATTGGCGCTGGCATTGGCGGCTTAGGCACAATTGAAAAAACAGCTGACTTATTTAGAGAGAAAGGCGCCAAGCGCATCTCTCCTTTCTTTGTTCCCTCTTCGATCATTAACATGATCTCTGGAAACTTATCTATCAAATACGGCCTTAAAGGGCCAAATTTTGCCATTGTGACCGCTTGTACAACCGGTACACACAACATTGGCGATGCTTCACGTTTAATCGAATATGGTGATGCTGATGTTATGATTGCAGGTGGTGCTGAAATGTCAACCACTAATTGTGGCTTAGGCGGATTTGCAGCGGCGCGTGCCCTCTCTACTCGCAATGACGACCCAGCAACAGCCTCTCGCCCTTGGGACAAAGACCGTGACGGCTTTGTTTTGGGTGATGGCGCAGGTGTGGTAGTGCTTGAAGAATACGAACACGCCAAAGCGCGAGGTGCAAAAATATACGCTGAAGTATCAGGCTACGGCATGAGTGGTGATGCTTATCACATGACCCTACCTTCAAAAGGTGGCGAAGGTGCAGCGCGCTGTATGAAAAATGCCATGCGTAATGCTAGCATCAACACCGATCAAATTGATTATATCAATGCACACGGCACGTCTACACCTGCAGGTGATCAAGCGGAAACTGATGCTGCTAAACTAGCATTGGGTAATCACGCTTACAACTTAGTCATGAGCTCTACCAAATCTATGACAGGTCATTTATTGGGTGCTGCAGGTGGCATTGAAGCGATCTTTACAGCGCTCGCCATCAAAGACCAGGTAGTGCCACCTACCATTAATATTTTCAATCAAGACCCAGATTGCGACTTAGACTATTGTGCCAATGAAGCGCGTCAAATGAAAATAGATCATGCCATTTCCAATTCATTCGGCTTTGGTGGCACTAACGGCAGCATCTTACTGTCTAAAGTGTAAAAAAAATGCCTAGCATAGAGCTAGGCATTGTTATAAATCAGAGCTAAAAGCTACTTTTCAACCGTAAGATCTACACCTTTAATCTGGTCTGCATCAGCAATCAAACCTTCAAAAAATTCAAAAACAATCATAGCGCCATTTTGAATACTGTTTAATGCCACTTCCTTGTTAACCACTAGCGCCCAACTTTCTGGTGTAGAAACAAATTGAACTGCACCGCCAATCAAGGCCAAAATAATAATAACGCTTAAGATAAATTTAATCATCGTCTTTTCCTAAAAAATAAAAAGCATTGTACCTAATTCACAATCCCATTGGCCTGTAACAAAGCATCAATCTCAGGTTTTTTACCCCTAAAGGCTTCATAACTCACCATAAAATCCTCAGAGCCGCCCGTTTCCAAAATATGATGCAAGAAATCAAGGGATGCCCCTGAGCCAATACCGCCATTTTCTTGCACATAATAATAAGCGTCTGCTGCGAGAACCTCTGCCCATTTGTAGCTAAAGTAACCAGCCGCATAGCCACCCGCAAAAATATGCCCAAAGGTATTTAAAAAACGATTTTCATCAATACTTGGCATTAAAGCGGTCTCTTTTCGAACCTCGGCCAACACTTGGTAGGCATCAACCAAGCCTAAGTGAGTCTTTAAATCCCAAATCGAAAATTCACACTGACGCAACATACCCATAGCAGATTGGAAATTCTTAGCAGCGATTAATTTTTCATATAATTCATCCGGCAGATTTTGCTTAGTTTGGTAGTGCTCAGACATTTGCATAACCACATCTCGCTCATAGCAGAAAAACTCCATGTATTGACTGGGCAACTCAACGCCGTCCCACGGAACACCGGCAATACCCGCTGCACAAGGATACTCAACTTTGGTTAAAACATGGTGTAATGCATGGCCAAATTCATGAAAAATAGTCACAATTTCATCATGCTCGAACAGTGCCGGCTTACCTTCACTAGGCGAGTTAAGATTGCACACGACAAAAGCAACAGGCTTGTCACTCTTGATTAAAGGCTGATAATCCGCCATCCAAGCGCCGCCACGCTTATCTTTTCTAGCATACAAATCCAAGTAAATTTTACCCACCAACTCATCTTGACTAGTTATTTGCAGCACTCGTACATTTGGGTGGTAGCTCGACTCATTAATTTGTTCAATCTTAACTTGGTACAAAGTTTCAATGGTAGAAAACAACCCCTCCAATACCTTGTGTTCTGGAAAATAAGGCGTTAGGTCTGATTTTTTAAATCCAAACTTTTGCTCTTTTAGCTGTTCACTATAAAAACCTAAATCCCAAGGTTGTAGCGTTATACCTGCAAACTGAGCTAATTCGTCTAATTCTGTCTGCGCTTGATACTTTGATTTATCCACTAAATTCATTAAAAAATCTAGGATTTGATCAACACTTTCAACCATTTTTGACTCAATAGACAACTGAGCATAGTTATCAAAATCAAGAATGATTGCCATTTCATGTCTTAGTGCAAGAATCTCATCCATAATGGCTTGATTGTCATATTCACTTGAAGTGATTCCCACCTCAGAAGCACGAGATACATAAGCCCTGTAAACCTCTTCTCTAAGCTGACGATTATCCAGATAAGTCATGACGTCCATATACACAGGCATTTGCAAGCTGAGCTCATAGCCTTTATCTGTTTTAATCTTGGCCAGCTCAGTTTCACCATAACCCTTTAACTCGTCTAATTCAACAGACTTTGTCCATTCATTGGTAGCTTTAAGGGAGTTTTTAGAAAACTGATTACTGAGCAAGCTTAATCGCTCTTTAATAGCTTTAAAGCGCTTAGAGTCTTCACCCTCTAGCCCGACACCAGACAACTCAAAACCATCAATCGCTTCTTGTAATATATGCTGTTGTTGTTTATTTAACTTAGTGTTTTTAAGATTCTTGTACGCTGTATAAAGCGCTTTGTTGCTAGAGATATCTGAATAAAAATTGGTAATAATGGGTAATGTTTTTTCATACTCAGCGTTAAAGTCATCATTAAACATCGTGGCGTTTAAATGTGAATTAACACTAGTCACTCTACCTAATTCACATTCAAAATTATCAGTAATGGTGACAACACTATCCCAGTCATTACCCTGCTCAGCTTGGGTTACAATTTCAAGGCCTTTTTTAGTAAGACCATCAATCGTTTTAACAATATTTTCAGGTTTGAAGTTTGGTGTGAGATTCATAATAAGAATGGTTATGGTTTTTTTCTTTCTACAAGGCATATTGTAGAAAAATTTGATTGAGTATAGTTAAAACTATGTGATTGAATATTTTTATACAATTAACACAGTAGAAGATAAAAATTTGGTGGAGAGAGGGATTCGAATCCGTTTAAAAAAGCATTATATAGCTAAATATAGCGCTGTAAAAGGGTTTTTTAAAATTATCACTAGCTGTATTTAGCTGCATTTATGACAGATGTAGTGAAAATGTGGTTAAACTTATATTAATCAAATTATCATTCAAAAGAAACTAAAAAGTGCGCCTAGAATTAACAAACCACTACAGTTTGTTAGCTCAATACAAGGCAAGCCTAATAATTAAAAAAAATCATCAATTAGGCAATTTTACAACCACTACACAACCCTTGCAATTCTACTACTTGGTTTTTTTTAGCTATAAACTTTTTATTATCAGGGATAGATATTTGTTTTGAAAATTGACAGGACTCTTCAATTTCATGGCATTTAGTGCAATGAAACAAAATATGTAGATGGTTGTCATGCGAATCGTTACAAACTAGATATGTATTATTAGATTCAATTTTGTGCACAACCCCCATTTCAGTCCAAAAATCAAGAACTCTATAGATGGTGCTAATATTAAATTCATGACCAGCAGCGTTCACTTGCTCTAACAAATCATAGGCTGAAACACCATGACTTGATTTTGATAATTGTTTAATAATAGCCATTCTTTGGGGTGTGACACTTTTTCCTGCCTTTGTGCACCTGTTTAACAATTCACTTTTATCAATCATTAAAGATCATCCTCATACTTAAAAGTTAGATTTTCAACAGTTACATCAGTCAATGAATAACCGCTGTCTGCTATATCAAAGCTTTGAGAGCCAACTGAAACTTTTCCAGTAACAATAATAGGGATATAGATGTCTCTAATATTCGTAGGGTTTTCAGGCATTTCAACCAACAGCGTTTGATTTAAAGGTGGTGGTGGAACATGAATACATTGCCCGGCTTCTGGCACTAATAAAAACTGTGTAACACTAGAACCTTTAGTTTTTAATGGCACCATAAATCCAGCAATTTCAATAACCTTTCCATCCATTAAGCTATTAATTTGATTGCCGGCATTATCAATTTTTTTTTGAAATTCAGGACTATTCATGGTTTTATAATCAATATTTTCTGGAATGAAGTCATATAATTCAGACGGCGCCAATAAATTCCAGCCGTCGACCAACTGACTTAGATACTCATCTGAAACCTCTTTAGCAAAAGAAACAGATGAGAAAAATAACAATATAACAACAATAAATTTATTAACCATTTTTATTTAACTCAAACCATGATGTATGTTTTTTCTAAAGACCATTATCGCTGGCACAAGACTACTTAATACACCAGCTAACAAAATAATACCAAATATCTTTACTTCCTCTAAACTAACCCACTCAAACTTAGGGGTGATGCCCAGAGCTACATTTATTTGATCAGTCGCAAGATAACTAACAATTGTAACAAATACAATAGCGCCAATAATTGCAGTTACACCTATTAATAGCGCCTCAAATACCACCAGTTTAGATAAAAAGAATGCGCTAGCGCCATTAGCCCTATATATAGTCATTTCACGTTTTCTATTTTCAATACTAGAAATAATAAGTGTGACCATAGCGATTAAACTAATCACAATAATTATCCAACTTAACAATTCAAATCCTTTATCAACAAGACCAATAACTGACCACAATTGAGATAGTGCAATTCCTGGAATCACTGCAGAAATGGCTTCATCTGAATATTTTTGTATACTTTTAGCAAACTTGAATAATGTTAGCTTTGATTTTAAACCCACAAAAGCAGCGGTGACCGTTTTAGGAGTTAGCTCATCATTTGTTATTGAAGACATATCGAATCTATCAAGACTGAAGAGTTTTTTGCCACTTTGCCAACCAATATGAATCAACTCATATCCTTTTAAATCTACAAAAATAGCTTGGTCTATTGGAGTACCTGTTTTATTTAGTATGCCAGAAACTTTAAATGAAAAGTCATCATGCTTCATACCAATAGATTCACCAGATCCATGGCTAATTTGTAAACTTGAGCCTATCTTGTAATTTAATTTTTTTGCAACATCTGCGCCAATTACCGCCTCAGAAATCTGATTAAAGGCCGAACCACTAGACATGGAAAGTGACCTATCTCCCGCATACTTAATATGTTGAAAGTAGTTTTTTTCAGTGGCTATCACTCTAAAACCTTGATGACTATCCCCTAAAGCAATCGGTACAAGCCAATCTATGTCTTTTCTTTGTTTAATATCATCAACCGTTTGCATGGTGATATTATTAGTAGGTCGACCAATATGAAACACCGTATAAAGCACAAGCTCAAGAGAGCTTGATCGTGGACCAATAATTGCATCAACGCCTGATATACTTTGATTAAAACCCTCTTCTGTAGCCTTCTGTATACGCTCAATACTTAACAACAAAACCATTGATGCCATCAATGTTATTGTCACTAAAGACACTGGCAGTATTCTTGAGCGAATTGATTTGAATAACAACTTAAACATTGGCTTTATTAAAATCAATCACTGTATCAAAGTGTGGCGCAAGCGATAAGTCGTGGCTAACCATAAGTATCGCTTGACTCTCCGGATTGAATGTTTGCATCACCTCATTTAAGAAATTATTGGTTGAGTCTTGATCAAGTGCAGAAGTGGGCTCATCTGCAAGAATCAAATTAGGACTTCCAAGTAGCGCCCTAGCAACAGCAACTCGCTGTTGTTGGCCAATACTAAGATTATCAACAGGATTATCTAGCACTTCTTTATCTAGCCCAAGCGACTTAAGCAGTCTTTCAATTTCCACTGTCAAGTTACTAACAAGCAAACCCCTGCTATGCGAAAACTTAACGCCTAATGAGATGTTTTCAGCAACAGATAAAAACGGAATCAAATTAAGTGTTTGAAAAATATAACCAATATGATCTGCCCTAAGTCTATCTAGCTCGGTAGAAGACATGGATGAATAGCTATTTCCAAGTAAGCTTACCTCTCCAGATTGGATCTTTAAAGCACCGGCAATTAAATTTAATAAGGTTGTTTTTCCAGATCCAGAAAATCCAATGATGAGGACCTTTTGACCAGCTTTAATCTCAATATCGGGAAAGCTAATAACTTTCCCATTTTGATAAGTATATTGAAGACTATTGGTATTTAAAATCACCAAACAACTTTACCATCATCCGAGTCTATTTTTTTAGAAATCGCCTTGTTATTAATAAGTGCATCTAAAACAATTACATTTAGCCCTGGAAAATGTTTAAAGGCAGTAAACTCAATGCTATCAAGCCTCTCAGGATTGCTACACTTAAACTGATAAGACAATTCAATATCTTTATGCTTAGATTCACTTGAAACCTGATGAAGTTCAGAATCATAATCTACAATAGAACACTTTGCAGCAGATGCTAATTTAAACAACTCAGTGTTGTCTTTAAATTCAGCTAATTTTTCTGATAGGTTCTCCGGTACTACTATCTTGTCCTCATCATGATCTTCATGTCCATGCTCATCTTTGTGTGATTCTTTGTGCTCATGCTCGTTATCATGACCCTCTTCCTCCTCATGGTCATGATGATCATCGTGGCCATGGCCAAATAACTCTTCTATAAAAGCAATCAGTCCACCTTCTTCGTGATCATCATGATCGTGTTCAGCATTAATCTGCACCATTGGCATTTGATACATCACATTCAATTGATTTTGACTAAGAAGCATTTCCACATTATTTAACCCATGCACATGGGCGCTCGCATGCCTTTTTTCATTCGCATCGACCGATACACTTGTTGCTATTAATAATGATGCTACGATTGATTTATTCATAATAGTTGCCTGTTGTAATAATAATTGCAATAATATACCATGTATAAAATAAAATATCAAATAATTAAATAAATTTGGATAAAATTAATGCGATGTACGACTAAATGCTGACTGCATCAAGGCTGGATTGTCAAAGCTTAATATTGCTTTATAGATTTGCATAATTTGCATCGACACCCACTGTAATGGTGATATTAACTAGCACTATACGAGACGACACATCTACTCTCAGTGGAGAAAATATCACTTTCATATCCAAAAAATATATTATATATAATTGCAATAATATTGCAATTATATATAATACTTGTTATACCATTTTTATATATATTTAATAAGAGAGAGTTATGTTATCTACCAACCCTATTCATACCACTAAACCCGAATTTATTCATAGCATACCTTTGGTATCGCAACACGCATCACAAGGAGAAAGCCCAACTATCTTTACAGATATTTACCAAGAAGGTGTCAATATCGCTATTTGGAAGCGCAATCTACCTTCAGAAACTCAAGGCTCGGTGAAAAAGTTTTTAGCTTTAAACCCTAAATTTCAATCAGAAATGATCGTAACACCACAAAATATATTTTCACGCGTTAGCGAATCTCTTGATGGTGTTAGTGGTGTTAATAATTTAACAAAATTAAAAAGAGATATTGCTGAACTTGCCGATATGTTTTGTTGTTTGTTTGAGATTGAGCAAGTGGGCTTGCGGTTGCAATCTCTTGATAGTGTTATGTGTCCAAGATTCCATGTTGACAGAGTTCCTTGTCGCCTTGTTACTACATACCAAGGTGTAGCCACAGAATGGTTGCCACATGAAGCTATTAATCATACTAAATTAGGCAGAGGGAGCAATGGCCTACCTGATAATATATCTGGACTATATAAAAATCATAGCGATATTCAAAAGCTTAATTATGGAGATGTGGCATTACTCAAAGGCACACTTTGGCAAGAAAATGGAGATTTAGGCCTGGTTCACCGTTCACCGGAAATTTTTAGTGAAGAAAATCGTTTGCTGTTGACTTTAGATTTTGTTCAATAATTTTTTGGATATTTGTTAAATTAATTAAATGCAACCAAATTTTCACGTGAAAATTTGGTTAAAACAAAATCAAAAATAAATGTAAGTCATTGATTTTTAAGTAAAAATATGGTGGAGAGAGAGGGATTCGAATCCCCTTTTAAATGTATTATATAGTTAAATATCGCTATACAACAAGGTTTTAACGAGGTGTAACAACCTGTGCATAGGTGCACATATGGCAGATGTAGTGAAAATGTGGTTAAACTTTTGTTTAAAAATAAAAAACTGATATTAAATAACATCGATTGTAAATACAACATCCTAAATACCAATTTTATATGCAATGACGGGCACCCCTAAACCGGTAAAAGCAACTTAAAATAAGTCCAAGATTAACGGACCACTACAGTTTGTCAGACCACTACAACTTGTATCTTTTAAAACTAAGTAGGGAAAATCAGCTGACATTCTTTGTAGCTTAATCACGCCTCTAAAGATCTCACCATTCGAGCTTAAAGCGTCCAAATTACTAACACTATAACACCCCAATAAATTAAGACAACAATCTAAAATTACTAAAGTAGTGAGAATAGCCCTCTACATATGTCTGGGAAATGCAATAAAGGCACAAGAGGAGTTGCTAAAGTGTGCTAATAATAAATATTAATATACTTTAAACATAATACTCGCAAACAAGAGGCAAGGTTTTTATCATTTGCCACTAAACAGGTGTCGCTAATCAGCTCCAGCAATTTTGCCAATGACAACTCTTCATCTTCCGCCATTTGCTCTAAAACTGTCCAATAAGCTTCTTCCAGTCTAATGGTCGTACCATGCCCATGTATGCGAATACTTCTCTTAAGTGGGACGAACTCTTTTACTTGTTCAGTTGAGCAAACGTTAAACAAGTGCTTAAGTTTACGATCAGAAAATAATGTGGACATATTTAACTACCTAAAAAAATGTGATGACAGGACATCATGCTGTTGTAATTTATTCTTTATACAGTAAATAGCTATAAATACTGGAAATATCTTTACGACTCAAAGGGTTTCTTAGCGCAATTACACCATTACCCTTAACTCCGGCAATCATACGCGCAATAAACTCTTCAGATGAAAGATTTTTAGCCATTATCTCTAATGATAATGCTGGCATCTTTATTTGGTCGTTATGGCTCAAATGACAGCCGTGGCAATAATGCTGATAAATTTTCATCCCAACCTTTGTATCTTTTTTTGATGCGCTACCTGGTAAGTATTGATCAAGATTTAGTGGATATTTTTTTATTAAAAAATCAAGCTTCAAATACAACTCTTGAAACTTTTTTGCTATAAACAATTGCTCTAACTCTTTAAATAAATATGAAACATTGAGGTTATTATCAATAACCCCTCTGCAAATCCAGTTAAGTGTTCTAAAAGCTCCATCTATTCGGATTTTTAACCCTTTTTTATATAATTCAGGCGTTGTTATTTTGGTTAGCTTTGCAAGATCGCCTCTAATAATAACCAGCTCTGAACTACATAGTTGCTCATCATATTCAATTAAAGACACTTGTTTTATACCAATAATAGAATTGGCCTTTATGGGACCACCTAAAAAGATAAGTACCATAAAGACCAATATAATTTTTCTAGTTGAAATATTGCCGCCCTAATTAGAATGTTTTTATATTTAAATTTAAATTAAACCTAAATATAAATATAAAAACATTCAAACCATCTATTAAATGGTTTGAATGTAAGTGATTATTCGTAAATAATTTTATTTACAAGTCTCTTGTTTCCTTTTGTCCAAGCATGCATTGAACCATCATATAGCTTGAAGTTTTTATTGCCTAAAATCTCATGTTGTATAAACCATGTTCCACTTCCCCAATGACCACTATTACAATAAGCTATGCCCTTTCCTGTAGTCGTTATTCCTTTAGCCTTAAAAATATCCGCTATGTTTTTCTTTGTTTGAAAGGTCTTTCCTTTATGCTTTAAGAATGTTCCACCAAAAGCCGATTTACCACCAGGGATATGTCCTGCTTTATAAACATACTTTTTCTTATAAAACAATCCTAAATATTGGTCCTCTTCTCTACTATCAACCAACACAGTATCTCCACTTTCTACAGCTTTTTCTACATCTGATGTTGTAGCCAGAAGCTCCTTTCTTTCAGTTGTTGAAACAAAACTACCTTTAGAAAGTGTTGCGCCATGACCCATTGCTTTCTTCTCGTTATTCCATTTTGCATTACCACCATCTAACATTGCTACATTATCGTGACCATAGTATTTTAGCTGCCAATACAACCTTGTTCCTAAAAATATATTAGAAGCACCATCTCCTGATGTTGTAATTACTATTGCACTATTATTATTCACACCTAAACTTTGCATGTGCTTATTAAACTCTACTTTGGTGGGAAGCATTTTAATTAACCCCATTCCTTCTTCTGTTTTTTTGGCTCTAACTTTAGACCAGTCAACCAAAACCGCCCCAGCTATTGTCTTCATATCTTTTTTTATCTTTTTTTGTACATCGAGCACAATTACTTTGTCTTTATGATCTGATAACCAATAGGTGCTTACTAATGGTGTACCAATAGTTATTGATGCATTTGCTTGTAATACCATTGCAAATAACATTGTTGTAAATATTAATAGTTTGTTTTTTAACATCATTGCTTCTCCGTTTTTTTGTGTTTTTACTTTCATACTACAGCCTCTTTTATTGTTTCGAATTTGATTATGCACTAAAGAATATATTAAAAGGTAGTAGCATTTGCTATACATTTTTTTTAAATCGGAAAGTGTTCTATATAAACCCATCAATTATTAATAATAAAAATGTATTGATTAATATTGCTTATAAACTTACATGACAAAAAATAGTATTAACAACTACTATAAAAAAATACTTGTGTAATTTTTTAGTTACAAGGGCTGTATTTATATAGTTGAAAAATATCATTTTAAAAACTAATACAATAATACTACCCATGAATTCAAAATAACAAATATAGTGCTCACAACTTCTATAAAAATAAATAACCAACATGGACTTTTTTAAAAAATCACTTGATCCAAGAATTGCATTAGTGGCTATTGCTTTTTTTGATATTTTTCTTTTTTTGATTTTAGGTGCATGGACAGTTGGAGGTGGCGAAACAATGATGACTGGCTTAGCCGCTGAGTTAATTATAGGAGATAAAATTAATGAAATACCTTTCTGGCAAATAGTATTTCCACCTGATTTCGGTTATTGGAAAATTTACATTTCTCTTGGCATGCTTTTTGGCGCATTTGTTGGGGCAAAGTTAAGCAATGAATTCTTTTGGCGCTTTCCAGGTAGTTTATCTGAATGGGTAATGATTACTATAGGTGGCCTTATGATGGGTATTGGAATACGCCTGGCTTTTGTTTGCAACGTCTCAACATTCTTTGGTTTGACGCCACAACTAAACCTTGGAGGCTATCTATCAATGACCGGGATTATTGCAGGCGCCTGGGTCGGTTCTCATATTTATAAAAAAGTTTTAGGATTTTAAAAAAGGAATGATATGTCAGTAATTGGTGAAATTTTAGTCGCATTTTTATTTGGATCTATAGTTGGATTACTAGTACAACGCTCTAGATTTTGCAATACAGCAGCTCTAAGAGATGCAATATTGTTTAAAACCTATCGAAATACTGAAGCTTTATTGCTTGCTATGATGGTTTTGACCATAGGATTTACAACATTTATTACCTTTGGTCTAGGCCATACCATGAAATTTGATGTTGGCCTTAATCAGGTTATCGGCTTATTTATATTTGGAATAGGTATGGTTCTTGCAGGTGCGTGCACCGTATCGACATGGGTTAAGTCTGGTGAAGGTAATGTTGGTGCAATCTGGGCATTAATATTTACCTTTATAGGTATGTTTTTATTCTCATTACTTTGGTCATTTGATTACTGGCCGCCCGCTCCTATTGCGATGACTGGTGAGCCTAATCTAGAAACCCTTCAGCTAGGATTTGCAAATGCAGAAACACTCCAAGAAAAAACTGGAATCCCAGCAATATTCTTTGGACTAATACAGTTTGCAGTTTTACTTTTCATATATTTAAAAATTCAAGCAAAAAAATCTTTACAAACAACAGGAGATAAGTAATGGGTTTATTTACAAAAAAAGTGACTGAAAAAGTGACTAACATCAGCGACAATGATCCCACAATAACCCTTGATAACGGAGACGTGATAAATGTTACAAAAACTATCGATTGCCTTGGATTCTCATGCCCTAGACCGCAGTTAATGACCAAAGGCGCAATGAATGATGCCAAGAGTGGTGATATTGTCAAGATAGTCATTGATAATCCCACTTCAATGGAATCTTTAGCATCAATGCAGTCGGAGTTAAGTAGTACACATTTAGGAACAGTTTTTTCTGATCAGAGCTGGAAAGTTCTTTTACAAAAAAATTAACTCATGACTTTTAACAAAGCAAAAGATAAGCAGCTTTTAGTAATATCAGTACTAATCATGATAATGACAGTCGTGATTTTTTTCTACATGTTCGCTAAAACGCCTGAATCTTTGAAAACTTCTAGAAATGGCGTACCTTTCTTTACGCCAGCTGCGATTCATCCAGAATCAGGTGAAATACTGTCAATAGAAACACTTGTTAAACATTTTAAAGGTAATTAGATAATGGATTATGAAACTACTGCTCAGTTAATTGCTTTTGCGACTGCATTTTACTTAATGTACATTAGTCTTACTTAACCAAAAGGCCATATGAAATACCAAACAAAACTAGGTTTAATTTTTTGCTCATCTGCATTAACAATTAGTTTAATTGTACTGCTTCTTATTTTCCCATTTGCCAAGCTATCGCCAGAAGAAATTAAGCATATGAATACACCACAAAATATTGAAAATTTTGATCTAAATATAAATATGGGGGACGACTATGGATTTCTTCCAGTTGTTGAATTAATGGATCACTATATGGAGAACCCCCCTACAACTAATAACAATACACTCTTAAAAATACCTGAGCGCCAATTCGGAGGCTGTTAATTAATGCTCTACATTATTGGGATAAGTATTTTTCTACATCTTGGTGAGTCGATAGCCAATACCGATATTAGTTATACAAATAATTTAAGCAAAGAATTCTTAGAAAATATAGTCCCTGTAAATTCCAGTAAACTCCAGGAATGTACACTTTATAGTGCTAAAAAAACTAAATGCATGCCCTTTAACGACTTTGAATCTAAAGGAGAACTGGCTAGTTTTAGGGATATTTTTTGGGCTTTTTCCACATCCAACATAGTCCATACCGATGAATTATTGATTTATGGAGAAAGTCAAAAAGAAAGCCAAGCGTTGGCAGCTTTATTTTTTCTTGCTGGGCAAAAAAAAATATGGATTTGGTCAAATAACAATATTAAACAATTAGTTGAGGCAACAGGTAAAGCTAGTGGAAGTAAGAGGCAACTGTTCCGCTCTAGCGCCTATCTAGGAAGAATGAGAGAAAATTTTCTAGTACTAAAAAGTCAAATTCAAAAAATGAAAGATCAAAACTGGAGGTTTGTCGATAACCCTAAAACCCAGTCAAAACATGAAAAGATCATCATTCAATCAAAAGATATTTCTACATCACTTGCAGTTTTTGCCAACCTTGTAGCTTTAGATTACACAAATGTAAAAATAATTATTGATTAAGGAGTTAAAAAATGAGCTTATTATTTATTATTAGCCAAGAGCGTGGTGCAGACCTATTACTTCCACTAAGCGATGCATGTATAAGGAAAAAATATCAATACAGCTGCTTTTTTACAGGTGCAGGCATAAAGACTTTAGAAGATGCAAAAATTAAGCAAAATCTAAACATAATAGAAAACTCTGTAGCATGCCACCACTCTTGGGATCGATATCTTCCCAATACAACTTCAATTGCTACTATGGGTAGTCAAACAAACCTAAGTGAAATGATTGCCAACCATGATAAGGTGGTATCAATATGACAATATCTAACACTAAAAAAGATATTCTAGTATTTGCAATAAGTGATCATGCGGAAGCAATGAGAGTGGCAGCTGGATTGACAATATTTGGACACCGTGTCAGCTGTATTTTTGTTGATAGGCATATTGAAGAAAATGCAGAGACTATTGAAAATGCAGAGCTATTGGAATTGTGTGAAATTGAGCCTTTATCAATACTTGACGATGCCAACATGCAACAAATAGACCAAGTTCAATTTCGTGCAGAATTAGACAAATCTAATCACATACTTACCATTTAACCGATAAAACATACAACATGACTAACTTAAAATATTTTGTTCTAGATGTAGGCTACTTCCCAGATTCTAGCCACCTAAAAAATGAATTAAAATTCATTGAAACGCAAAACGAAACCTCAATAATAGCTAATTTTTCTATCAATAAAATGGCTGATCAGGATTGGGATCAAGTTTTAAATCACATCATTGATTCTGAAAAAAATATTATTTTATAAGGTGGGTCGCCTGTTTAAATAAAAGTGATTAAAAGTCCTTGGCTGACACATAAGGGCTAACACTTATTACCTAAAAGACCCATTGAAAATGTCCAGCCAATTTACTCCTTGCTTTGATAATTGGTAGAGGGCAAGAATCCCTCATTTTTATTCAAAAAATACAGTAACAGTGGCAATTCTAGGAAAAAACTTAAGTACATTTTCACGTGAAAAATGTAGTGTCAATGACTTGTAAACATTTATAAGTCATTGATTTTTAAGTAAAAATATGGTGGAGAGAGAGGGAATAGAACTAAACTTATAACTACTTGTTTTTTAATTAAAATTAAAGATAAGTTTATAATTTCTACTCAATTCTCTACTCATATCTTGTTACTTTTTACTAATTTTATACTAAATACTCACTATCTATGGCATTTGAAAATGGACATGAAAAATTAGGTGGAAGGCAAAAAGGGACGCCTAATAAAAAGACATTAATCAAGGCTGATGATTTACTACTTGAATTAAACGTCAATCCGATTCAGAGGCTTATTGAAATTGCTGAGTCTGACTTAACACCTATTGACCAAAAAATTAACTGTTACAAAACAATCGCACAATACACCTACCCTAAGTTCAAATCACAAGAACTTCGTGTTACATCTATGGAAGAGGCGGCTCCTATTAAAATTGAAATTGTGGCTTATGGCGAAGATAAGGTATTGGATTAAATTGAAACCACCCTCTTGTCCGCTGTAAAAACAAGGTGTATAGTTCAGTGTCATGATATTGAAAACACTACTAACAGCTTTATTTTTTGTATTTGTATTCTCACAACCTGTATTCGCAGTAGAGAGTGAAGACGCTAAGATAGCACAAAATCTTTTAAAATTTAACGCATTAAACGCCTGCGTAGGATGTGATTTATCAAGAGTAAACCTTACAAAAGCAAACCTTACAAGAGCAGACCTTATAGAAGCAAATCTTACAGAAGCAGACCTTACAGGAGCAAACCTTTCAGGAGCATTCCTTACAGGAGCAAACCTTTCAGGAGCATTCCTTAGAGAAGCAAACCTTACAGGAGCAGACCTTTCAAAAGCAAACCTAAAATACGCAACACTTCATCGAGCAAACCTTGGAAAAGCAAATCTTACAGAAGCAGACCTTACAGGAGCACACCTTTCAGGAGCATTCCTTAGAGAAGCAAACCTTACAGGAGCAGACCTTACAGGAGCATACCTTACAGGAGCAGACCTTAAGGAAGCAATACTTCATCGAGCAAACCTTACAGATGCAGACCTTACAGAAACCAAATTAAAAAATGCAGAAATTAAAGGAGCTATCTTCTGTAATACAAAAACACCGTGGGGTTTGGACAATTCAGGCTGTAAAAAATAATGACCAAAGAAATAAACCACCAGGGTATTTAAAATGGCAAAGAAAAATATTTACTTATTGTTAATTGCGGCAGTCATGTCTATATCTTTTATTTTGGATGCAAAACTCGAGAGCAGTCTTAATAGCAACCAATTTTATGGATACAATTTAGCTGCAGCTTTAGTATTTAATTTTTTATTCTTTGCTTGGTGTGTAGAGCATGCCAAATATCATAATGTTGAGCCACCACTTACTTTATCAATAATACTCTTAGGGCCTTTAGGGATTCTAATTTACTTTTTTAGACGCTTTGGATTTAAGAAGGGTTTATCTAATACATTTAAGTCTATGGGCTTTGTGTTTATTGTTGGCAGTTCTGTTGTATGGGTAGCAGAGAATCTTATGGTTAAGGAGAGCGTGCAAGAAATTGAAGTAAATAAAAGGTTTGAGACATTATTTTATAAGACATGGATACAAGCCAAACTTGGAAACGATGCTACAGTTCAATTTAATTTGGCGGCAATGTATTATCATGCCTTAGGCGTGTCACAAGATTATTCTCGAGCTATATACTGGTATCAAAAATCAGCTGAACAAGAAAACCCTAAAGCTCAATATAACTTGGCTTTGATGTATATTGATGGCCAAGGAACACAAGTGAATTATAAGGAGGCAGTTAGATGGCTATTAAGAGCATCTGAACTTGGAGACCCTAAAGCTCAACATAACTTGGCTCTGATGTATATTGATGGCCAAGGAACACAAGTGAATTATAAGGAAGCAGTTAAATGGCTATTAAGAGCATCTGAACTTGGATACCCTAACGCTCAACATAACTTGGCTCTCGTTTATGAAAAAGGCTTGGGCATAGGTAAGGATTACACTGAAGCCATTAAATGGTATGTCAAATCGGCAGAGCAAGGGTTTGCAAAAGCACAATATAATTTAGGCATATTGTATACTTTTAACAACGATATACAACATGATTATAAATTAGCAATAAAGTGGTATCAAAAGGCGGCAAATCAAGGTCATATTAATGCGCAAACTAATCTAGGTTGGATGTATCACAAAGGAAATGGGACTGATAAAAACAACAAAAAAGCTGTTAAATGGTATAAAAAAGCAGCAGAAGGTGGTGATTTTATGGCTAAAAACAATTTGGCAGTAATGTATCTTGAAGCAGAAGGTGTCAAGAAAGATATAGTTAAGGCAAAACTTTTAATTGAAGAAGCTTTAAATGGAAGTGATATTGAAGCGAGTAAGCTAGCTAAAGATAATTGGAATGAATATGAATTATGGAAGTATTAAAATAAATGTTCAACCGTCACAAACTCTAAATGGTTGTTACGCGCCTGTGTCATAACAAAGTTAATTTCTTGTTGTAATCCGCTGTCTATCATAGATTTATTTTATCCTCATTTTGATATGAATATAGGATT
This sequence comes from Candidatus Thioglobus autotrophicus, assembly GCF_001293165.1. Lineage (NCBI taxonomy): Bacteria > Pseudomonadati > Pseudomonadota > Gammaproteobacteria > Pseudothioglobaceae (SeqCode) > Candidatus Thioglobus > Candidatus Thioglobus autotrophicus. Next base: position 1,426,783 of record NZ_CP010552.1, on the reverse strand, counting down.
GAGCTATAATTGAACTTAAATTAATACACAATAATTCTAGCAATATTATGAAACTAAAATCACTAAATGATTATTGAATATGTCGGATAAATTATGAAATTAAGAACAACATTAGTCCTTTTTTTACTGTCATTTTTTATAGTTGGTTGTTACAGCGATGACCTAATGCTTCCTGAGGGGAATGCCGAACCTAACCGAATGCCAATTACCGATAGATGGGCTGCTGACGTTGTTGAAGCGGAAGTACCTGGGTGGTTAGGTCAAGCTAAAGGTCCACCTACTGACGCAGAAAGAGATGCTTTAGTTGCAGAAGGTGGCGGCAAGGTTAACCAAAAACCAATTGTTGATAGATGGACTACTGACGTTGTTGAACCTGGTATTCCCAAGGAGAATGCCAATTCAATGGGCAAATGGAAAATTGATAGAAGTGTTTCAAGGATGGACGACTCTGTAAAGATAACCGCATCTTTAGAGGCAACCAATAAAAATAGTATAGGTAAGCCAGTATCTTTGAATTTTAGTTGTACCAAGAGTAAGCGCGACATTAAAGCGTTTGTTGATTTTGGTGAGTGGGTTGCCATTCACACTAACATTGAAAATCCAGTGTGGGTGCGTATTGATAAAGGCAGTAAATCGGCTTATTTGTGGGGGAGTAACCAATTTTTTAATGGTCAATTAGCGCCCTTTCATCTAGGATTAACGGCAAGCCACCAATCAGGGTATGGTGGCGCTTCAACGTACTTAGAAGAAATAGAATTTACAATGAGGTGGTTGATGGACACTAATAGATTACTAATTCAGATTACTCCATTTTTGAAATCTGAAAGAATACTTGAATTTCAAACTTCGGGATTTTCTGAAGCAACTAAACTGCTTATTGAGGCATGTGATTTAACTAATATGTGGCCTAAAATTCCAAAGTCAGCAATTGGAATAGTAAAAGGCAGAGAAATGGTTTGGGTTGTTAATCCACAAACCAACAAGGCTGAATTAAGATATATTTATACGAATATAAACCAAAAATGGTTATTCAATACTATTGAAAGTGGCAAGGTAAGTGTAAAAAGTAGTGGATTGAAGTTTGGTGATAAGATTATTGCTAATCCATCAGGCATCACCAGTGGGATGCAGGTTAATGATAAAGTTTCCGTATTTACTTTCACTAAGCCATAACACTAAGGGCATCGTAATATCAATAGTTCCTTGTCTAAAAGAGAACTTAAAGTCAGAACGTAATTACAATGATGGTAAGTGGACTAAGTGGTATGAAAATGGCCAGCTAAAAAAATAGACAAATTTCAAAGACGGCAAAATAATAGATGGCAAAGAGACTATGGAAGAACTAAATATACTAATTGAAGAACTACTTAAACTACTGAGGTGGATAAATGGATAAAAAATACGAGATAGACTGGGGGCAAAGTACAAACATTGGGATTGCAACAAAAATACTAAACCTCACACACGACCCAGTTTCCCCTGCCGACCTCTCTTCTAAAAAGGATGGGAAGATATATCTATTAGGCACAATTTTTAAGTTTTAAACGGCTACAGTAGAAATCCTTGGTTTGTGCTGGTCTAACTCCTTTTCCTCTTGATTTAGCCATATATGAGGCTCTATAGATAGCCTCAGGTCTTTGCTTTTCAATATTGTCTTTATCAATCAAATAAAAACAGTTTTCAGGTATGTGCATATGCCCTCTAGGTAGCCACTTGCTCTTCATGATTTTGTTTAATTTACTAGGATGTCTAATTTTGTTGCCATCCAACATCAGTACAAGATGATAGTGTTGCTTTTTAGCCTTTTCTTGCTCTCGTACCCACTGATAACCTATATTAGTTATGTCATAATGTCTTTTGAGATACTGCTTGATATTCTTAATATAATTAGAGAATATTTTATTGTCGCTTGTATAGAAATTCATGTGGAAATCACTTCTAAGTACCAACACCCTGCCGTGAATTTGTATTGCCGTATCTAACTGCTCTATAAAAGACAGTAGTATTTTTTTATAAATGCCAAATTTTGATGAGTTGCATATCTCTATCTTTTCTCCGTTGTAATCTATCCATCCATCATTAATTACAGTTTTTCTGTTTCTTGGTTTTTTCATTACTAACGCCCTATCGGTTGTGTTTCTCGATACTACTTCGTAGCATCCAAGACTCTGTTTAATTACTGCGCCTCACTTCGTTCGTTGCTTGGTTTTACAAACCTTCTTTTAAAGAGAATAGATACTATTAAATACCCAACGTTCATCGTTATACGAATTGTGTTGTTGTAATGGTAAGAGTGTCATCTGAGCAAGAAGCGTGGTGTAAAAAGCGCACCTACTTTTTAACGGTTTTGTATTCGCTTTTCTAGATACTCATGCACCTCTCTCAAAAGCCACCCTGAAGAGCGTTCAGAAAGTTTAATTGGCTTTGGAAATTTGTCTTCTGCTGCAAGACGATAGATTGTTGACCCGCTAAATGTGGTCCTTCTTTTTACTTCATCCAACTTGATTATTGTGTTCGACATTTTTGCTCCTTTTTCTATGAGATTTCACAGGTTTTCCTATGAACTTAAGAGCGATAATAAAGCCTTACAGAGATTGATGCAACAAGGTTTTTTGCGTATTTATAGTGGTGATTTTAAAAGTGTAAACCATACGATACAAAGTGTAAATATAGTTGTATGTTTTTGTCTATATTGACCTTATTATTATCATGTCTATATTTTATTGAGATTTTAATTTATCAAGATAATTCGCCCATTCTGACATCATTTTTACCCTTTCACTTAGATACTCAGCATAGTTGTATGCTGCTCGAACTTTGTTTTTTTCAGCATGGGATAATTGTCTTTCAATAATGTCAGATTTATACCCTAATTCATTCAATTGGGTGCTTGCCATATGTCTAAACCCATGAGGGGTAAACTCTTCTTTACTAATACCAAGACCTCTTAGCGCGGCACGTAAAGCGGTGGTTGTAATAGGTTGGCTCTTGCTTTTTGGAGATGGAAACAAAAATTTACTGTTGGTCTTAATAGTTTGCAATTCTCTGATTATTGAAACAACCTGTTCACTCATAGGGACAAGGTGCTCAACCTTCATTTTCATCCGTTGTGCGTCAATCCTTATAAGACTATTGTCGAAATCAATTTCATCCCAAGTTAACCCTGTCAATTCTCCAGGTCTTAAAAACAAATAAGGTGCTAACTTTAATGCAGTTTCAACTTGATGTGTCCCTTGGTGACAATCAATCATCTTTAGCAATCTTGAAATATCTTTTGGTTTTGTCATTGTTGAATAATGACTCTTCTTTTTAGGTGTAAAAATATCATTAGGAATATCCCTAACAGGGTCTACATCTGACATGCCTATCCCAACCGAATATCTAAACACCCTGCTCGCTATGCTTCTTACTTTTGACAAAGTATCAAGTACACCCTTGTCGTCCATCCTTTTCAGAAGGGTAATCATCTCTTGTGGTGTAATGTCACGAACTAGTTTTGAGCCAATAAATGGTAATAGATAATTAGAAGCCCTCTCTATAACATCTTGTGCGTAAGCAGGACTCCAACTATTACTTTGAAGGTTGTGCCATTCAAAAAACACATCTTTAAAAGTTACCCCTACAGAAGTGGATTTATTTTTATTTTTCCCTTTGACGTCTTTTGGGTTTACGCCCCTATCCAATAACTTTTTATCATCTAACAACTCTTCTCTTGCTGAGCGTAAGGACATCGATTTATTGTCGTAGTGACCAATAACTCTCATTGTTGATTTATTGTTAAAACTATATCGATGTATCCAAGACTTTGTGCCGCTTGTGGCAACCTCAAGGTAAAGACCGTCTTTATCTAATTTTCGATAAACTTTATCTTTAGATTTAAATTTTTGAATTTGAGTTTCGGTTAATGACATATGAGTAGAAAATACAATAATAATAAAATCTACCCATGATTCTACTCATATAATGATAGGATGTCAAAGTTCTTTATAGGAGGTTATAAAGATTAAATGCCTTATATCACCCTATACAACAATGTTTATAATAGGTTATGACTTTTGATAAAAGGTGAATTTGGTGGAGAGAGAGGGATTCGAACCCTCGGTACGTTACCGTACACCCGCTTTCCAAGCGAGCAAATTAAACCGCTCTGACATCTCTCCAATATAAATCAAACGGTCTAAATATTTTCTTTTCCAGGAAAGATTTCCAAGCGAGCAACACAACCGCTCTGACACTTCTCCAGAAAGAAGTATTTTACGTTAATATCACCTTAAAACTACCCATTTAAAGAATTTGCTAAATTTTATAGGCGTTAATAACTTTTGATTAAAAAGTGCTTAAAAATAGCCTATTTTTAAGCTTAAATAGGTGTTTGCACACCCGTTTAAGCTGTATTTTGTCATAAATTCAGGATATTTTGAAAATTTGCTAAATTTTTAGCTGATTTTCATCCCTGCTTTTGCGCCAGAATCAGGGGATAAAATGTGTAGCGTTTTACCGTCACCCGCTGCCAGCACCATACCTTCAGAAAGGCCGAATTTCATTTGTCTTGGCGCTAGATTAGCCACCATAACGGTTAAACGACCCTCTAAATCCTCAGGTTTATAGTGCGCTTTAATGCCGGCAAAAACGTTACGAGTATTTTCTTCACCAATATCAAGGGTGAGTTGTAATAATTTGTCAGCACCTTCAACATGCTCGGCCTTTACAATCTTGGCGATGCGTAAATCTATTTTCGTAAAATCATCAATGCTAATCATGCTGTCGTCCTCTTCTTGTTCTGACTCTTGTTGTATGGTTGTTTGTTTTGAAGCTTCAATCACGGCATTAATTTGTTCATCTTCGATGCGTGACATGAGCGGCTTAAATTTGTTAATTTGGTGCTTGGTAAGCGGATGTTTAAGATCTGCCCAATTAAGCGTGTCGATATTTAAAAAATCTTCAGCTTGTTTGGCCATCTCTGGCAACACCGGCTTAAGATAAGTCATGAGTACACGAAATAAATTAAGCGCTAGCGAGGTGACGTCGTGCACCTGTGCCTCACTACCTTCTTCTTTAATTAGCTGCCAAGGTTTGTGTTCATCAATATATTGATTGGCCTTATCAGCGAGTTTCATAATCTCACGCATGGCTTGATTGTAATTGCGTGCTTCATAAAGTTTGGCGATGTCTTCACCCTTGTCAACAAACTCATTATAAAGTTCTGGTTCGATGGCGTAGGCAGACAAAGTTTTGTCAAACTTTTTGACGATAAACCCTGAACAGCGAGAAGCGATATTAACCACTTTTCCAACCAAATCTGAATTAACCCTTTGTTTAAAATCTTGCAAATTCAGATCAATATCGTCAATTTTGCTCGAGAGTTTGTAGGCGTAATAGTAGCGCAAACATTCCGGATTAAGGCTGTCTAAATAGGCTCTAGCTTGGATAAAGGTGCCACGCGATTTACTCATTTTTTGGCCATTAACAGTTAAAAATCCGTGTGCATAAATCGCCGTTGGCGTGCGGTAGTCAGATCCCATAAGGGTCGCTGGCCAAAAGAGTGCATGGAAATAGATAATATCTTTACCAATGAAATGATACAACTCAGTTTTAGAATCTTTACTGAAATATTCATCAAAATCTAAGCCTTTTTCATTACACAGTTTTTTAAAGCTAGCCATGTAGCCAATTGGTGCATCCAGCCACACATAAAAGTATTTATTCTCTACACCCGGAATTTGAAAGCCAAAGTATGGTGCATCGCGAGAAATATCCCACTGCTGCAAGCCTTGCTCAAACCACTCAGCGAGTTTATTACTAATCTCAACTTGTAAGTGCCCTGCTTCTGTCCAAGCTTTGAGTTGGTCTTCAAACTGCGGTAAATCAAAGAAATAGTGTTCAGAATCTTTGGTAATAGGCGTTGCGCCTGAAACAGCTGATTTAGCGTTAATGAGTTCTGTAGGTGAATAAGTTGCACCACACACCTCGCAATTGTCACCGTATTGATCTTTGGCGCCACACTTTGGGCATTCTCCACGGATAAAGCGATCAGGTAAAAACATTTGTTTTTCAGGGTCGAATGCTTGGGAAATGGTGCGGGTTTTGATAAAACCCTTATCGTTAAGCTTGTTATAAATATCAGCTGAAATTTCTCTATTTTCCTCACTATGGGTTGAATGATATTGGCTAAAACCAATAAAGAATTCTTTAAAATCAGCCTGATGGCGCTCACTCACCCCTTTAATCAACTCTTCTGGAGTAATGCCAAGTTCGTTGGCTTTCAGCATAATTGGGGTGCCGTGTGCGTCATCAGCACAGACATAATGGCACTCGTTACCCATCATTTTTTGAAAACGCACCCAAATATCAGTTTGGATGTATTCAAGCAAATGTCCTAAGTGGATTTCGCCATTGGCATAAGGCAGTGCAGACGTGACTAAAATTTTTCTTGAGCTCATAAGATAGGCTTGTTAATATTAAGGTTGAGTGATATCGTTATACGATAAAATAGCATCATTTTACTGAAATACAGGCGCAAGAATATGGCAGATTTAACGGTTGACAACATTAACAATATTTTAAGTAGTGTTGTCGATAAATACACTGAGCAAGATATTGTCTCTTCAAATTCAATTAATAATATTGATATTAATGGTGATAAAGTTGAAATCACGATTGAACTCAACTACCCAGCTAAAGGCTATCATGATGAGCTAAGCAAGCAAATAACGGACGCTTTAACTGCTAACGGCATTAATAATGCCAGTGTTAATATTGAAACCAAAATTGTGAAGTATTCAACCCAAAAAGGAGTTGAGATTCTATCAGAAGTTAAGAATATTATTGCTGTTGCCTCAGGCAAGGGTGGCGTTGGAAAATCAACGACTTCGGTAAACTTGGCACTTGCCCTTCAAGCAGAAGGTGCAAAAGTTGCAATTTTAGATGCGGATATTTATGGCCCTTCTCAGCCAAGAATGCTTGGTGTTAGTAAGCTTAAGCCTGATACGTCTGCAGAGGGTAAATTACTACCAATCTTAGGTCATGGTATGCAGAGCATGTCAATTGGCTATCTGGTTGATGAAGACAATCCGATGATCTGGCGTGGCCCTATGGTAACGCAAGCTTTAGAGCAAATGCTGCGTGATACATTATGGCGCGGTGTTGACTACATGATTATCGACCTGCCACCTGGCACTGGCGATACACAGTTGACATTATCGCAAAAAATCCCAGTTAGTGGCTCTGTGATTGTTACCACTCCACAAGACATTGCCCTGCTAGATGCTAAAAAAGGTCTAAAAATGTTTGAAAAAGTTAACATTCCAATTTTAGGTATTGTTGAAAATATGTCATTACACATCTGCTCTAAGTGTGGCCATGAAGAAGCTATCTTTGGTGTTGGTGGTGGCGAGTCAATGGCTAAAGAAGCGGATGTTAATTTCCTGGGTGCACTACCACTAGAAATGGACATTAGAACCGATGTAGACGAAGGCACACCAACAGTTGCTAAAAATCCAGATGGTAGAGTGGCTGAAATCTATAAAGAAATTGCTAGAAATGTAAGCGCCAAGCTTACTCAACAAGATCGTGCAATGAGCTCATTCCCAAGTATTACAATCGAATAGTGGCTATTTACCCTATTGATAAAATCATCAATAGGGTTTAAAAATCATTAAACTAGAAAGCCTTAATTAGGCTTTTTTTTTCGTATGGACTATTTTCAAAAATTTAAAGGTCGTTTTGTTGGCATTATGCAACTAGATGATTGTGACCAATTACTACAAACACTGATTAGCACACCAAATGATTGGTTTGTTTATGACACGCTACAGCCAATGCCAAGCAAATGCTTAGATGCAGATGATTTTGTTAAGAAGGTTAAACAAATAAAATCTATTATCGATGACGAACACGATGAGCGCTACTGCGGTATTGTGTATGCTGATGATGTTAAAAACCCAACTTTTGTCAAAATATTCCACCCAAAGAATTTGGGCAAAACTTGCGGTAGCAGCGAAAACCCACCAATGCCGCAATGGATAATTTCTAAAGAAAAACCAATGGACGTGGTGGCTGAGTTTGGCTCAAAAGAAGAGTCTGAAGGCTTTATTTCTAAATACCTAAAGTTTTAAAAAATCAATCTCTCTTTAGACGAGAGATTTTGTTATTGTGTGAGGCAGATTTAAAAAAGACGATTGAGCATAGATGATACTATGCGATTGAGTATTTCTTTAAATCTGACAAAACACAGTACAAAAAACCAAAGTTTAGTGGTTTTCACTGACTTGGTTAATGGTGTACTTTGGAATCTCTACTACCAGATCCGTATCGCTCACAACTGACTGACAAGATAGACGTGAGTCTGGGTCTAGACCCCAGGCCTTATCAAGCATATCATCTTCTGTTTCATCGGATTCAGCTAATGAGTCAAAGCCTTCGCGCACATAAATATGGCACGTTGTACAGGCGTTTGACATTTCACAGGCGTGCTCAATTTCAACATCATTTGCCAACATAGCATTACACACAGTTTCGCCCGATTTTGCTTCAATAACAACACCCTCTGGGCAAAGTTCGTGATGAGGTAAGATGATAATTTGTGGCATGTTATTTTCCTGGTTTTTGTGACAGTTTAAAATTCATCGACGTTGTGACCTTGCATGGCTTTCATGACTGAAGCGTTCATACGCATCTCCACAAAGCCGGCGCATGTTTTTTCAAGATGATCTATTTTATTTTGAATGACTTTTTCTTCAGTGTGACTGACCACTGCTTCCAGCTCGGACCTGGCCTGCATAATGTCATCAAACATTTGTTGATCAATCATATCTTTATCTTTAGCAAGTGCTGAGTCAATCGCCTCAAGCGTCCTATTGGCATCTACTTGCGTTTCATGTAGCTGTCTAGCTTCAATATCTGATTTAGCAAATAAAATAGAGTCTTTAAGCATTTGCTCCATTTGTCCATCTGAAAGCCCATATGACGGCTTAATAACCACCTGCGCCTTAACGCCAGATACTTGCTCTGATGCACTTACTGACAACAAACCATCTGCATCTACTTGAAATTCAACACGAATGCGCGCATTGCCAGCTACCATCGGCGGAATACCTGTTAAGTCAAAGCGTCCCAACGAACGACAATCCTTAACCAGCTCTCGCTCACCTTGTAGGACATGAATACTCATGGCGCTCTGCCCATCTTTAAAGGTGGTAAATTCTTGCGCACGAGTAATGGGAATAGTGGTGTTTCTATGCACCACTTTTTCAACCAAACCACCCATGGTTTCCAAGCCTAATGAAAGAGGTAAAACATCTAATAGCAACATCTCATCAGCTGATTTGTTACCGGCCAATATATTTGCCTGGATTGCAGCGCCTTTGGCAACTACCTCATCAGGATTAATAGAGCATAATACGGGCTTGTTAAACAAGTCTGTGACCATCGACCTAACCTGGGGCATGCGCGTAGAGCCGCCAACCATAATCACATCTTTAACCGCGCTCATCTCAACCTGCGCATCTCGAAGCGCACGCTTAACTAATAACAATGTACGTTTAATAAGTTTGCTTGAAAGCTTATCAAACTTTTCTCGAGTAATTTTGTACGGCGTTTCAATACAATCAAACTCAGCAAAATCTTGAGTACTTAAAGTTTCTTTAGCGACGCGAGCAAATTGCTTAATTTTTTGCATTTGAGTTGGTGTTAGCTCACTCACCCCCATTTTTTCAACGCAATCATCAATAATAAGCTGATCAAAATCATCGCCACCTAAAGTGGAGTCTCCTCCTGTTGCCAAGACTTTAAATACGCCTTTGCTAAAGCTCAAAATAGAGATATCAAACGTGCCACCACCCAAATCATAAATCGCATGTACGCCTTCTTCACCAGACTCTAGTCCATACGCCACAGCGGCGGCAGTAGGCTCATTCAGTAAGCGTAAGGTATTAAGACCTGCTAAGGTAGCGGCGTCCTTGGTCGCCTGGCGCTGAGCGTCGTTAAAATAAGCAGGCACTGTAATCACAGCGCCAACCAAATCACCGCCTAAAGATTTTTCAGCTCTTTCTTTTAATGAGCTGAGAATGGTGCTGGAGATTTCAACTGCAGACAAATCACCCATGGCAGTATGAAACAAAACGTTGTTGCCATTTTCAACCAACTGATAAGGGCAATTTTTAAAGTTACTAACCTCTTTAAAGCCTAGCCCCATAAAGCGCTTAACCGAAACAATGGTATTGGTTGGATCTGTCTTTGCATAAGGACAAGCATCACAACCAACAGTGAGCTTATTGTCTTTGCCACAATGCACCACTGATGGCAAAATTGATTGATTATTTTCATCTGTTAGAATCGTGCTCTGACCACTCATGACCGAGGCAACGAGTGAGTTAGTTGTGCCTAAATCTATGCCAATGGCTAGTTTATGTTGGTGAGGTGCGCTGGCTTGACCAGGCTCAGATATTTGTAATAATGCCATGATTGCTATTGGTTAAATCCACTCGTCCATGAGTTGTTTTGCTTGTAGATTAAGCTGTTCATAAAACTTAAGCTCTCTAACCAAATTTTTGATTGTTTGAGTTTGATTGTTTGCATTAAAAGCTTGGGTAATATGCTCAATATTAAGCTTTATTTTACCCGTCACTTGATCAATAAACTCGTCTAACGCCAACTCGTCTTGATGAGATTCGATCGATTCTAAAGCCTCTCTTAACTCAATTTGAGCCAGCAGAAACTCCATATCCATTTGCGTGTCTTTTTCATCAAAAGCGTTAACACCCTCAAGCTCTAAAAGATATGTAGCACGCAATAAAGCTGACTTTAAAGTGTCATAAGCTGTGTTAATTAACGAAGTATTTTGCAGTGCAAGAGATTTTTCTTGATCGCTATGTGTGGCAAATTTATCCGGATGAAATTTAGAAACTTGTTGCTGATAAGCGGACTCAAGCAGCGTTAAATCGACATTAAAATTCGGTGTTAATGAAAATAACTCGAAATAATTTTGCATAGAGGGTGCTTGTGTTTATACGGTAAAGGATTCGCCACAGCCACATTCAGCCTTAGCATTGGGATTGTTAAACTCAAAGCCTTCGTTAAGCCCTTCTTTGACATAATCCACTTCAGTGCCATCAAGATAGATCAAGCTTTTAGCATCAATAATAACTTGCACGCCGTTATCTTCAAACACCGTGTCATCACCATTGGTGCCGTCAACAAATTCCATGTTGTAGCCCAATCCAGAACACCCTGTTGTTTGCACACTCAAACGTATGCCAATACCAGAGCCTCGATTCGTCAAGAAATCAACAACGCGTTTAGCAGCGGTGTCAGTTAAGGTGATGGACATATTAAATTATGCTTTGCTTTTAATATCGTTAATTGCTGCTTTAATTGCATCTTCAGCAAGCACTGAACAATGCACTTTAACCGGCGGCAATGCCAACTCTTCAGCCAAATCTGTGTTTTTGATTGCAGCCGCTTCATCCAATGTTTTGCCTTTTACCCATTCGGTTAATAGCGAACTTGAAGCAATAGCTGAGCCACAGCCATAAGTTTTAAACTTAGCTTCTTCAATAATACCGTCATCATTGACTTGAATTTGCAAACGCATCACATCACCACAAGCAGGTGCACCCACCATACCTGTACCAACATTCTTAGCGTCTTTATCTAAAACACCAACGTTACGTGGATTTTCATAGTGATCCATTACCTTTTCGCCGTATGCCATGTTATTTCTCCTTGTTCTTATTATTAGTTATTCTAACCCTTTTAAGCAAGACTAACCCTTAGTTATTTTATGTAATTTAGTGCGCTGCCCACTCAACTTTACTAATATCAATGCCTTCTTTAAACATATCCCAAAGCGGCGATAAGTCGCGTAATTTTTGCACTTTGTCGCGTACCAGATCAATAGCCTTGTCAACATCTTGCTCGGTGGTATAACGACCAATCGTAAATCTAATTGAAGAGTGTGCCAATTCATCGGACAAGCCTAATGCTCGTAATACATAAGACGGCTCTAGGCTTGATGATGTACAAGCTGATCCTGAAGAAACAGCAATATCACTAATAGCCATCATTAGCGATTCACCCTCTACATAGTTAAAGCTGATATTAAGATTACCTGGAATACGTGATTCCATATCGCCATTAATAACCACCTCTTCCATGCCGTCAAAGCCTGCAAGTAAGCGATCACGCAAAGCCCTAATTTTTATATTTTCACTCGCCATTTCTGCCTTGGCAATGGCAAATGCCTCTCCCATACCGACAATTTGGTGTGTCGCGAGTGTGCCTGAGCGCATACCACGCTCATGTCCGCCACCGTGCATTTGTGCCTCTAGTCGAATACGAGGTTTGCGCTGAACATAAAGTGCGCCCATACCTTTAGGGCCATAGATTTTGTGAGCAGAAAAACTCATTAAATCAACCGGTAATTCGCTTAAATTAATATCAACTTTACCCGCTGATTGGGCAGCATCTACATGAAAGAATATTTTATTTTCACGACATAAATTACCAATCGCTTCAATATCTTGAATGACACCAATTTCATTATTAACATGCATGATCGATACCAAAATCGTATCTTCACGCATGGCAGCTTTTAAAACATTAATATCTAGCAAGCCGTTTGGCATTGGATCAAGGTAATCTACTTCATAGCCTTCACGCTCAAGCTGTCGACAAGTGTCAAGCACTGCTTTATGCTCAGTTTTCAGAGTGATAATGTGTTTGCCTTTTTTATGATAAAAATGCGCAATACCTTTAATCGCCAAGTTGTTTGACTCGGTTGCACCCGAAGTCCATACAATTTCTTTGCTATCAGCGCCAATTAAATCAGCCACTTGTTGTCTGGCTTTTTTAACTGCTTCGTCTGCTTTCCAACCGTAATAATGAGAGTTAGATGCTGGATTACCAAAATCACCATCCATAGTTAAATGCTTCATCATTTCCTCTGCAACACGCTTATCGACTGGCGTTGTTGCTGAATAATCCATATAAGTAGGAGTTGACATAGTTTTATAATCCTTTGGTTAAGTTATGATCGTCAATCACCATTTGCAGGGTTTTGCCGTTCAAGAAAGTTCTAATTTGTTCACTAACTTCACACCATAATTGGTGAGAGATACATTGACGTCCATTGTGGCAAGAGCCCATACCTTTGCAGCGACGCAGGTCAATATTTTCATCGACTGCTTCAATAATTTGAGTTAAGTTAATGTCTTTGGCCGCAGCATCTAGCAAATATCCACCACCGGGTCCACGCACACTTTTGACCAATTCCGCACGACGCAGTTTGGCAAAAAGCTGCTCCAAATACGACAAAGAAATGTTTTGTCGCTGGGAAATAATATCCAAAGTAATGGGCTTGCCCGTATCATTAGATGCTAAATCCAACATAGCAGTTACTGCGTAACGACCTTTTGTGGTTAATTGCATATCGACCTCTTGTAAAAAAATAAACAGACGCTCATTATACGCTTAACCTAGTCTTTTAGTCAAGTAAAAAACCTTTGATAGTGAATGGTTATTTGCTTTCGATTTCTAAGCCGTTTACTGAGCTATCTTTTTTCTCTTTTATGTTTAACTCTTTAGACACTTTGTGCAATTGAGAATCAACATCATGCAAGTGCTTTAAGATCGAATTAATCGCCTTAACAGTTGGATCGTCTTCGCTACCACCCACTGCGTAAGAATCAAAATGATCAGATTTGACCGTTTTTTCTTTAAGTACACGCCCTGGCACGCCAACCACAGTTTTTTCTGCTTCGATTGATTTTACAACCACCGAATTAGAGCCGACTCTAACGTTGTCGCCCAAAGTAATTGGACCCAAAATTTTAGCCCCTGCACCAATCACAACATTGTTACCTAAAGTTGGGTGGCGCTTACCTTTTTGCCAAGTAGTTCCGCCCAAAGTGACGCCATGATACAAAGTAACATCGTCGCCAATTTCAGCTGTTTCGCCAATCACCACACCCATGCCGTGATCGATAAAAAAACGCCTGCCAATGGTAGCACCTGGATGAATTTCAATGCCGGTAAACCAACGCGATAACATCGCAATAAAGCGAGCCAACCATTTTAGTTTTAATAGCCACAAACGATGCGTTAAACGATAAAACAACATCGCTTGAACCCCAGAATAACAGGTAATTACCTCAAAGGTATTTCGAGCTGCTGGGTCGCGATTAAAAACGCTTTGAATATCTTCTATAAATCTCATGGCAAAATTATATCATAAATTACTAATAAACTTAATCACTCAATAATCGTTATAAACACCACTTACGACGAATAATCAACTACGGATTTAAAGCGCTTGTAATTCCACAAATACTGCTCAGGCTGAGTTTTGACTAAATCTTCTATAACTTGATTCATTAAAGCTACATCTGCTTCAATTGAGCCTTGTTCAGAAAGAATATCAACTGGTTGAAGATTAAGCTCATAGCCTTTTCCTTTAGGTAGTCTGAATGCCCAAGTGAGTAGGACTTTGGCATTATTTTTTCGGGCTAACTTAACTAACAGCGTCATACTTCTTGCATTTGTGCCAAAAAATGGCGCTAACACACTCCCCTCTTCACCTGGATCTTGGTCTGGCAAGATGCCAATTAACTCTTTGTTTTTAATAGCACGCTGCAATTTAATGACGCCTTTTTTATCCGCACTCGCCATTGTCAAACCTTGCTTTTGTCTGTTTTTAATGAGTAGCGCTTCTTGCTTAGCCTTTCTAAGTGGCTTGTACAAAAAGGTAATAGGTGTATCAATTGATAACACTCTGCCCGTAATTTCCCAACAGCCAAAATGAGGCACCAATAAAATAATTGGCTGATCGCTGTTAAGATGCTCAGACCCATTAGTTTTTGTAATATGCTTGGCATTATCCTTAAAACTTCCTAACCAAATAAAACCAGACTCACTCAAACCTTTACCGGTTTCTATTAAAGATTTTTTAATTAAATCTTGCTGTTCAGATTTGGCCAAATTAGGAAAACAAGTTTGAATATTTTTATGCACAATTTTTTTAGAATCGCTATCACTCATGTATAAATAATAGCCAATCAACGAGCCGATCAAGTGATTTAATCTCAATGGCATCATAGCAAAAAATTTTAGAATAAAGTTAATCATTTACTTCATCCAGCATCGGCTTCATAGAACTCAGTAAATTCTTGTATAAATTCGGGGTACGCTTTTCTTCTGTCAATAACCACTGCTTAAAATGATCACGCTCAGTCGGCATAGTAAAACACGCTGGACAAGAATCAGCAATCACGGGTAAATTGCTAGATGCGGCAAAATCGGCTAATTGGCGCTCACGCACATACACCATAGGGCGAATAATACGCAGATCTTTAGCGTCATTAATATAGTGCGCTTTCATGGTTTGAATCTTGCCATTGTGGCACATGCTCATCATCAAACTCTCGCTTAAATCATCCAAATGCTGGCCCAACGCTAAAACATTGTATCCCTCGCGTCTAGCAACTTTATACATGAGTCCACGCTTAATACGGGCACAAAATGAGCAATAAGAGTCACCCTTCATGCTTTCTTTAGCCTGCTCTAGAATGGGAAATTCTTCAAAAAAATAAGGGGTATCAAATTGTTTAAAAAAAACCTCAAGCGCTTGTGGCTCAAAACCTTCAACTTGGGGATCAATGGTCACTACACCCAGATCAAATTTAATGGGAGCGTGACGCTGAAAATGCCTGAGCAGGTGAAACAAACTGAGTGAATCCTTGCCACCAGAAACCGCCAATAAAATCTTATCACCGGATTTAATCATACCAAAATCACTAATAGCACGCCCCACAGGCTTCACCAATAATTTGGGCAGAACTACTCTTGGTAAAACCATTGTCTTTGCTGTTGGGTAATTTGTTCATCAAGCTTATCTTTTGCATTAAGCTTGCAAAATGTTGGTGTAATCTTCCCAATTAAAACTGGAATTTCTAACAACAACTCATCGCGTAATACGCCAATTTTGATCACTTCACCAAATTTCTGTTTATTAATTTCAGCAATCAATTCCTTGTCTTTAAGTTGCTGACAATT
Source organism: Candidatus Thioglobus autotrophicus (assembly GCF_001293165.1). Taxonomy (NCBI): domain Bacteria; kingdom Pseudomonadati; phylum Pseudomonadota; class Gammaproteobacteria; family Pseudothioglobaceae (SeqCode); genus Candidatus Thioglobus; species Candidatus Thioglobus autotrophicus. The sequence goes on along the minus strand of NZ_CP010552.1, from coordinate 1,410,736 downwards.
AACACTGACAATCTTATCCCCCGCATACAAGCCTGCATGCTGTGCACTGGAGTCGGCAAACACTTGGATTATTTGGCTAAATTCACCCTTAGTTTTAATTGTTAGCCCGAAATCAGACAAATCATCTAAGTGCTTAACAAACTGACATTCAACCCCCACATAGTCAAAGCTTGCCTGTAAAGGAAGCTCTTTAACGCCATATAAATAATCCTCAAAAAATTCAGAAAAATCAGTATCAGTGATTTGAGCAACAATTGTTTGAATGGTGTTATTTTCTAGGCCGCATGCTTGATAATTCTCCCAAGCATTTCGCAATACATCGTCTAAAGACTTTGTATTGCCAGTTTGTTGTCGAATTTGCATATCTAGAACAAAAGCCAATAGTGCACCCTTGGTGTAATAGCTAACAATGGCATTTGGCGCATTTTCATCTTGTTGATAAAACTTAGTCCAAGCATCATAACTAGACTGCGCTAATGACTGAGTTAGGCGGCCTTTTGATTTTTGCACTCGAGTAATGGTTTGCGCAAATAAATCTAAATACTGCTCAGGGGTTAGTAGTTTGGTTCGAAGTAGTGATAATTCATCATAATACGAAGTAAACCCTTCAAAAATCCAAAGCTGTTCAGTGTAATTTTCTCGACTTAAATCAAGCTCGAAAAAGCTCGCAGGCTTAATGGTTTTAACCCACCAAGCATGAAAATACTCATGCGAACAAAGTGCCAAAAAACGAGTATAGTCTTTATTGATATCGACTAGTTTAGGAGTGGGCAACTCTTTTCTAGAACAAATAAGACTGGTTGAGTTTTTATGCTCTAAACCGCCATAACCCTTGGTTTTAACCAATGTTAAAAATAAGTAATCATCAAATGGTGTATCGTTATTAAAAAATCCAACATGATGATTGCAAATGGTTTTTAAATCTTGTTTAAGGCGTGCAATATCAGTATTATGTACGCCAGTTATTGCCATCTGATGCTCAACCCCTGCCACTTGAAAATCAAACAAAGTAAAATCTGCCATCTCAACTGGATGATCAACTAAGTCTTGATAGTTAGGCGCCTCAAAATTTAATTCAGCCACCTTTTTAAGCCCCGTTGCACACGACCACTCACCCAAAGTTTGGGAGCTTTGAGCAGGAACAATACATAATTCACACTTTTCAGCTTCAAAACCAAGTGGCAGTAAAAATACACTAGTGCCATTAAAAAATGCTCGCTCATTGGTTAGATAAGCACTGCGCACAGATAAGTCAAAAGCGTACACCTCATAACTCAGTGTAATCTCATCACTACACGGGCTTGTGATCCAATGATTTTTATCAAGCTTTTTAATGGGTATCAACTGTCCAGCACCATGCGCCTGAATGCTGACAATATTTTTGGCAAAATCTCGTACCAAATAGCTACCAGGAATCCAGCTTGGCAATGAAAACACCTGGCCTAAGGGGTTAGGGTTTTGTAGTATTAGCTCAACCTCAAACACATGGGCGTGTAGGTTTTTAGGGGTGATTTTGTATTTAATCGCCATTACAAGAGTTGATCAATAGCCGCTTGAAATTCAAGCACAGACTTTTGATAGCTAAGCGCTGCTTGCGCATAATTCGAGCGCACCTCTTGAACATTGTTTTGTGCAGAAATCACAAAACTAACCGGCGAATTACCCAATTCATAACGACGCTTCTCTTCCTGCGCTCTTGATTTGGCAATTTCAATTCGAGCTTGATATGAAGACAAAAGCTTAGCTAAATGCGCAACTTTTTTCTCAAGAACGCTGGCTTTAACCGTCAGCTTTAAGAGTAATTCAGCCGCATTCTCTTTAGATTTCATAAGCTCTATTTGGGTTTTTTCTAAAGCAGATTTTGCTTTTGTATTGCCCAATGGGTAACTTAACCCTAGCCCTACATTCCAAATATCATCGGTATCATAACCAGCACCTAGCTTTAAATCTAGCTGCAATTGAGTGTTGTTTTTATCACTATTTAATTGCCTAATAAGTACTGCCTGCTCAAGTTTAGCTGTTTGCATTTCAGTGGTATACATCTTCAGGTGCTTGGGCAAATCATCCACATTAGAGTGATACAATTGATATAAATCATAATCGCTCATCATAGATTTAGCTGGCATGTCAAGAGTGATAGCAAGCTCTTGTTTTAATAAGTCCAGGTCTTGTTCCGCTTGCAGGTGCTGCTGATAAGCACGCTGATAAGCATCTTTTTGCAATAAAACATCAACTTTATCAACCACTGATTGGGCGAATTTATCTTTGACTAATTTTAATTCTTGGTCTGCCAATTTAAGCCGACTAGCTGCTAAAGAAAGCTGTTGCTGAGCATTGCTTAAATCAAGCAATTTAAACAATTGAGACAAGACAAATGCCTCTTCACTTTGTTTAAGCTTGAGACTATTAATTTCAGTTTTAATCCTCAACAAATCACTAGAAAGTCGATCGTTAATACCACCAAAACCTTTTAACAAAGGCTGTGTGTAATTAACCAAAAATTGATCACTCGTGGTAGCGTTAGTCCAAGTATTAGTAATAGAGACATCCGCACCCGTGTCTACCAAATTGTGCGTCGCACTGATACTACCACTAGAAATTTGATTATTAAGTTGGTTTTTAGAATCTAGCGAACTACCCAGCACCCAATCTTGATTCGCCGTACTAGCTGTGTAATTAAGCTGCGAGACTTGCTGATCAAGCCCTTGTTGAGTGAAAAATGGATGTGTGCTTGTTAAGCGTTCAACAAACTCAGATTGTGTCATTGCTAATGCATTGCTAGTGCACAATAAAATGATACTAAAGCTGAGTATTTTATTCATTGAGGAATGGATTTTTTAATCTCGTTAATGATAGCGTATAGTTTTTTGCCGGTGGTGTCAATCACCACATCGGCCACCTCTTGATACAATGGTTCGCGAACCTCGAGTATATCTCGAATAGTTTGCTCACGATTGGTTGATTTTTCTAATAAAGGTCGGGATTTTGATCTGGCGGTGCGCATGACTAATTGCTCAACACTCGAGGCCAAATACACCACAAAACTGTTGTTTTTTAGTAGCGCTCTATTTTCAGCTTTAATAACAATACCGCCGCCCGTTGCAATAACAATATTAGAAATATCGCAAAGCTCACTTAGCATACTCGTTTCGCGCTGACGAAAACCTTCTTCACCTTCTACGTCAAAAATATGATCAATAGAGACGCCGGTACGCGCAACAATTTCAAAGTCTGAATCAAAAAAATCACGCTTAAGTACACAAGCTAGGCGACGGCCAACAGAGGTCTTGCCCGAACCCATCGGCCCAACCAAAACAATATTAGCTATCTTATTAATCATGATAAATTAGCCTAATTCGTAGCTAGCGCCGCAATACGGGCACATGCCCTTGCCTTTTTCATCAAATTGAATAAACACCTTAGGGTGCATATTCCACTTTTGCGCATCTTTTGGCGGGCAATGAAATGGTAAATTTTTGGCTTCTACCGTAGAGTAGCTAACATGCTTTTGCTGAAAACCATCTACTGGTGAATTCATTCGCACAAACCTTTAGCAATCCAAGATTGGTACTGATCGTTGCGACCGTAAACACAATCAAAATACAATTTTTGTAAAATTTCTGTCACTGGACCACGCGTGCCATTGCCAATTGTGCGATTATCAAGCTCGCGAATAGGGGTTACCTCCGCAGCAGTACCCGTAAAGAAAGCCTCATCGGCGCAATACACTTCATCACGAGTGATGCGTTTTTCTACAACCTTGTAGCCTAAATCAGTGGCCAATTTAAAAATTGTATCACGAGTAATGCCAGCCAAAGCAGAGGTGAGGTCTGGCGTGTAAATAACACCATCACGCACGATAAAGAAGTTCTCACCACTACCTTCTGCTACAAAACCATCCACATCTAACAATAATGCTTCATCGTAACCATCTGTTAGCGCTTCTTGAAGTGCCAACATTGAATTAATGTAGTTACCGTTAGCTTTGGCTTTAGTCATGGCAATATTAACGTGATGACGCGTGTAGCTTGAAGTTTTGATACGAATACCATTCTTCATATTATCTTCACCCAAATACGAACCCCATTCCCATGCGGCAATAATCGTATGAACTTTCAAGCCATCAGCACGAAGCCCCATGCCTTCTGAGCCATAAAAACACATTGGACGAATATAGGCACTATCCAAGTTATTCTTAGCAACCGCATCTTTTTGCGCTTGATTAATTTCTTCTTTAGAAAAACCAATATCCATATTCATAATTTTGGCTGAATTGAACAAGCGATCTGTATGCTCTTCAAGTCGAAAAATCGCTGGACCAGTAGCAGTTTCATAGGCACGAACACCTTCAAACACGCCCATACCGTAATGCAACGTGTGCGTTAGCACGTGAACCTTAGCCTCACGCCAATCTACCCACTCACCATCAAACCAAATTAAACCATCTCTGTCGTCAAATCCTGGCATTTTTACTCCTTATCCATTTCAAACGCACTGTGCAATGAGCGCACAGCTAGTTCTAAATATTTTTCATCAATCACCACTGAAATCTTAATCTCACTAGTAGAAATCATCTGAATGTTAATTCCTTCATGATGCAGCACTTCAAACATTTGCGAAGCAATACCCGCATGTGAACGCATACCAAGCCCTACTAACGACACTTTAACAACTTTGTCGTCACTTTGCACGCCAATAGCGCCCAGCTCTTCACAAACTGTTTCTAAAATACTTAGCGCTTTGGCAAAATCATTACGATGCACGGTAAAAGCAAAGTTAGTCAGCCCTTCACGAGCAGATACACTTTGTACAATCATATCAACTTCAATGTTCGCACTACTAATCGCTTTGAGAATTTTAAAGGCAATACCAGGCTTATCCGGAACGCCAATTAAACTTAATTTTGCTTCATCTTTATTATGCGCAATGCCTGAAATAACCGCTTGTTCCACAATATTTTCCTCACTGGTAATTAACGTGCCAACTGGATTGTCAATCAATGATGACAACACCCTTAAAGGTACTTTGTATTTTGATGCAAACTCAACAGAGCGAATTTGCAAAACTTTAGAGCCAAGTGATGCCATCTCCAGCATCTCCTCATAACTCACTGATTTCATTTTTCGAGCATTTGGCTCAATACGTGGATCGGTAGTATAAACCCCGTCCACATCCGTATAAATCTGGCATTCATCCGCTTTAAGCGCTGCGGCCAATGCCACGGCTGTGGTATCTGAGCCACCTCTACCTAAAGTAGTAATATGACCCTGCTCATCAATCCCTTGAAAACCAGCAACCACAACCACCTTACCCGCATCTAAACTCGCGTGAATGCGGTGATCATCGATCGATTTAATACGCGCCTTACCATGCTCTGAGTCCGTCACAATACGTACTTGAGAGCCCAGATAACTAATTGCATCACAACCCAGTTGCTGAAGCGCCATAGATAGTAATGAAATAGTGACTTGCTCACCTGTGGTCAGTAGCATATCCATTTCACGAAGGGATGGCACGGTCTGGATCTCTTGCGCCAAAGCGGTCATTCGATTAGTCTCACCGCTCATCGCAGAAACACTCACTACCAGCTGATCGCCGCCATCTGCAAATGTTTTAATTTTTTGCGCAACTGCTTGAATTCGCTCAACCGAACCAACCGATGTTCCACCATATTTTTGTACAATTAACGCCATTAAACTATCTATAAATCAATATTCTAAGAATTATACCTTTATCCACTTTTTCTAAATTTTTTTTTACTATAGATAAAACGTCATAGGCAAGACCTATGACGTTTTATTCAAAAACTTTATCCAAATCAACATCTTTAATAACCAACCCTTTGTTTTCACCAAATATTTTAGATGTATTTTTAGCAAACTTTTTATACTCATCAATCGAGCCTATTTCACTAACAACACTCCTGATCTCTTCTTTATTACAAATCGAATTACCAAGCTCCTCATCTAGATACTCAAAAATACTGGACTTTACCAAACTAGATTTAAGATTGATACGATGGTGAATGTAATTTAAGTTTACATAAACTGACAATACCGGCAAACCAAACTCACCGTCAATCATATTAGCTTTAAATTTTCCCTGAAACAATGAACCTGATCTTTTATATTTTTGATTGAAATACATCGTGTAACTAGTTCCTAGCTTTTGCATAAACCTAGAAATACCATCTTCTGATTCTTGCTTTAATACCAAGTGAAAATGATTTGGCAACAAGCAATAAGAAATTATTGAAACCAAATTTTTATACTTTTTATCTACAACTACCTCACCTGATTTTCTGTATCTTTTAGAATTGAATTTTAAATCTGTTACAACCATATTTAGATCTACCAATCTTTGAAAGAAATATTCCAAATCATCTTGCGACTCAAAAATGGTTCGCCTATCCACTCCCCGATTAAATACATGGTAGTACTCACCCTCTATAAAATTAATTTTTCTAATTGACATATTTAGATAATACCACGTTTCCGTCATAGGCAAGGCCTATGACGAATTTATCCAACGCAAAAAAAAGACCTGTGTAATACAGGCCTTTTAAATGGAAAACGTCATAGGCCTTGCCTATGACGGACTCTATTTATTTCTTGTCACCAAATACATACTTAGGCTTAAAGATATAAACCAATAATGGAATTATGGTTAGTGCAATCACCACATCAATAATCAGCGCCTCAGAGATAAATATACCGAGTGCCCAAGTGTTAGCCAGCTGAGTCATTAGCAGTGGAATGAAACTTGCTAGTAACACCACAATAGATGCAAATACCGCAGCACCTGTTGTTTCTAGCGTGTTTCTTAATGATTCGACCCATTGGCCACCCGTAGCTTGCATTTCTTCACGTAAGCGCGAGATCATATAAATACCGTAGTCGACACCCAAGCCCATTGCAATTGATAATGACACTAGCGTTGCAAAGTGCAAATTACCTGACCAATTCTCAACACTGGTGAAGTATGCGCCTAAGCCGTACTGACCAAATAGCGTTACTAACAAAGTTGAGGTTAAAATTGCAGCGATTAGTGGCGAGCCAAAAATAAGCGCAGCAATGATGAAAATTGCCAATGCAGTTATCAATGGTGACTTAATGTATTCAACTTCAGCCACGTCATGCGTTGCTTCTGTTGCACCCAAGAAACCACCCACAGCGATCGTATCTGTGCCGCTGTCCTCGATCTGAACCGTCTTACCACTTTCTGGCATATGCACAACATCACCAGATTTAAAGCCCCAAGTAACCAAATCAAACCCTGGCTCGTCCTTATTATCAACAAACCACTGCTGAATATCTTTAACTGTTTGATGCGTCTTAACCGGGTCCATAGTATTAACAAAACCCATAATCACACCTTCGTTCCAGCCTTTAGCCACAAACGAATCGAGATCACCTGCATTGGTATTTGCCTCAAGCAGTCCGTTAAAGCCTGTAACAATTTCATTCGCATCTGGCACCCATTCAGGATCTTCAGCATCGCCATACACATCCATATTTTTAGCAATGAATTCTGCATTTGGCACATGGAAATACTTAAGATCTGGCTCTTGACCTTCTGGTGTCATCATCAGCATATTTACAATTTTTAAGAACTGAATGTACGAACCAGTAAAGCCAATATTCGGATGCGAACGCATCCAGTCTTCGGTTTTCTCAATCGCTGCCATCACCTCGGCATTGTTAAACGCACCTTGTGGCGCATCTTCATCTTCATCCCAACACGGTGTTCCTGGCGCTTGCGAACCATCATACGAACACGCTGGCAACATTGGGAAATTCTCAACCTTACCCTTAATAGGAATGTTCACCGAAATCACACCTGGCATTACTTCACCCAAACGGCGCAAGTCAATATTCGCATCTGAATCGTATTTAAACGCAGCACGTGAATAGTTAATACCCACTTCAACACCCGGCATTGGGCTATCAACTGTTGGCTCAAATACTTTAGTTTGCACCGCACTCCACGCTACTAGTGCCACAACCATGCCAATTGGGATAATTTTCATCTTGCCCATAATGACGCTGGTTAAGGTTTTAGCCATGCCTTTTTCAAACTTAGAGGCCTCAACCATTGACGCATCAACTTGTGTGTTTTTACCTGGGAACATTGCCATTAAGATCGGCGCAATGGTGGTGGTGGTAATTAGAATTGTCATCATCCCGAACATACCAAAATAGGCATAAGCTTTGTAGAATGAAATATCTACAAATGACAAGGTAAAGAAACCCACCATGTCAGTTACAATCGCCAAGGTTGCTGGCACAATCGTAGTAGCAATCGCGCGCTCTGCAGCACTCATTGGCAATATACCGTTAGTATGTAATTCACTCTGATAACGCCTAACTACTTGCACGGCGTGTCCCGTACCAATCGCTAACAGTAACATTGGTGTAAGTACCATCATTGTGGTTAGCTTATAAGCGGTAAAGCCCATTAAACCCAAAGTGATAATAATCGTAGCCACTACACCAATCAGTGGGAATACCGAACCTCTCCAGCCCTTATTTAGGTACCAAAGCATCGCCACAACAATCAAGAATGAAATCGCAAACAACCACCATTTTTGCACTAAGTCATACAACATGAAGGCCAAGAAATACGGTTCACCCGCAATGCGTACCTCTACTCTGTCGCCATGCTCAGCTTTAATAGCGTCAACCAAATTAATGGTTGATGTTACCCATGGCAGGTAATCAGATTTTACTGTGTCTGCGTAGTCACCCACAATAAAGAATCCCTTAGCTTTACAAGTTTCATCATCATACCAACCGTCTTGTGCAAACTCACAACGCGTGCCGTCTTTAGCTTGTTTTAGCATTAGCATTGGTGCTAATACTGGGTTGGTTTCAATACCTTTTTTAAGATGCGCCAGCTGCGTATCAGCCACTTGTTTGTCTGTGATGTTTATACCTGCAACTGGGATTAGTCTTTCAAACTTCAGTCCGCCATCTTCAGACGTGCCCATGTACTTAATCTTTTGCGCAGCAATATCCATAAAGTTGTTGCCACGTGAGTGCTTAAGCGCCACCATATCGTTATGGGCTTTTTGCACCATGTTAACAAACCATGGCTGATACACATCTGCACTATCTTCCCATGCGCCGCCAGCTGCTTCACAAATGGTCTGTGTCATCTTCACAGGGGCTGATTCGTTAATTCTTAAGCCTGTTTCAGGGTCAAAATTAATAATCTCATCAGCGTCAGAATACGGATCATTACCACCAACACAATCTTTTAAAACAAATCCCACCACCATAATATTACCAAAGCCAAACTTCTGCTCACCATAAGCATTGGTAGCAACGTAGCGATTGGTTTCAGGCAATAGCGTATCTGGGTCATTACGAATATCTAGATCTTGAATAAAATAACCCATGAACAAAGTAAAAAATGCCATTAAGGCCAATATTAGCTTACGATTGGCAATTGCGAATGCGGCGTATCTTTTTGCAAAATTATTCATGTTTTATCTCTCCTAGAGGATATATTGTTTGTTTAAAATTTAAAAACAAAAGCTAAAAATGCTTTTGGTTTTAGATCTTTAAAATAGTTTGTTTATGACTATATTATTAAGTTCTAATTTTGTTAGCAGTTATAAAAAAAGCCCACATTTCTGCAGGCTTTTTTTAGGTTTTAAATATTCTTAGAAAGAGTATTTAACGCCAACTTGGATATTAGATGATTTTTCTAATTGACCAAACTGAGTATTTTCATCACCCCAGTATTTGTTGTACTCAACTGTTGCTTGAGTATCATCATCAATTGAGAATTCAGCATCTAAACGATTCCACTTACCATCATTCTCTTCAAACATAAAGATGTTGTTCCATCTATGTTCGCCTGAAGCACCAAATGGCTTAGAGAAGAATAAAGAATAAAACTCTTTATTCTTTTCAGCTTTATTAAGATTGTTAGTTAAATGCATAGTTGCTTGATCAGCAGTATATCTCCAATCAGCTGTGCCAGAATTACCAACATTTACATAATCAAGATTCATATCTTGAATAAATTGAATTGACATCATCATATTAGTCAATGCTGTCATATCGGCACCTAATACATATTTAAAACGATCACCTTTAACCATTTTTAAAGACTCTACCAAGAAACCGTGATTTAAGTCAACACCCAATCTATCTTTACGGGTAACAACAGGTGACATTACACCTTTTTGGTATAAAGCCTCACCCCTTAATACTACAGGGCCTAGCGACGCTGTTTCAATTGCAGTGTCGAATGAACCACCCAACTGAGTAATTTTATTTAGTTTTTCAACCATATTAAAAATAGCGTGTTCCTTAGTATTGTTACCAACTGTGGATCCATCACCAAGATTATTAGTTACATAGTCATTAGTCTTACTTCTAGTTTCAGTAAGAACAGCACCATCAACACTACTTGTCCAATAGGTGTCAATATATGGATTTGTATCATTACCATGTAAAGCATTTATCGAATAATTCAACCCATTGTCAGTTGTATTTTTATACCTTGTAGCAAGTGTTGGCGTTGAATCATGATCAACTAAGTATTTAGATTTAATATCTTGAAATTGTCCAAAAGTTGCAAAAGTTGCCTCCGGCATATAATGAAACGTTGAAGTTGGATTGGCTTTACCTGCAGTCCACTGGGCAGCGGTAGTATCTGAAAACAAGTTTTGAGCATTAGCATTGGCTGCACCAAGAGTAGTTTGCCCTGTAATACCACGTTCTGTAGATGCGGTATTTACAATTTTCTCCATACAAGAAGCGGTTGACGATGATCCTCCAGTACAAATACCTCTAAAATTTTGAGCAGAGGCTTGATTTGTCATAAAATCGTCAACACTTGCTTTATTAAACCCTGGTAGTGCGCCATGACCAAAACCCAAGCTTTGCCCCGCTCTTTCAAATGACCTGGCGACAACTCCCATTGCAGGGACAACGTTTAATATGCCATTAACCTTGCCAGTGATGGTGTCAACACCCTTCATAACAAATGCATTGCCAGAATCACTAAGTGAGTAATGCGTGGTCGCAGCTGTCGTCGACTCGTTTCCCATACCAGAAAAATGGCTTGATTTTCCTTCTGATACAATAAATTGCCAGTTACCGCCATCAGCAGCATCCGTTTCAGCATTAAGCATCCATACTGGCATACGGGAATCTTCCATTTGATTTTGTGCCATTTCAGAATAATCTGTTGGATTAATTGCATCTAATAGCTTCATACCATCAGCAGTACCCCAAACCACTTGCTGTTTACCAGCGCGAATTGAATAACCATTAGTCTCTGCATCAACATAAGCTTCACGAAGTGCATCGCGCTGAGTGTACGATTCATTAGAATCATAATCACCAGCACCCTTAGAATCACGCATTAAGTTTAGTTCCACATGGTACGTAGCACCCTCTTGCAATGTATCAGCCTCGCCATCAATATAGATGCGGGCTGAAGTTTCTTGTTTAAATGTATCTTTGCCATGAGAATTAGCCGTTTGAGTTGATGTCGTTGCCGCACCAATACCAATACCCGATGTGGTAAAATTGGCAGATTCATGCACGATCTTACCCGTTACCTCAGCTTCGGCAAAAGCCGTTGAAGCTGAGAATACTACTGCTAAGGCAGCTGATAATATTAAGTTTTGTTTTTTCATTTTTTCCTCTTATTTTTAAAAAGTTACTTACTGTCTTACAAAAAAAACGTCATAAGCATCACCTATGACGTTTTTAAATTTATTTTATTTTCTTAGGCATCTTCTTTAACGTACGGGTTGACCATAAATTTTTTGCTTTATATTTATGATTTACCTTGGTGACGCTTGATGGAATGAATGCCATGGTTTCATGACCAGTTGCTAGTGTTGTACCGTACCAGTAGCCCCAGTAGCTGCCACGTGGATCGTCGATACCTGCAGACACCCAAGATCTATCAATGGTTTTAACTTGCTTGCCGCCTTTGAAGTATTCAGTGCGGTAGTCAGCAAATGTTTTGGCATCGATGTAGCTTACGCGGTTGTCGTACCACCAGTTTGCATCATTAGCGGTTGATTTAAGTTTGTAAACCTCTTTACCGTCAGTAGAGCAATCTGCTTCGATTTTAGCGTTTTGTGTGTATTTATTACGCTCAACATCTTTCATTACGCCTAAACAGCCAGAAAATGTTGCTTTGCCTAATAGCTCGTGAGATTCATGCTTTGGCTTACGTAGTGTTACATCGCCAAAGGTAAAGTCTGAACCACCCCATGCATCGTCACGTGCAGGCTCGGCGAAACGACGAACTTTGCGAATTGATGGAATGAAGATTTCATATGATTGTGATTTTGCTTGATCAGAAAAATCCGTAATTAGCATTCCTGTACCTTTTAGCTTGCCTGAACGGAAAATCGCTAGATCTTGTGCATTAACACCGGCAGCGTCCGGCTCGTTGTTTAAGTAGCGTTCTAAGGTAAGGGTTAAAGGGCTTGAGTCTTTAGCTCGAAGAATAAGTGCAGTAATTTCTTTACCTTTTTTAGTAATTGCATAATTACCAAAAGAATAGAAATGATTAACAAAGTAGTTTTGCTCAGCAACATCATTAGCAGACACGCTGCCTGATGGATAAGCTAGATCTTTAGATACTACGGCTGTTGCAGCACCTGCTACAAGACTGGCTGCAACTGCAACCGATAAAGCGATTTGCTTCATACACTCTCCCCCATGGATAAGTTATAAAGTGCTTCAATATACTTTAATGAAACCTATTGTCAACACTTTTATGTCAAATTGTTACTTTTGTCTTACAGGATTATTTTTTCAAAGTGTTTCATATTGTGATTTTTTTTTGAGTGATTTAGAACGAGCAAAATGGTGTTATAATGTAAATACATCAATACATCATATTAGGAATTATTATGCACAGAGTTAATCTAACTATTGACGAAGCACTCTACGAACAAGCGCGTACGCATAGCTTCGTATCAAAGAAGTCTATCTCACAAATTATGCGTGAAAGCTTGAGTGCGTATTTAGACAGTAGCAGTAAAGCTAACCAGAAAACCAAGCTGGTTTTGGCCGCTGAAGATGAGCAAGAAATTTTGGATATTTTGGCGAAAGATGACTTTATATCTAATAATGATTTTAAGAAGAAATTTGATTTGTGAAAATAATCTACGCCAAGAAACTTGTTAAAAAGTTTGCCAAACTTGATAACAAACTTCAAAAGAAAGTTTATTCTGCCATTAACAACATTCCACAAGGTGACATTAAACGCCTTAGTGGTAAACGCACACCACCAATATACCGATTACGAATTTCCACCTATTGAATTCTATTTAATCTTGAAGATGACACTTTAAAAGTTCTAATTATCGATAGTCGTGGTGATGTTTATAAAAATATAGATAACTAGCCTAAACCTAACAATCCTTACTTATCAGGCTTGATAAAAATTTCGGAAAAAATGAAAATGGCGGTAAAATAGGCAATATTCACATATCGATTCTTGGGAGGAACGTGGAATTTAATTTATTTACTTTAGTTTTTTTAATCGCAACACTAAGTTATGTTGTGACGCTTTTGTGGCTAAACGTGCGCCAAGATAAGGCAGTAGCCACATCATTTGGCAGCGTGCCTGCTGAATTTAAAGAGAAAATTACCCTGGAGCAGCACCAAAAAGCAGCTGAATATACGCAAGCCAAACTCTCTGTTAATCATTTTGAGATTATATTTTCCACCGTAGTACTGTTAGTTTGGACACTGGGTGGCGGGCTTAATTGGCTTGATGGCGCTTGGCAAATGCAAGGATATGGTGCTCTAAATGCTGGTGTTCTCTTTATTATTAGCCTTATGGTAATAGGTAGCTTGATTGATTTGCCGTTTAGTATTTATCGCACATTTGTCTTAGAGGCTAAGTTTGGCTTTAACAAAACCAACGCCAAGACCTTTATTGGGGATTTGTTTAAAGAATTGCTGCTGATGCTAATCATTGGTTTGCCACTGATTTACGCCATTTTGTGGCTGATGAACGAGATGGGTGAGCTTTGGTGGGCTTATGTTTGGCTGGTTCTTACTGGATTTTCTTTACTGATGTTTTGGCTTTACCCTACTTATATTGCCCCAATTTTTAACAAATTTAAGCCGCTGGACAATCTTGAGCTAAAAGTCAAGATTGACAGTTTACTTATTCGCACTGGTTTTAAGAGTGATGGTGTGTTTGTAATGGACGGCTCTAAGCGCTCGGCACATGGTAATGCGTACTTTACTGGTATTGGCAAAAACAAGCGCATTGTATTTTTTGACACGCTACTTGAAGGCATGGAAGATGCAGAGGTTGAGGCTATTTTGGCGCATGAACTTGGGCATTTTCATCACAAGCATATCCGTAAGCATATGATTTCTTCTTTTACTATCTCTTTATTGGGTCTGGCGCTTCTGGGCTATTTAATTACCCAGCTGTGGTTTTTTAATGGCTTGGGTATTGAGAATCCGTCTAATCATACGGCGTTGATTTTGTTTATGCTGGTGATGCCAGTCTTTAGCTTTTTTATTGCACCGATTAATAACGCCCTATCACGCAAGCACGAATTTGAAGCGGACGCTTTTGCTGCTAAACACACACGTGCTGAAGATTTGATTTCAAGCTTGGTTAAGCTTTATCGCGACAATGCCTCTACACTCACGCCCGATAAACTCTACTCTGCTTTTCATGATTCGCATCCAAGTGCTTCTATTCGTATTAATCACCTTAAAACTGGCAATAGTTAGAGTTTTAATTTTTAAGTAAATAAGCGGTATACTTAACTGCAAAGATTAACGGAGAATATAATGAAAATACCTTTACTAGCTGTGACATTACTTGTTAGCAACTTTGCCATTGCCAATGAAGAAGGCCAGGAATTGCACGAAGAATCTTGTGTTGCTTGCCATATAGTAACCCACGATGATGCCTTCTACACTCGTGATAGCTCCAAGATGGCTACATTGTCTGATTTAAGTCGCCAAGTAAGTATGTGTACTTCAAACTTTAATCTTGGCTGGTTTCCGGATGAGGAAAAAGCAGTATTAGATTACTTAAACACTAAGTATTATAAATTCAAATAATAATTGGACTTAACACGGCGTCAAAAATGGCGCATTGAAAAAATCCAAGCTGAGCGCATTGCTCGAGCTAATCGCGTTGCTGATGATAATGAGCTAACGTCAGAATCTGACAACGCACAAACTGGATTGGTCATTACCCGCTATGGTCAGCGCCTACTGGTTGAAGCGCAATCAGGCGAGCTTTATCAATGTACTGGCAGGCGAAATATTGAACTGTCTGTTGCTGGCGATCAGGTGATTTTTCAAACCACTGATAATAACGAAGGCGTGGTGACAGCGCTATTGCCACGAGATAATTTCCTAACGCGTTCACAAAAACTTATCGCCGCTAATATTGACGAGCTGTGGCTGGTAGTGGCAATTGAGCCACATTACCAATTTGAGCTAATTGATCGATATTTGGTGGTGGCTGAAAATGCTGGATTGCCTATTAATATCGTGGTCAATAAAATTGAACTGAGTGATGATTTTGATCAAGTTAAACACGATTTTTCACTGTACGAATCTGCAGGATATTCGGTGCACTATTTGAGTGTTAAAGCCCAAACTAATGTGGCCGAATTTAAGGCTCAACTTAAGCATAAAGCACATATCTTTTTAGGACAATCTGGTGTTGGTAAATCTTCACTGATTAATGAGCTAATTCCAGATCTAAACTTGCGAGTTAACGAGATATCCACCAAGAGCAAACTTGGCAAGCACACCACCACAAACACCACGCTTTATCACATTCCATCAGGCGGTGATTTGATTGACTCACCAGGCATTCGTGAGTTTCAATTAGACAATTTAACGGATAAAGAAATTTTAAGTGGTTTTAAAGAATTTAAGCCGTTTATTGGCGAGTGCAAATTTAGAAATTGTGCGCATATCAATGAGCCAAAATGTGCGATCAAAAATGCGGTAGAAGATGGCGTCATTCATCCCAAGCGCTACCATAGCTATTTGCAACTGATTGGCGCTTAAATACAGGGTGACAGGCCTTGCCTGTCACCCTGTATTTATGTTATGATAATTTCATGGCAATACGAAAAACAACCTTTGTAGAAGATCAATATTACCATGTGTTTAATCGTGGCGTGGATAAGCGATCTATATTTAAAGATACCAAAGATATTCAATACTTTTTAAATAGGCTAGCTGATTTAAATATTGATGATTCTGGTACCAAATTCACAACGCAAAGATTTAAACGAAAGGGTGAAAAAATCCATTTCTTAGATCAACAAAAGCTAGTTTCAATTGTTGCCTATTGCCTACTCCCTAACCATTATCATTTGATCCTAAAGCAAGAATCTGAGAATGGAATTTCAAAATTTATGCAAAAACTCGGAACCAGTCACACCATGTACTTTAATGCCAAATATAAAAGATCTGGGTCGTTATTTCAGGGGAAATTTAAAGCTAATATGATTGATGGAGATTTTGGCCTGCCAGTACTCTCTGTATATGTCAATTTAAATTACATACATCATAAAATACATCCTAAAACCTCTTTGGTTAAATCAAGTATTTTTGAATACTTAGGATCTGAATCAGGTGAATATATTTGCAATAAAAATGAATTAAATGCCGTAGTTGGTGAAATCGGTAGTCGTAATGACTATCAAATATTTGCCAAACAAACCTCAAAAGTATTTGGCGATAATAAAGGATTAATAATTAAAGACACCGATATGGATAAAATTTTTGAATAATTTAACCATAATTCACCGGGTGACAGGCCTTGCCTGTCACCCGGTATTATTCCAATGAAAATTGAAATTTTAGAACAAATTAGTGATATTGATCGCAAACAGTGGAATGCGCTAATTAGTGACAACAATCCGTTTTGTAAGCATGAATTTCTAGCAGCGCTTGAGGCGCATCATTGCGTGGGTGAGAAATTCGGCTGGATTCCTAGACATATGCTTGTGAGCGAAAACCAGCAGTTAATCGGCGCTGTGATTTTGTATGAAAAATACAATAATTATGGCGAATTCGTGTTTGACCACGTTTGGCACAATGCGTACGAAAAATACGGGCTGAATTATTATCCAAAGCTCACCTCAGCCATTCCCTATACACCAGCAAGTGGCCCGCGATTTTTAGCAGCTAAAACTGACGAAAAACGTGTTTTTCCAGTGCTATTAAACGCCATTTACAAAATTTGCGAAAAAATTAATGCCAGTAGCTTTCATTGTCTTTTTTCAAACAATGAGATTGATTTTTTTAAGGAAAAATCCCTTTTTATCCGTAATGACTGTCAATTTCATTGGAAAAACCAAAAATATGCTAATTTTGAGGACTTTTTAGCCCATTTAAAGCAAAAAAAGCGCAAAAATATCCGTCAAGAGCGTTCCAAGGTGCAAAAATCAGGGGTTGTTATTCGACAATTAGATGGAAATAGCGCGACAGAGCTCGATTGGCAAAATTTCTCAAATTTTTACAATCAAACGTTCTTAGAAAAAAGCGGCACACCGACACTAAATCTTGATTTTTTCAAAACCATTGCCAAAACTATGCCCGATCAAGTATTGCTATTCTTGGCAGATTTAAAGGGCGAGTGTATCGCTGGATCGCTAATGTTTAAAAGCGATACTCATTTGTATGGACGCCACTGGGGCTGTTCGGAGCAAGTGGATTATCTGCATTTTGAGGCGTGCTATTATCAAGGCATTGAATACGCTATCAAGCACAAACTGCAAGTGTTTGAGCCTGGCGCTCAAGGCGAGCACAAAATTGCTCGAGGCTTTACGCCTACGCTTACTCAATCTGCACATTGGATTAAAGACGAGGCGTTTAAAGAGCCTATTAAGCATTTTTGCCTACAAGAGGCTGAGCATGTTGCACACTACATACAACAAGTAAACACGCATAATCCTTATAAAAACTCATGAAACAATACTCACCTTCTTGCGATCAAAACAAAGATCCGATTTTAGCGGTGATTAAACCCCTGCTTTGCAACGCCACATCCGTGTTAGAAATAGGTAGCGGCACAGGCCAGCACTGTGTGTATTTTGCCAAAGCATTGCCACATCTTGTTTGGCAAGCGAGTGACCAAGCAATATACTTAGAGAGTGTTAATGCTTGGATAGCAGATGCCCAGCTAAATAACACCCCTCAAGCGCTAGAGCTTAATGTGGATGTTAGCTGGCCAGTTGAACAATACGATGCTATTTTTTCTGCAAATACCGTGCACATTATGAGCTGGGATATGGTTATTAGCCTCTTTCAAGGGCTTGGAAAAACCCTGCTTAAAGACGGCATCTTTATTCTTTACGGGCCGTTTAATTACAATGGCGAGTACACCAGCACCAGTAATGCCAATTTTGATTTGTGGCTAGCGCAACAAAACCCACAAAGTGCGATTCGTGATTTTGAAGCACTGAACCAACTCGCCAAACAAGTGGGGTTAGTGCTTATTAAAGATTATGAAATGCCGGCGAACAATCGAATTTTGGTTTGGCAAAAGCGTTAGCTTATTCAAACTCCATTTGTTTAAAAATACGCTCTGCATTTTGTTTGTGCAACTCTCGGTAAGTGCCACGATCTCTAAACATAGATTGGTCAATATTATAAGCTTCGTACAAACCACCATCGTCATCTAGCACTTTCTCCACCTCGGCGCGCATATAAACTAAATAATCTTTAGTGAATTGAGTAGTAGTTGCTAAATCAGTTGGCTCGCCATGGCCTGGAATGATAATTTCTGGCTCTAGCGCCTCAATCTTATCCCAAGTCTCAATCCAAGCGGCGGCGTTTGTATGTGGGAAGATTGGCAGCATACGCTCATTAAAAGCGGTATCACCACTAATTAGTAGTTTTTGTTCTGGTAGCCATAGCTGAATATCATCAGGTGAATGCGAAGCGCCAATATGCATCAGCTCAATCTGAGTGTCACCCATTGGCAGGTTCATTTTCTCTTCAAAGGTGACATCTGGTCTGATGAGCTTAGTACCAATTAACTTGTCTTTTTGCACACGTTGAGCACGTGCAAAAATATCTTCGCCTCGGTGCTTAATCTCGTTATCTGCTTCCACATGCGCGATAACAATAGCACCCTGCTCCTTCCAATAATTTGAGCCTAAAATTGCATGGCCTTGTGAGTTTTCCAACACTACGTATTTAACCTTTTGGTTAGTGACTTTTTTGATCTCATCGTGCAAGGCTTTGGCCACTAAATAACTACCGCCTGCATTAAACACCAGTACGCCATCGGTCGTTACAATAAATGATAAATTGTTGTTGTGGTAGGCATTTTCGTAAGTATAAGGCTGTGTGGCGCCAATCGCAGAATAGACATTCTCTGCCACTTCCATCGGCAATCTGTACAAAATATTGCTCGGCTCATAATCACTAATTCTGACAGGATTAAGCTCTTCTTTCCAAGCAAAGAATCCATCAGCATAATTCTTAACATTGGTATAACCCATGTTTTCTAAAGTTTTGGCGGCGAGTGGCGAGCGCAAGTTACGCCCGCAATAGACAATAATTGGCGTGTCTTTTGATTTAACATGATCGGCAATTTGAAACTCTAACCAGCCACGCACAATATTAACATTTTGGCCACGTTTAATCGTGCCCGTATAATTCAGCTCAAATGGCGAGCGCACGTCAATCAGCACAACGTTTGGATCTTCGTTAAGGATTTTGTTTAATTCTTCAGTATTAATATTAACAATTTGCTTGTTGACTGATTCTAGCATTTTGTTGCCATCAATAATATCAATATCGGCTTGAGAATTTAGTGAGATAAATAAAGTGGCAATCGTTAAAATTTGTTTTAGCATAAGAGGTTATTGTTCAGGTTAATTATGGCTAATTATCACATATAGTATCGCATTGTGCTACACTTTAGCCTTATCATAATATAACTAAAGGAGAGAAGTATGAAGAAATTAACCTTGACTCTGGCATTAACCAGCGCACTTAGCATGAGTCTTGCCAATGCTCAAAATTGGAATCCTTGGAACAATACTAACTACAACAACCCTTATCCTAATAATAACAGTAGCTTTACGCCGTGGAATAACAACAGCTATTTCAACCCCTTTAGCAACACTCGCCCCTTTAACTTTAATACTGGATCGAATTCTTTTACTCCATTTAATAGTGGCCACAATTGGCAGGATAGAGGCTTCAATCCCATGGACGCTGCCAAAGCGGCAGGCAACACTTTGCAAGAGACTGTTCAATCAGTAACAGACGACGAGCCAGCTAAAATTACCCCAGAGATGTTTTTGCAAATGGTACAAATCACTGAAGTAGATGAAGGTATTAGCGGCCCAGAAGTTGATGAATCCATCAAATCCATGGCGACTAATGAATCAATTTTGCACGTGGCGATGTTTCCACTCAGTGAGCAGATTGCTAATGTAACGGGCAAGCCTTATCGCCACTTAACCATTCATAATATTTGTGACGCAGCAACTGCTGGAAAAATTGCCGATATCGATGATCGTTACGCGGTGATCTTACCTTGTCGGATTGCTGTAGTTGAAGGCAAGGACGGCAAGATTAGAATGGTGAGTATGAATGTAGATGTCATGCAGGCAATGAATCTACCTGATTCGGCGCTTGGCCCAGCTATGGATGTGGCTGAAAAAATGAGTGCGATTATTGAAGGCGCTAAAGAGGGCTCTTTCTAGCATTTTTCTAAACTCGTTAAAAAAAGCCTGCAAATTCAGGCTTTTTTTTGGCTTTGTTCTTGTGTGCAAGTATTAGGATTTTACAAAAGCCAGTCTGATTAAGTTTAACCACCCTAGAATAAATAATAGACCACCTATTGGCGTTAAAAATACCAAAGGATGATAAGCACTTGCTGTATATAAATACAAACTACCAGAAAATAAAACAATCGCCAAAGTAAATAAGACGCAGCTAAGCTTAATAATAAACAAAGGTTTGAATTGATAATAAACACACAGTACAGCCAGCACAATGGTGTGATATATTTGATAAGTGGCAGCGGTTTGAATGCGTGCCAGTTCTTTAACACTCAGCATATCAGCCAATAAGTGTACCGACATAGCGCCCGCAATAACGGCCAATGCACCACTTAAGCCAACAAAAATCCACAGTTTTTTCATTTAAAAAATAGCCCTATATCTGAGCCAACAAATTCAACATTGGCACCCCATTTTTTTGCCAAGTGTTGCATGCCGGTTTGATTGAAAAAACAAATATGAGTAGGGTCATTCTTGTAATGCCAAGTGGAAAAATCAATCCCCTTATTAAGCATGCTCGTCATGATAGCCAAAACACCGCCGGGTTTAAGCATATCGTACAAGCGGCTCAACTCTTGCCCAGGCGCCTGTAGATGTTCTGCCACCTCTGTGGCAGTTATAAAATCATATTGGTTGTTAAAGATATCTGGATTATCAGCGTAGAATTTATCAAACAAATCTACTGAGTAGCCTTTTTCTGCAAACATAAGTGACAATGTTGGCCCAGGGCCACAGCCAAAGTCGAGGCCTTTAGCATGAGGCTTCAGGTGTTTTTCAACGGCATTAAAAATTGTTGATAAAAAACGCCGATAACCAACATCATTTGGATTGTTTTGATGAAGATCATAGCGCGATTTTTCATCGATATTATTTAAATGAAAACGCTTAGGGAGAAAAACTAATTCACACTCTGAGCAACGCCAGTAGCTCGAATTTTCATTTGAATAATAAGACTGTACTTGTTTAGAGTTGCATAATGGGCAGGTGTAAACTTCAGCCATTATACAAACTCAGAAGGTCTAATTAATGTGAACAAGAACCAGAGTGGACATGACCATGCTCTAACTCATCTGCTGTTGCCTCTCTCACATTTTCAATGCTAACATTAAAGTGTAGTGTTTCACCTGCTAATGGGTGATTAGCATTAATCGTTACCGTCTCTTCATTAATTTTTTCTACACGAACGATGAATGGATTACCCTGCTCATCTTGTGATTGAAGCTCCATGCCTACTTCTATATTGTCAATACCTTGTAATGCTTCCTTTGGAATCTCTTGAATACCCTCTTCATGATGAACGCCATAGCCATCTTCAGGAGCCACTGATACATCGCAAGTTTCACCAACTTTTTTACCCTCTAAAGCCTTTTCCAAACCTGGAATAATATTACCGTGGCCTTGGATAAATGGCATAGGCTCTTTGCCTTGTGATGAGTCAATCACCTCACCCGCGTCGTTTTTTAAAGTGTAATGCATTTCAACTACGGCATCTTTTTTTACAGTCATTATTTTTCTCCTTAAGTGGCTAAAGCCTAGGTTAATTGATATAAAACCTACAAGATTGCAGGCGCCTAAAATTGGCTTGATTACTATATAGGGATGAATGTTATTTATTCAACCATCTACCCTGTGAAAACCAAACAATCCATGAGATAACAAATATACCAAATGCACTATTTTGAATCCAAGGTTCAATAGGATATTGCTTAACCATCAAAGCAAGCAGAAATAACGCCAATACCAAAAATCCAGTTTTGCATTTGATGCGATCTTTTTTTAGCTCATGCCTCTTGCAATGCAAAATTACATCAACAAGATTTTTAAAAGGGTAAATCAGTAAAAAGATAATCAGCGGTGTCAAAACCACTGATATAGCAACAGAAATAGTGCCATCTACATCCGCCTCAACAAAACCCAAATAAGCCCCTATATCCATATTAGCAAGCGTTGAGATAATCCAATCACCTGGGAACGTTGCCCAATCTATTGCTATTTGCCAAAGTTGTTCATTAGTTTGACTATCAGTGTTTAAAACTACGTCTGTATTTTTCATCTTTAAATAACTTTTATCCATTAAAAAAACGTCTATTTTATAGACGAAAAAAAAGCTCTCAATCGCTTGAAAGCCTTTAGTAATATGGTGGGGCGTGAGCGATTTGAACGCTCGACCAGCGGATTAAAAGACTTGCCTAGAACATCTAAAAACGCCCTATACCGCCCTACTAAAGCACTTTTTTATCACTTTAAAATGATATAAGGCGTTTAAAGCGGTTTCTTGTTGTCATTATGTTGCCACTTTTAATCTTTTTCAACTTTAATTAATCCGCCTTCTTGATCACCATATTACGACTCTTTGCTTCTGAAAATATTATACCAATATATCGAATGTCAGTCTACTGGACCATTCATATAAATATCAACATCCTCTCGTGTTGATCCAACCCTAACTTCATCATAATAAATCACCTGGGTTGGCAACTTAACACCCCAATCAAATTCCCACGGTTTATTGGTTACACTGTTAACAATCATTCCAGACTCTGCGTGTAAATGTGACCATCCTTTGGTATCAACATCTTTATTCTTATGCTCATCTAGCCACTTCGAAACATATGAGTTATATATTCCATATCTAAAGTTAATTTTCAATGTTTTTCTTTTGTTTCTATTTCTTAAAACTTCTTTAGTTAATACAGGTTCATTTATTTCACAATCTTTATGCTTACCGTTTACATAAATTTCAGAATATGATTTGTAATTTTCTTCATTAGTACTGTAATCAACTTTCATTAAGAAGTCCGTCCATTTCCCAATGGCATCTTCAAATTTAATCAATCTACATTTTTGCTTAGATGCGTCAAACCTAATTTTAATACCTTTCTTTCTAGCATTTATGTACCAAAGAGGCTCACCATATCCATGAATTTTTACTTGACCAAGTGTTGTATTTGTGGGGTGTAGTTGTTCAAAATCCTCAGGTAAATACATACTCCATGAGTACCAAACAACCCCTTCAGGTTTTTCAGATAAAACAGGTTTTAAATATCTTTCAATTCGTCGCCTATCATTTTCACAATCATTCCAATCCTTATCATATCCACAATCGCCATGTCGAATTTCAAATCGTTGTGACTCTTTACCTTTTCTCACAATGTCAGAACTAGTTATATAGCCATAAGGTTTTGAATGACTAATAACATGATTAATTGTTGTGTCTTTATTTACACCAATGGAATAACTATTGAGTGACAATAAAAGAAGGAAAGGCACTGATATATTCAAACGCAGCTTATTTTTTATTGATATTAATTTGAACATTATTAGCTCCTACCTACAAAGGCTTCTTAAAATAGACGTATGACTTGTTAGAAGTGTAGCTAGCTATATTTGAGTCAGTCTCGCTGTATCCTAAAACAATATTCAGGTTAAGATCGTTAATGAATTGGGTTTTAGGCTTTATAGTAAATTCAACCTTTCTCTTAGTATCGTCACGCACCACGCTGTACGTCTCATCAATACCGTCATACTCAACCTTAGATAGACCTATCAACGCTGAAACTACATCTCCAGAGGCATTAAATTGTAAGCCACGTGTTTTGTTGCTGTCACTATTTCTATCAGCTGAATATGTCGCATAAGAAACCTCTCCAAAGTAACTGACCCCGTCTTTAGGCTGTGTATTGATTCCAAACTGAAATTTCTTATCAGTGCCAGAATATGCAGAACGTGATTCAGTGTAATCAAAATCTTTAATGGTAAGTCCGTATATTCCAGTATTGCCACCATCAAGCTGATGGTATATAGTTGCATTGATACCTGTACTATCGAGCAAGTGATCGCCCTGATAATATGTCTTGTTATATAGTCCTTTAACCGTCATTAAAGAGGACGGACTAATCATAACTTCCTTGCCAAGATTAATATCAGCCGAAACTTGAGTGTTATCATGTTTATCAAAATAAGCAGTGCTAGCAATAGTTTCTACAAAATAGTCTGAATCTTTAAACGGTCTATTCTTAGTATAGTGAGTTAAATTAGCGCCCCAACTAGCTTTTGGCTTTGAGTCAACATTGTACTGAATGCCGTTGATATTAATACTGTCGATATCTGAAGACCCTGTTGGATTACTATCGTATACTAAGCTAGCACTCCATCTAACCACAGGCTCTTTCTTTGAGATTTCTTGTAGAAATAGTAAGATACTTTGCTGCACTGCAATATCATTCGGATAGTCAAGAGACTTAGTAAAGTACTCTTTTGCCCTCTTACTATCTCCAGTTAAATATAAGCACTTAGCCAGCTCAATTTGAATACGATTAATATTCTGATCAATTTCCAAAGCTGACTCAAAATATGGGATTGCTTCTTTGCAGTTACCCTTAGAACTCTCTGTAATACCTTGCTTAAACAAAGCAACGATGTCATTATTTGCCATTGCAACACCTTGTACCAAATAGAACGATATAGCTACTGATAGAATAGACTTATAATTCATATTATCTAGGCCTTGCATCCTCTGGAAGATTATTCATCATCTCATTAAATGCCCCATTCAAATCACCAATTGAAAGCTTTTGTCTACAGGCTGTTCCTATAGGGCAAAGCCCTCCGAGATCATTATTTAAGCTCATATTTGGAAAAGGAAGGAGCGGCTTATCCTGAAAGGTTTCAAACGTTGCAAAAGATGTATTACTCATATACTCAAATGCACTTGGGCCTGTATTCGCAGACACTAGATTGGTATTATATAGGCTGGTATCAGCTACTGCTGATAACAACTGAGCCCCTGAAAGCCCATTAGCTGTATTGGCTGTCAATAAGGATCCTGAGTTGTTATCCCAATTAAATACTGGCACCGCAGATGTCACTGCAGAACTTAAATTAGAATCAAAGATTTTGGCGGCCATTCCAAGATCGGGCACAATATTCAAAAATCCATTTTTCTTTCCTGTGACTGACTCGGGGCCTTTCATTACAAATGTATGTGGCTGGCCTGAGAATGTATTTATATCAGCCAAAGAAGGTGTGGCAGACAATAACTCCGCATCAACATATTTAGAGCCCTGATTAGATATCTCAATAAACCTGTTAAGATTGTTACTAGCAGTATCTTTATTATAGTTAGGTAAAATAAGTTTTCCATTTGTAGACACGCCAGCATTAGCCATTTGATCAAAATCAGCAAATGTAAGGTTGGGGATCAAAGTGAACAGCTCTTTCTTTGCATTGCTCATCTCAGCAGTCATCGCATCAACATCTGCACTTACGCCATTTATCTTTTCGTCCTTAAATGTAGATCCGTCTAATTGCTGTTGAATTATTGGCATAATCTTCTGCATATTCCTCATATCAGAAATGGTTAGCTTTAATGAATTTAACTCTTTCTGATTAAGACTCTTTACCTCTTGAAGAATAGTGTTTGTGGCTTCTAAAATATCTTTAACTTGTTGACTCTTATCGGCTATATTAGGAACTACAATCTTCCCATCTTGCATACCAATACCTTTAAAGTCTTCAGGTGTTACTGTTACATCTTGTAATACCAATCCAGAAGTAATATCTTTAATTTTATATAGACCGCCCAAACTAATCTTTCTATGACTAGGAGAAAAGGTTTGAATATTTTGTAACTGTGTTTGATCAATAGTTTTAATATCTGGTATCGATAATGCTGAATAGTTATCAAAAAATTGATTGCGTTGAACTGTTGTCTCTAATTTTGGAATATTGGTAATCGATATTACACCTGATAAGTCCATTAATTTATGCTGGATACTACTTGGCAACTCAGATCTAACAGAGTTAAAGCTGAGTACTGTTATTACAACTGCCATAATTTTTATACGCTTCATGAATCCATTATACGCTTAACAATAATAAGTCAAAATAGTCTATATGAAAAATTACTCTATCGTGAATGTGTAAAAATTCACGTGTAGTGGTCAGCCAATCTTAGGCACCCTTCAAGTTGTGTATTAACACTATCTTCACTTATCTTAAATACAAGAAAAATCACCCAATAAAGCTTGAAAATTAATTTGGCGTTGTCATTATGTTGCCACTTACTTATTTTAAGACAACACAAACAAGCCTAAAGCATTCTATATCGGCCTAAACAGCTCTATAAGACTATTGGACAACTATCCGCACTAATAAAACGCCAAAAAACGCCATACAAAAAGATTGCATGGAGTGTGTTTTAAGGGGTTTTTGAGGGTTTTAAGCGGTTTTAAGGAATTAAAACATTAAATAATATGGTGGGGCGTGAGCGATTTGAACGCTCGACCAGCGGATTAAAAGTCCGATGCTCTACCAACTGAGCTAACGCCCCCTATTGGTTTTTTCAACACTAAGTGCAAAAAGTGAAATTATACATTATCTCTATTTAAAAACAATCAAAAATTAGCCTTTATTTACCATTTCTTTTAAGCTTTTTCCCGGCTTAAAAAATGGCACGTATTTCTCCTCTACCTGTGTTCTTTCGCAGGTTTTTGGATTAATACCTTGGCGGGCTTTTCGATGTTTTTTTAAAAAACCGCCAAAACCTCTAATCTCAACCCCCTCGCCCGATACAATCGACTGGGTAATCTTTTCCAAGATACAGTCAACTGCCAATTTAACATCGGATTTTTGCAGGTTGTTATTTTCAGTTAAGGTTTGAACTAAATCGGTTTTTTTCATGATTTCACCATAAAAAAAGGCCGCCTTGTATTGCTACTCAGCGGCCTTTTCAATCAATAAGATTTACTTATCTTTTGCTTGCTTAAGTAAGTCGCCTAATGTTGAGCCTGTTGCCTCATCAGAAGATTGCTTATTGTAGTCTGCCATAGCTGCTTGCTCTTCAACTGAATCTTTAGCTTTTATACTAACTGAAACATTACGAGATCTTCTATCAACATTCATAATAACCACTTCAACTTCAGCACCCGTCTTCAACACTGTTGTTGCATCTTCAACACGTTCTTGTGAGATCTCACCCGCTTTTAAGTAGCCAGTAATATCATCAGCAAGCTGAATTACAGCGCCGCGTGGATCAACCTCTAAGATCGTACCTTTAACAATAGCGCCTTTCTTATTAGCTGATGCATACTGCATGAAGTCATCTTCAGCAAGCTGCTTAATACCTAAAGAGATACGCTCTTTTTCTGCATCAATATTAAGAATAACAACTTCTAATTCTTGACCTTTTGAATAGCTAGATACTAACTCTTCAGAAGACTGCTTATCCCAAGAGATATCAGCCAAGTGAATTAGGCCATCGATACCGCCTTGCAGGCCAACGAATAAACCAAAGTCAGTAATTGACTTAACATTAACAATAATCTTGTCGCCTTTGTTTTGTGTTGCTTCAAATGCTTCCCAAGGATTTTCTAAAGCTTGCTTCATTGACAATGAAATACGGTGCTTAGATTCTTGTACATCCAAGATAACCACGTCAACTTCTTGACCTAGCTTAACAATCTTAGAAGGGCGAGCATTGGCATTTGTCCAATCCATTTCTGAAACGTGAACCAAACCTTCAACGCCATCTTCGATGCGTACAAACGCTCCGTAATCTGTCAGGTTAGAAACAGTACCAGTTACTTTCTTGCCGATTGGTAAACGATCAGAAATACTATCCCAAGGACTGGCAGTAAGCTGCTTAAGACCTAGTGATACACGCATCTTCTCTTTATCGTAGTTAAGAACCTTAACTTTAATTTTGTCGCCAATTGTAAGCTTCTCAGATGGGTGGTTAACACGCGTCCATGAAATATCTGTAATGTGTAATAAGCCATCAACACCACCAAGATCAACAAATGCACCGTAGTCAGCCAAGTTCTTAACAATACCTTCGAT
This sequence comes from Candidatus Thioglobus autotrophicus, assembly GCF_001293165.1. Classification (NCBI taxonomy): domain Bacteria; kingdom Pseudomonadati; phylum Pseudomonadota; class Gammaproteobacteria; family Pseudothioglobaceae (SeqCode); genus Candidatus Thioglobus; species Candidatus Thioglobus autotrophicus. The sequence goes on along the minus strand of NZ_CP010552.1, from coordinate 1,382,103 downwards.
CTCTTTACCTTCTTCAAGTGTTTCAAGTAATGCTTCACGATCAGCTGAGTTAGCTTCTTGCATAACTGCTTTTCTAGAAATAACGATGTTGTTTCTAACTTCGTCCATCTTGATAACGATAGCTTCAATTTCTTGACCTGTAAGGTATGAGAAATCTTTCACAGGGCGAACATCAACTAGTGAACCCGGTAAGAATGCTTTAACAACGCCAATATCAACTGTAAGACCACCTTTAACAGCGCCAGTAACAATACCTGTTACCACTTCTTTAGAATTCATTGCTGTTTCTAGTGATTGCCATAGCTTGATGCGCTTCGCATCAGCATGTGACAATAATGTATTACCCAGGCCATCGTCGATTGATTTAAGAGCGACTTCTACAATATCGCCTTCTGCAACCTCTAATTCACCTTTTGGGTTTTTAAATTCGTCTAGAGAGATAAAACCCTCTGATTTTAGTCCAACATTTACAATCGCTTTTTCACGATTAATGCTAACTACGGTACCCATTAATAAGGCACCTACTTTTACGTTTTGTTGTTCTACGCTGTTCTCAAACAGCTCAGCAAATGATTCTGACATAGTTTCTTCTTTGATATTGACCGGTAATTTTTTAGGCTATTTACGGTGTTCGCCTAATGCATATCGGGTTAGTTTATTTATAAAGCTTAACCGCTTAAGCTTTAACCAATGCGCTCACTTGAGCGACTACCTCATCCAATGATAACTCAGTGGTATCAATGATAAGGGCGTCTTTTGCAGGTTTTAAAGGAGAATGTTTGCGTGAACTATCACGCGCATCACGCGCCTCAACCTCTGCTAAGATCTGCGACATTATACCCTTGTGACCTTGTACTTGCAATTGTTTTAGGCGTCTATTAGAACGCGCCGCACTACTCGCTGTAAGGTAGACTTTAAACGCTGCCTCTTGAAACACTACTGTGCCCATATCACGCCCGTCAGCTACCAAGCCAGGGGCTACTGCAAAGTCTTGCTGACGCTTTAACAATGCACTACGCACCACACCAATAGAGGCGATGCGAGAGGCCATTTCACCCGTTTGCTCGGTGCGTAAAACACTAGATACATCTTTACCATCTAAGTACACACTAACCAATTCACTATCTTGGTGAGTTTTAAAGGCTAAATCTAGATTTTTAGCAATTTCCTCCAATGCTTTTTCATCAGCTACATCAATATTTCTAGCATCGACTGCCAAGGCAAAAGCACGATAAATAGCGCCAGAATCTAATAAATGCCAGCCTTGTTGCTGTGCAATAACGCGAGCGACCGTACCTTTTCCAACGCCACTAGGACCGTCAATGGTTAGTACCGGTGCACTCATTTAACTTCCGGCCTCATGTGAGGAAATAACAACACGTCACGAATTGATGGCGAATCGGTAAATAGCATAACCAATCGGTCGATACCAATACCTTCACCTGCTGTTGGCGGCATACCGTATTCGAGTGCACGAATATAGTCGCTGTCATAATGCATGGCTTCATCATCGCCTGCATCCTTTTCAGCCACTTGCGCTTTAAATCGCTGAGCTTGATCTTGTGCATCATTTAGCTCGGAAAAGCCATTGGCAATTTCGCGTCCGCCAATAAATAGCTCGAATCGATCAGTGATAAATGGATTGTCGTCATTGCGCCTTGCTAAAGGCGAGACTTCTGTTGGATACTCAGTAATGAAAGTTGGCTGCATGAGCTTTTCTTCTACTGTTTTTTCAAAAATTTCAATTTGAATCTTGCCCAAACCCCAATTATCCTTAACCTCTATGCCTAATGTTTCAGCAGTTGCTTTGGCGTTAGCCTCGTTTAAATCATCTGCCTTGAAATTAGGATTGTATTTAAGAATAGAATCAAACACGCTAATACGATTAAACGCTTTGGAGAAATCAAAATCATCACCTTGATAATGAATAGTTGAACTGCCACAGACATCCACAGCAATGCCGCGAAATAGTTTTTCCGTTAAATCCATTAGGTCATGATAAGTGGCGTAGGCTTGATAAAACTCAATCATAGTAAACTCTGGATTATGGCGCGTTGACAAGCCCTCGTTTCTGAAGTTACGATTAATTTCAAACACCCTATCCATGCCACCAACCACCAAGCGCTTGAGATAAAGCTCTGGCGCAATACGCAAAAACATTTGCATATCTAAGGCGTTATGATGCGTTTCAAACGGCTTAGCTGTGGCACCACCAGGAATGGTTTGTAACATTGGTGTTTCGACTTCCATAAAGTCAGCATCATTAAAGAAATTACGAATATAAGACACAATTGCACTACGACGTTTAAATGTAGCGCGAGTTTGCTCATTGGTAATTAAGTCAACATAGCGTTGACGATACCTAACTTCTTGATCTGACAGGCCGTGAAATTTCTCCGGCAAAGGTCTGAGTGATTTGGTTAATAGCTTAATACTATCAACACGCACTGACAACTCACCCACGTTGGTTTTAAACAAAGTGCCCGTCGTGGCCAAAATATCACCAATATCCCATTTTTTAAACTGTTCGTTATAAAAACCTTCAGGCAGTTCATCACGAGTGACAAATATTTGAATTTTGCCACTAGAATCTTGCAACGTTGCAAAGCTGGCTTTACCCATAACGCGCTTAAGCATCATACGCCCTGCAATTGAGACTTTGACTGACTTCTCTTCTAATTCTTCTTTAGAAAATTGATCATAGTCACTTAAGATATTTTGCGCCAAATTCTCAGGTTTAAAATCGTTGACAAATGGATTGCCCGCCTCTCTTAATTTATCCAGTTTTGATTTTCTTTCAGCAATTAGCTTGTTGTTGTCTTGGTCACTCATGATTTTAATGTTGTGTTTTAGTTTCTAATTCTTGTTGTGCTAGGGTTTTTGCTTTGGTCAAATCTTGTTCAGATTGAACTGCATTACCTAAGCGCTTGTGCAAAGTGCCACGATTATAATAGGCTTGGTAAAAATTTGCATCCAATTCAATGGCTTTATTTAAATCATTCAATGCTAAATCATCTTTAGCAGATTTAATATAGGCATTACCCCGATTATAAATAGCGGCTATATAGTTACCATCCAAGCTAATCGCTTGCGAGTAAGCCCCTATTGCCTCCTCGCTTCGCTCTAGTCGATCATAACAATTACCCAAATTATTAAAGGCGCCGCTGTCAGTGTTCTTAAGCGTGATGGCTTTCTCAAAGTATTCTATAGCCGAGTCAAAGTTTTCTTTTTCTTGTTCGAGGTAAGCTAGACAAAAATAAGCCTCAGCACTATTTGGGTTCGCTTTAATGGCGCTCGACATACTTTCAATAGCTAAATCGTCATTACCTTGCAGTTGATGTAAATTGCCCAAACTTAGGTACGCATTAGCCTTAAGAGTCTCATCTGCACTTGTATGGTTAATTAATTCATTCCACGCTTGAATCGCCAGAGAAAGGTCATTATTTTTCTGGTGTGTGTAAGCACTCACCATTAAATTGCTCAGTTCTGTCTCGTTACTCATAACTCAGTAATAATTAGTTTACGGGTGTTGTTGCCAGAACGATGTTCATATAAATACAAGCCTTGGAATTTACCCAAAGCCAGCTTACCATTAATTATCGGAATGGTTTTAGCCTCACCTGTTAGAATCGATCTGATATGACCCGACATATCAAGGTCACCTTGGCCTTTATGACGATAATTTGGATCTGCATCTGCCACTTGTTTTTTAAAATAATCTTCAACATCAAGCAGTAAATCAGGATCCTCATTGCCGGTAATAATAAGTGATGCAGAGGTATGAGTTACAAACACATGGCACAATTGAGCGTCAGCCTTTTTAAGTTGTGCATTGACCTGGGCAGTAATATCTATTACACCACGACCTTGAGTGCTGACAATTAACGTTTGACTCACTTAAGTAAATCCCTGGCTTTTTGTGTGTCGACCACCCCAGAGGTGTTAGAGGGCTTTTTACCTAATGAGCGAATAAAGAAAAACAAGCCTAGCGCTAAAAATACAAAAGGTGCGTACCATAATAAATAGGTATTTTTATTCATTGGCGGCTTAAACACTACAAAATCGCCATAACGATCAGTCATATATCGGCGAATGCTGTCGTCTGTTTGATCATCAATAATAAGCTCGCGTACTTTTTCACGCAAATCTTTTGCCAGCCCAGCATTCGAGCCACCAATACTTTGCCCCTGACAAACTGGGCAACGTATTTCATCAATCAAGCTGCGATATCTTTGTTCGTGAGCCTCATTTTTAAAGCTATTTGCCTCAATACTTTCGCCGAAAGCTGGCTGAAAAGCTAATAATGCAATACATAGGGCAACTCTTTTAAATAGGGCTGTTGTTTGGGTAAAATTTCGCATACGCTATTTATGAACACTAAAACCTAGATTTTACACTTCTCGACGGATGTAAAAGGAGACCCATGCCATTAATTACACTTGATAAAATTTCTTTGAGTTTTTCAGATAAGCCCATACTCAACGAGGTTAGCTCCACCATCTTAAAAGGTGACAAAATCGCTCTGATTGGTCGAAATGGCGAAGGAAAATCAACCTTTATGCGCATTTTAGCTGGCTCTATCGAGCCCGATGATGGCAAATTAAAGGTTAAAAATGGCATAAAAATTAGCTTTTTAGAGCAAATGCCACCTGAAGACAATGACAAAATTCTGTTTAATATTGTGTCTGAAGGTTTGGGTGAAATTGGCGATATTATCGCTCAATATCAACATTTTATTCATATTGGTGAGCTTGATAAAGCTGGTGATTTTCAACAGAAAATTGACCAGCTCGATGGTTGGCAATACTTACACAAAATCGAGGCTATTCTTAATCGATTTTCACTCAATCCACAAACCTCGCTTGCCACTTTATCAGGCGGCTGGAGGCGTCGCGTTATGTTAGCACGCGCTTTAATTCAAGAGCCTGACGTACTATTACTAGACGAGCCAACCAACCATATGGATATTACTGCCATTTTGGATTTGGAACGCATGCTAAAGGAATACCACGGAACCCTGGTTATTATTAGTCATGACCGCTCATTCATTGCCGGCATTGTGAACAAAGTTTTTGATCTTGATCGAGGACGTTTAAGTGTCTTTGAATGCGACTACAAAGCTTATGTAAAACGTAAAGATGAACAGCTTCATGCTGAGGAGATTGCCAATGCTCGCTTTGATAAAAAACTGGCTCAAGAAGAAGTTTGGATTCGCCAAGGTATTAAAGCTCGTCGCACCCGAAATGAAGGCAGGGTTCGGTCTTTAGAGTCTATGCGCAAATCTTTCACTGATCGTCGTGCGAAAAAAGGCAACGTTAAAATTCATGCTTTAGAAGATGAAAATAGGGCTTCAAAAGTCGTCTTTGAAGTGAGAAAAATTTCCTATGAAATAGCAGGTTTGGAGCTGGTCAAAGACTTCTCAATGTTGGTTTTAAAAGGTGAGAAAATTGGCATCATTGGTGGCAATGGTAGCGGTAAATCTACATTCATCAAGCTACTACTAGACGAACTACAGCCAACCAAGGGCACAATACGACGCTCCAAAACCATTCAACTCGCCTATTTTGATCAAATGCGTGATAATCTTGATCCAAATATGAAAGCCATGGACTTTGTCTCTGGCGGTCGTGAACATATTGATATTGGCGGCAAGAGTAAGCATATTATCGGTTATTTACGCCAGTTTTTATTCACAGGCAAGCAAGCCATGGCACCAATTAGGATGTTTTCTGGTGGCGAGAAGAATCGACTCATGCTCGCTAAAATCCTATCTCAACCTGCCAACCTGCTTGTGCTTGATGAGCCCACCAATGATTTAGATGTAGAAACCCTCGAGCTTCTAGAAGAAATGCTGGTGGATTACAAAGGCACACTGATTTTAATTTCTCACGATCGAACTTTTTTAAATAATGTTGTTGGCTCAACTGTGGTACTCGATGGAGATGGTGTTATTAATCAATATGCAGGTGGCTATGATGATTATCTGATTCAAAAACAGGACAAGGTAGCGACTCAAAAAACCAAAACAAAGCCCAAACCAAAGGCTGAAAATTCAACTGCTAACAACCCTAAGAAACTTAACTACAAGCAACAACAAGCGTTAAAGCAATTGCCTGAAAAAATTGAAAAAACTGAAATTGAAATTGGAGAAATTCAGATGCTACTCTCAGACCCAGAATTTTTCCAAACAGATGAATCGCAAGATGCACTCATTCGCCTAGCCAGATTAGAAGCGGATTTAGAACGCTACTTTGACCAATGGGGAGAGCTAGAATGAATAAAAAAATACCGCTTATTGTTGACCTGGACCACACCCTTATTAACACCGACTTATTATACGAATCTTCCCTAGGTACTCTTAAAAAACAACCTTGGCTGATTTTGCTTTATCCGTTTTGGTTTTTTAAAGGCAAGGGTTATTTGAAAGATCAACTGGTTAAACGTTTTACAGTAGACGTATCTAGCCTACCCTACCTGCAAGAAACCATTGATTATATTCATGAGCGTAAACAACAAGGATCGAGCATTATTTTAGCAACAGCTTCGCACAAAGACTACGCTTTTGCCGTTGCCAAACACATTGATTTGTTTGATGACGTTATGGCTAGTAATGCCGATTTCAACCTATCTTCGCACAATAAAGCTGATAAGCTTATTGAGCGTTTTGGCCATAAGGGATTTGATTATATGGGTGATCATATGCGCGATATGCCAGTTTGGGAGGCGTCAAACTTGTCAATTTTGGTAAATGTCACTAACAAAATTATCAAGCACACAGCCCATTTAAACACGCTACTTATTTCCAAAAAAGCATCATGAGTCAAGCTTGGTTATTTTTAATATTGGCTATTGCTCTTGAAGTGGCTGGCACGACTGCTATGAAACTCTCAGATGGTTTTAGCAAACTCTTACCCTCTGTGCTAATCTTTGTTTGCTATGCCTTATCATTTATCGCCTTAACCTTGGCCTTAAAAAAGTTTGAAATGGGTATTGCTTATGCCATTTGGGCAGGACTAGGTACAGTACTCATCACTGTGATTGGTATTATGTATTTCGAAGAATCTATTAGCTTTGTGAAATTTTTTAGCATTCTTTTGATTGTTGCTGGGGTTATTGGCTTACATTTAAGCGCCAATAACCTTTAGCAAAAAATTAGCCTTCTAGCAAATACGACAAACCGCCTAATAACAGATAAATAACTGTCGTAACAATCAAAGTTGCGGCAATCACTCGTGCTATTTTTAAATTTTTTCCTAATACTTTATTGCTGATAAACCAGACACAATAACCAACAATAAAAGCAATAATTAAAAGACGAATTAAAAACATAGTTCCTACCTAGATGCGTTGAGTGTTTCGACTATTTTAGTCGCTAATGCTAAATTAATACCATGGACTTTTTGAATTTCATCAACAGACGCTTGTTTGATTTCTTGGAGTCCGCCAAAATAATTGAGCAGTGCAGCTCGCCTTAATTTACCCACCCCAGAAATAGATTCTAAAGGCGAAGTGGTACGATTTTTAGAGCGTTTTATCCGATGATTTTTAATCGCAAAACGGTGCGATTCATCGCGAATGTGATTAATCAGCATAAGAGCTGGATCATGGGGTGGCAGATTAATCTTATGTACTTGCCCCTGATCAACAGTGATTAGCGTCTCCAAACCAGCTTTGCGTTTTTCACCCTTAGCAACACCAACCAATTGAACCTCGTCAATGCCAATAGAATCCATGACCATAATAGCTTGATTAAGCTGACCCAATCCACCATCAACAAAGACCAAGTCTGGCAATGGCTGTTTGTTTTTTAAACGTTTAGAATAACGCCGAAAAATCACTTGATTCATCGCCGCATAATCATCGCCTGGGGTGATATTTTTAATGTCAAATTGACGATACTTACTCACTTTCGGCACGCCTTTTTCAAACACAACACACGAAGCTGTAGTGGATTCACCCATCATATGGCTGATATCAAAACACTCCATTGTTTCTGGCAGTTTTTTTAAATTCAAAATACTTTGCAAATGCACGAGGGTTGATTTCTTTCTAAATCTGGCCAAAAGATTTTGATTAAGATTTTCTTTAACGGTTAAATTTGCAATGTTTAAATAATGCTTTTTATTCTTGCCTGGGGCGTCAATAATATGGGTATTGAGCGCCGTGGAAATAATTTTTTTGTCTAACAGTTGATGACTAAGTAGTAGTTGTTTCGGGGTGTCTTTTCCGACATAATACAAAGGCAAAAAAGCACTCAGAACCACTTCAACCGCTTGATGGGATGAGTTTTTCGGCAAAATAAACTCTTGCCCTACTTGCTTACCCGAACGAATAAACAACACCTCAATTGCATTAACACCATCTTGCTGATAAACAGCAATAACATCCATATCCGCTGTAGAGTTTGAAGCATGCCGCTCTTGAATTTTTCTTAAATCAATCAGTTGGTCACGCAAGTGTGCAGCGAGCTCAAATTCTTGATTGGCTGATGCAATTTGCATTTTTTGAGAAATTTTATCTAAAGTTTGCTTGCCCTTACCTGCCAAAAACAAAGACATCATCTTGACATCTTGCTGATAATTTTCATCGTTAATATGCCCGACACAAGGCGCACTACACAAACCGATTTGATACTCCAAACACGCTCTAGATCTAGATCTATAAGTTGCATTAGTGCATTGCCTTACTTTAAATATCTTCTTTAGCAACCCAAGAGAGTCTCGCACCACATGAGCCGAGGGGTATGGTCCAAAATACTGGCATTTTTCTTGTTTTTTTCCTCTAAAAAAACTCACTCTAGGATGTTTGTCATTACTAATAGCAATATAAGGGTAACTCTTTGAATCTTTTAACAAAATATTGTATCTAGGCATATGCTGTTTAATCAGCTCTGCCTCAAGTAATAGTGCTTGGGTTTCGGTCTCAGTTAGCAACACCTCAAAGCTATCAATATTAGCGACAAGTGCTCGAGTCTTGCCGCTATCATGATGTTTAACAAAATAGCTAGAAACTCGATTTTTTAGGTTTTTAGCCTTGCCTACATAAATGACTAAACCCTGTTTATCCAGCATTTGATAAACACCAGAATTTTGCGTTAGATTGTCAAGTTTTTCTTGAATAGACATAAGTGAAAAAGGTAAAATAAAAACAAAATTTATTTCTTACTATAAATAATGATAAAAACAGCTCTTATTATATTATCTATCCTGCAAATGAACTTTGCTTTTGCACAATCAGAGGCTCCTAAAATTCCCATTGATAAAAAAGAGGTAATTGAAATTCTTGATCCTCCTGGTGCAGCAGCTCTTAACATTATGCTTAGTGCGCTTTCTTCATTTAAAGAGCTGAAAAAATCCGAGCAAGCCTCAATAGAAAACACCACAAGCCTAGTTAAGATAAAGGTTTTGCCTTTTATCGATATGCAGACTAGCACCCAAATCGCTCTTGAAGATCACTGGGATCAATTAAATATTGCACAAAAACAATTGTTTATTAACTACATTGAACACTCTTTAATCAAAGATTATGTCGGCATGCTGCATTCCTATAAGGATATAGATTTTGTCGAAATCGCCTTACAGAAAAAAGTTTTAAGAAAGGACAATAAGGCCTTGGTTAAGCTTGAAATTAAAGCCAACGCACAAAGCAAACCTTCACTAATTACTTTAAAAATGATTAGGAATGAACGCTGGAGAATATATGATGTGGTGTTTGCTGGCGTAAGTGTTGTTAAAAATTATAACGCACAGTTTAACTCACATATTAAACGTAAAGGCTTAGACAGTTTAATTCAAAAAACCTTTGATAAACTCAATCAGAAATAATGTATAAACTGGTTATCAAAGGCGGTACACCGCTTAACGGAACGGTTAAGATTGCTGGGTCTAAAAATGCCGCACTGCCTATTTTATTTGCCTCAATTTTAGCCGATGGACCACTAACACTCACCAATACACCTCATCTGAGCGACGTCTCAACCACGCTAAGACTACTTATGGATATGGGCGGAGAATTCATTCTTGAGTCTGATAACTCTTTGCATATTAACGCCTCAAAACTCACCAAATTAATGGGTGAGTACGATTTAGTTAAAACTATGCGTGCTTCAATTTTGGCACTCGGACCAATGCTGGCCAAATATAAAGAGGCCAAAATATCCCTACCTGGTGGTTGTGCTATTGGCACTCGACCGGTTAACTTACATTTAAAAGCACTAGAAAGCCTAGGGGCGAAAATCACGGTTGAAGGTGGCTATATTTATGCAACGACTGATCAACTGATTGGCGCGGATATACATTTTGAGCAAGTCAGTGTTACCGCCACTGAAAATATCCTCATGGCGGCCACTTTAGCCCAAGGCACAACCACTGTCCACAACGCCGCCCAAGAGCCTGAAATTGTAGACTTGGTGAATTGCTTAATCAGCATGGGTGCTAAGATTAGCGGTGCTGGTACATCTGTTATTACTATTCAAGGAGTTTCCAATCTCTCTGGCACTAGCCATAGTGTTTGTCCAGATCGTATTGAAGCAGGCACTTATCTCATCGCCGGCGCAATTACCGGCGGAAAAATCACACTTAAAAACGCTCGCCACCAATCAATGCAGGCTATTATTAGCAAACTACAAGAGGCTGGTGCTACAATTGATTATGATGATCAATCAATCACGCTCGATATGAAAGGAAAACGCCCTAAAGCCGTTAATGTAAAAACCAGTGCTTATCCAAATTTCCCGACTGATATGCAAGCGCAATTTTGTGCACTCAATAGCATTGCCGACGGACAGTCAGCCATTACCGAAACCATCTTTGAAAATCGCTTTATGCACATTCCAGAGCTATCACGCATGGGCGCCAAGCTGACTTTAGAAGGTAACACGGTTATTTGCAAAGGTGTAAAATCGCTAACAGGCGCGAATTTGATGGCAACTGACTTACGAGCTTCGGCTTCTTTGGTGCTCGCCGGCTTAGCTGCCACAGGCATAACCACGATTGAACGCGTTTATCACCTTGATCGCGGCTATGAAACCATTGAAGAGAAATTAAAATTACTAGGCGCTCAAATTGAACGCATACAAGATTAGAGAAAAAATATCATGTTAACCATAGCACTATCTAAAGGCAGAATCTTAGAGCAAACCCTACCCTTATTAAAAAAAGCTGGACTAGAAATTGCTGATGAAGAGCTTAATTCTCGTAAGCTAATTCTGGATACTAACCTTGAGGATATAAAAGTCATTATTATTCGAGCCACTGATGTGCCCGTTTTTGTACAACATGGCGCTGCTGATATAGGCATTGCTGGTAAAGATGTGCTTCTTGAGCATGGTGCTAATGGGCTTTTTGAAATGTTGGATTTGGGCATTGCTAAGTGCAAACTTATGGTGGCTGCTAAATCTCCAGATTATCAACAAACGGGTGTTTTAAAAGTAGCAACAAAATACGTAAAATCTGCCAAACAATACTTTGAGAAAAAAGGCCAGCCTTGTGAAATCATCAAATTATATGGCGCGATGGAGCTTGCCCCTGTGGTTGGCTTGTCGCACTGCATTGTGGATTTGGTTGATACCGGCAATACCCTAAAAGCTAACGGCCTTATCCCATTAGACCATATTGTAGATATTAGCTCACGCTTAGTAGTCAACAGCGCCTCATTTAAAACTAAAAATACAGTTATTAAAGCGTGGATTAAAGCCATTGAAAAAAACCTATGATTACAAAACTTAACTCTAGCCATTCAGACTTTCAAGATAATTTAAGCAAACTACTCGCTTGGGAAAGCGTTTCTAATAGTGAAGTTGCACAAACAGTTGATGACATTATTGCTAATATTCGCAACACTGGTGATAAAGCTTTAGTGGATTACACCAATCGATTTGATAGAATGAATGCTCAGAATATGGGCGAGCTGTCAATTAACACAGCAACCCTAAAAGAAGCATTCGATACACTCGATGAACAAGAAAAAACCGCTCTAAAAACTGCTGCCGATCGGGTAAAGACATACCATCAAAAACAAAAACAAGATACTTGGACTTACACCGAAGATGACGGCACCATGCTTGGCCAGAAAATCACCCCGCTAGATCGTGTCGGTTTGTATGTACCGGGCGGTAAGGCAGCCTACCCTTCTTCGGTATTGATGAACGCTATTCCTGCTAAAGTAGCAGGCGTTGAAGAACTTATTATGGTAGTGCCAACTCCAGACAGCGTTACCAATCAATTGGTGCTTGCTGCGGCTTATATTTCAGGTGTAGATACTGTTTTTACTGTGGGTGGCGCGCAAGCAGTTGCAGCATTAGCTTACGGCACACAAACCATTCCCAAAGTTGATAAAATCGTCGGCCCGGGTAATATCTATGTGGCTACTGCTAAGCGTGTTGTCTTTGGTCAGGTAGGCATTGATATGATTGCCGGACCGAGTGAAATACTGATTATTTGCGATGGAAAAACCAATCCAGACTGGATTGCAATGGATTTATTCTCTCAAGCTGAACACGATGAAGATGCCCAGTCTATTCTACTTTGTCCAGATGCGGATTTTATCGACCAAGTTGAAGCAAGCATTACCAAGCTACTACCAACTATGAAACGCAAAGCTATCATTGCCACTGCACTTAAAGATCGCGGTGCATTGATTCTAACCAAAGACATGGATGAGGCAATCTCACTATCAAACCAAATTGCGCCTGAGCATTTAGAGCTCTCTGTTGAAGATCCACAAGCCATGCTAGACGGCATTAAACACGCGGGTGCGATCTTTATGGGCAGACACACCTGCGAATCACTTGGCGACTATTGCGCTGGTCCAAACCATGTGCTACCAACTTCCGGCACAGCAAGATTCTCATCACCTCTTGGTGTTTATGACTTCCAAAAGAAATCAAGCTTGATTATGGTGTCTGACGAAGGTGCTAATGTATTAGGTGAAATTGCTGCAACTTTGGCTGACGGCGAAGGCCTACAGGCTCACGCGCAGTCCGCCCGCTACCGAATCAAATAAAAATAACTGCGTCTTTTTCCTTCTACCCCTCAAGGGGGTACTGAACCGAGTGTTTTGTTAGATTTTTAAAATTTTCAATCGCATAGATTTACTATGCTTAATCAAATTTTACAAGATCTGCCTCACACAAGAAAAAAATACTGGCTATTTCCTGAATAGCTTACGTTCTAACAATAAAAATAGTGGGAATTTAGTCATTTCTATTATTTCGGAAATTTTTCCATTTTTTTATAGGTCTTAACTTTAGCCATATAAATTTAAAGAAAAGCCCTTTAAAAACTGCCAATTTGCCTTCAAACTAAGGAATCAAAGGGTTTTAAGTGTTTTAAGTGTTTTTTGTTAGAAATTTTGATTTGATTTTGATTATTTCCAATATTTTTAATAGCTACTTATCCAAGTAGTGCATTAAACACAAAACCACCAACAATGGCCATGGTGAAAATAACACTTAAAAATGCCAATAACAACGGCCATTTAAAGATCTTCTTCAATAAAATCATCTCCGGTAAACTAGCACCACCACTACCAATCACCAGCGCCATAACTGCACCAATACTCACACCTTTAGCGACAAAAGAGCCGATTAGTGGAATGAGTGCGGTAACACGAATATAAAGAGGGATGCCTACCAATGCTGCCACTGGAATGGCCGCAGGATTGTCTTTTCCAGCCACCTCAGTAAAGAAATCAGCTGGCACAAAGCCGTGAACAAAAGCGCCAATAATCATGGAAATAAACATGTACGGCATCATGACTTTAAATAGTGACCAACTCTCCACCCAGGCCAGCTGATATTTACTGGGTTCAGTTTTTTTCTCACCACAACAGCCTGATGTTTGCTCTTCTGTTGAACAACAGTCTGAAGATGAGCCACTTGCTGGCTCACAGCAGTTCGACTCCGTTGCACAACATGAGCTAATTCCAATTAATTCTTGCTTCACGAAACGATCAAACTTAAAGTATTGCAACAAAACACCGGCAGCAATCGAAATGCTTAACGCCAAAACAGCGTAAATAATAGTTACCTGAACACCCAAAACGGGGATAAATAAGATAATTACAATGGGATTAAGTAAAGGTGAGGTAAACAAAAATGTCATTATTGGGCCAAAACCTGCGCGCGCTTTAAGTAGGCCAATTAGCATAGGAATGGTAGAACAGCTACAAAATGGAGTGATTGCACCTAAGCCTGCAGAGATTAAAAATCCTTTACCGTTACGAGTGCCCAATAATTTTTGAATTCTTTCAGCTGAAATATTTTGGTTAATAATGGCAACTAAATAGCTAATTGCAATAAATAACAGCGTTAACTCAACAAACAAAGTAACAAATGCTTCGCCTGTTTCTATTAGTTTTTGCTGTATTTCTATTGTGAAAAAATCACCCATATCGGCTTAGAATGGGAACTTATTACCACCACCCATGCCAGGAAGTTTCATTTTAGATAAGTCAGGCATGCCAGCAGGCATTTCACCGCCAGCTTGAGCACCAGCCATTTTTGCCATCATTTTTTGCATTTTTCCGCCACCCATTTTTTTCATTTGTTTTTGCATTTTCTCAAACTGCTTTAACAATTTATTAACGTCTTGTGGCGACGTACCTGACCCCTTAGCAATGCGATTTTTACGTGAGCCTTTAATGAGCTTAATATGGGAGCGCTCCTTGGATGTCATCGAGTTAATAATCGCCACCATTCTTTTGGTATCTACCCCGCCCATCATTTGATTTTTAACACTCTGAGGAATTTGACCCATACCTGGCATTTTATCCATCAAAGCCTCCATGCCACCCATTTGCTCCATTTGCAAAAGTTGTTCACGCATATCATCCAAATCAAACTGACCTTTGGCCATTTTTTTAACGGATTTTTCGGCTTTTTTATGATCAACTTTTCGCGATATTTCCTCCACCAAAGAGAGTACATCGCCCATACCGAGCAAGCGCGAAACCACACGATCTGGATGGAACGGCTCGAGTGCGTCAATTTTCTCGCCGACACCCAAAAACTTAATTGGCTTGCCGGTAATGTGGCGCACAGAAAGCGCTGCACCACCTCGTGCATCACCATCGGTTTTGGTTAGGATAACACCTGTTAAGGGTAAAGCATCTGCAAATGCTTTAGCGGTATGAGCCGCATCTTGACCGGTCATTGAATCAACGACAAAGAGAGTTTCAATTGGATTGACTTTTTTCTGTAGCGTTTGGATCTCATCCATCATCTCGCTATCAATATGCAAACGACCAGCGGTATCCACCAATAGCACATCAAAGAATTGTTGTTGCGCATGCTTTTTAGCTGCTGCGACAATTTTTTCTGGTTTTTGCTTGATATCTGATGGGAAAAAATCAACCTCAACTTGTTTGGCCAAAACCTCTAACTGCGCAATGGCTGCTGGACGATAAACATCCGCACTCACCACCAAGACTTTTTTGTTTTCACGCTCTTTTAAGTAACGCGCTAATTTGGCAATTGAAGTGGTTTTACCTGCACCTTGCAGGCCCGCTACCATCACCACTGCAGGTGGTTGCGCTTTAAGATCTAGGGTTTTATTTTCACCGCCAATAATATCAGTCAGTTCTGTTTCAACCAGCTTAATAAAGGCCTGAGATGGGTTAAGCCCCTCTGCCACTTTAAGTCCGAGTGCTTTTTCTTGAACGCGATCTAAAAAATCCTTAATGACTTCAAGGGCAACATCGGCCTCTAACAAGGCACGGCGCACTTCACGAATGGCTTCTTTTATATTGGATTCGGACAGCTTATTTTTTCCTTGTAAGGCTTTAAAGCTATTGGACAGGCGATCGGTTAAATTATCAAACATTATTACTATTATTGAATCAAAGTATCGTATTATAGTACCTTGTATTAATCCAACCAGTTAATTATGTTTTTATCTTATTTTGCAATATCGGCTTATTTGGCTGCAGCTCTATTGCTCATGCGTTTTTTTAGCAAAAATGAACTTGCTCACCCTCATCAGCAAACCACTTCTTTGCTTATTAGTTTTGCCATTATCGCTCAAACACTGACTTTCACTAATTTTTGGACGACAGAAGGTGTTGTATTTGGCTTGGCAAATAGTGCTTCATTTGTTGCTTGGCTTATTGCTATTTTGCTATTTTTATCTTCTATTTCCAAGCCGGTGCATGCGCTAGGTATTTTGGTTTACCCATTGGCAGCAATTACATTGGCCTTTAGCATTGCCTTCCCAGATGCAACCGGAAAAGAGGCAACTCACATGAGTCTCGCTTTGGCATCACACGTATTTTTATCAATCACAGCCTACGCCCTACTTGCACTCGCTGTTTGTCAGTCAGTCTTATTAAAAATTCAAGAGCGTCATCTTCATGGTAGAAAAATAAACACATTTATCAATAAACTCCCAGCCCTACAAACCATGGAAAACTTAATGTTTCAAGGCTTAAGAATTGGCTTCTATCTTCTAACTTTATCACTGATTACCGGATTTATTATTGTTGAGGATTTCTTCACTCAGCGCTTAATTCATACAGCTACACTTTCTCTAATTGCCTGGGGTATTTTTGCCACACTTTTCTTTGGCAGGAAACTGTTTGGCTGGCGTGGTAAGCAAGCTATTACCGCTACACAAGTCGGATTTGCTATTTTGGTATTGGCATATTTTGGCTCTAAGTTTGTGATTGAACGCTTACTTAGTTAATCTATTTAAGACTTAGATTCAAATAGATTAATCGATATGAAGGACGGCTAAAAACGCCTCTTGCGGAATATCAACACGACCCACACTGCGCATGCGCTTTTTACCTTTTTTCTGCTTATCTAGTAATTTACGCTTACGTGACACATCACCACCATAACACTTAGCTGTTACATTTTTTCTAAGTGCTTTAACATTCGCACGTGAGATAATTTTGACACCAATACACGCTTGAATCGCCACATCAAACATTTGGCGCGGGATTAGTTCTTTCATTTTCTCAGCAATTTCTCTGCCCTTACGCACCGAATCATCGCGATGAATAATAAGCGCTAAAGCGTCTACTGGCTCTTGGTTAATCATAATATCTAGGCGGATCAGATCAGACTCTTGATAGCGTTCAAACTGATAATCCATCGAAGCAAAGCCGCGTGAAACTGATTTAAGTCGATCAAAGAAATCAAGCACCACTTCATTCAAAGGCAATTCATAAACCAATTGTACTTGTCTACCCAGATAAGTCAGGCTCTTTTGCACGCCACGTTTTTCTACACATAGGCTGATAACTGCACCGACAAATTCATCAGTTACCAAGATATTAGCGGTAATAATTGGTTCTCTAAATTCTGCAATCGCTTGATTTTCAGGCATTTTAGAGGGGCTATCAACATGATGAATATTGCCCTTACTATCTAGTATTTCATAAATAACTGTTGGTGCTGTGGTGATGAGATCTAGATCATATTCACGCTCTAAGCGCTCTTGAACAATCTCCATATGTAACAAACCTAAAAAACCAATACGAAAGCCAAAGCCTAGTGCATCTGAGCTTTCTGGCTCATATTGTAGTGCGGCATCATTCAGACGCAGTTTCGCTAAAGCATCACGGAATTTCTCATAGTCTTCACCAGAAATAGGGAACAAGCCTGCAAATACGCGCGGCTGTACCGGTTTAAATCCCTCTAAAGGTTCAGAAACTGAATTTTTAGCGCCTGTAATTGTATCGCCTACTGGTGCGCCATCGATATTTTTAATATTGGCAATTAGAAACCCAACTTCGCCAGCTTTTAAGCTGTCAGTTTTAACACGTTTAGGGGTAAAAACACCCACCTCATCTACTGAATGTTCGTCACCATTAGAAAAAATCTTAATCTTTGTTTTGGCTTTGATCTCACCATCGATCACCCGAACTAACGAGACAACACCCAAGTAATTATCAAACCAAGAATCAATAATTAGTGCTTTAATAGGTGCATCAATAACCCCTTCTGGGGCAGGAATTTTCTCAACAATTTGTTCCAAAATATCTTGAATACCAAGCCCAGATTTGGCACTTGCATACACTGCATCTGTCGCTTCAATACCGATCACATCTTCAATTTCTTCAATAACACGCTCTGGCTCTGCAGCAGGAAGATCAACTTTATTAAGCACCGCAACCACTTCCAAGCCTTGATCTAATGCGGTATAACAATTAGCAACAGTTTGTGCTTCAACGCCTTGAGAGGCGTCCACAATCAGTAGTGCGCCTTCGCAAGCAGAGAGTGAGCGCGAAACCTCATAAGAAAAATCAACATGTCCAGGCGTATCAATAAAATTTAGCTGATAAATTTCACCATTGTTAGCCTTATAATCCAAAGTAACACTTTGAGATTTGATAGTAATACCCCGCTCTTTTTCAATATCCATCGAATCAAGTACTTGCGCGGACATTTCACGATCGCTCAAGCCGCCACAAAACTGGATAAACCGATCAGCAATGGTGGATTTACCATGATCAATATGAGCAATAATTGAAAAATTACGGATGTTCTTCATGAAGGTGATAAAATCAAGGTTTTAAACAGCTCATTATACAAGCAATGAATAAAGTTCAACCCATTACCTGCTCTGCAACCAGTAATTTAGACGTTAGTATTCCTGACCCACAAGGATGCAATATTATTCTGTACTTCTACCCCAAGGATGCGACGCCAGGTTGTACCACCGAAGGCCAAGATTTTAGAGATAACCATCAAGCCTTTATTGATGCAAACGCGGTTATTTATGGCGTGTCAAAAGACAGCTTAGCAAAACATGAGAAATTTAAAGCCAAGCAAGCCTTTCCGTTTGAGCTAATCTCTGATGAACAGGGTGAACTATGCGAGGTGTTCAAAGTATGGCAGTTGAAAAAATTCATGGGTAGAGAGTATATGGGTATTGTGCGCTCCACCTTTATTATTAGCCCTGAGGGCGATATCCTTAAATCTTGGAATAAAGTCAGGGTTAAAGGTCATGTTAATGAGGTCTTGGAAGCGCTCCAGTCTCTATGATAAAATAAGCTTTTATCAATTTAAATATCAACCGCTATGAGTAAAGTTCAAACAATCAACTGCAAAGCAACCAGTAATTTAGACGTTAGCATTCCTGATACAAAAGAACGCAACATTGTGCTGTATTTCTATCCTAAAGATGCCACTTCAGGCTGTACACTTGAAGGTCAAGACTTTAGAGATAATCACCAAGCCTTTGTCGATGCGAATTGCGTAATCTATGGTGTATCAAAAGACAGTATAGTTAGCCATGAAAAATTCAAAAAAAACCAATCCTTTCCGTTTGAGCTAATCTCTGATGAAGACGGCACGCTATGTGAAGCATTTGGCGCTTGGCAATTAAAGTCTAGAAATGGTGAGGAAAAAATGGGCATCGTACGCTCCACCTTTGTTATCAGCCCTGAGGGTGATATCCTTAAATCTTGGGATAAGGTTGCAGTAGGCGGTCATGTTGAAGAAGTTTTAGCAGTGGTTCAATCGCTATGAGCAATGTAGACTTTAACGAGGTTGATAAATTCGCCGCACTTGCTTCTCGCTGGTGGGATAAAAACTCAGAATTTAAACCACTACATGACATTAACCCACTACGCCTTAACTACATCAAAGAGCGCTGTAGCAACACCCTAGCTAACAAAAAGATTTTAGATGTAGGCTGTGGCGGTGGCATTTTAAGTGAGGCGATGGCAAGCGAAGGTGCAACAGTAACTGGCATTGACATGGCTGAAGCGGGACTTGAAGTGGCCAAGCTACACCTATTAGAATCTGGACTAGAAGTTGATTACCAAAAAATCCCAGTAGAAGAGTTGGCTAAAACTCATGCTGGTCAATTTGATGTGGTGACATGTTTGGAGATGTTAGAGCATGTACCTGATCCAAGCTCTATTATTAAAGCTTGTGCTGCGTTAGTTAAGCCTGGTGGACAAGTATTTTTGTCCACCATTAATCGCAATGCCAAATCTTATTTATTTGCCATTATTGGCGCTGAATATGTTCTTAAGCTTTTGCCTCAAGGCACTCACGATTGGGATAAATTTATTCAACCTAGCGAAATGGACGACTATTCAAGACAAGCTGATTTAGCCCTTAAAGGCATGATTGGCATGACTTATAATCCTTTTACTAAGGTATACAAGCTAGAAGATGACGTCAGCGTTAACTACTTGTGCCACTATTCAAAATAACACAATAAATCTGTAATTTTCTTAAAGAAAAGTAGTAAACTTTAGCCAGGCATTTGTTAAAGTTTATTGAGATTTATGAAAAACCTATTGGCTTTATTTTTTTTAACCCTGCATATCAACAGCTACGCCCTTTCGCCCAATGAAATGCTTGTGGTGATTGGCGCGGTTAAATATTACAATGAAAATTGCGGCGGGCTCACCCATAAAGGTATGAGAAAAATGAACAAATCACTCAAACATTTCGATATGGATAACACACCCATTGGTATTTTAGAGAGAAATTCGATGGCTGTTTCTGGCTATCGAACGGCGCAAAAATTTGGCTGTCATGGCACCAAAAACGAAGCTCAAAAAGCAGGATACGGCCAATATATTAATTAAAAAGTGGTACCGTAATCCTTTGGTTGTCCTTCTTTTTCCTCACCCAGCTCCAATACCACAAATGCCACTGCATTAAGCTTTTCATCGGACAAGCTTAAATGTGCTTGTTTAATATTTTTACTCAGCAAATAAAGGCGCAATTTCTCACTCGGAATGAAATACGGCTTGCCATTGTCATTATTGCGAACACTTAAATCTTGAAAACTAACCACTTTGCCAATGCCTGTCCCCAGCGCTTTTGCAAAGGCTTCTTTGGCAGCAAAGCGTTTAGCACAGTATGAGGCGCTATCGCCTTTATTAGCAAACAATGACTGCTCATGTTCAGACAATACACGCCTAACAAAGCCGTCTTTATTCTTGGTTAAGATGTGCTCAACACGCTCAATATTAATGATATCTGTGCCTACGCCGTAAATCACACTCTGGCCTTAAGCATCAGCTCTTTCATTTCGCGCGTTGCCTGCTCAAGTCCTACAAACACCGCTCTGGCAATAATAGAATGACCAATATTTAGCTCCACAATTTCAGGCAATTCAGCAATTGCTGTGGTATTTTCACGTGTCAGCCCATGTCCTGCATTAACTTGTAAGCCAATTGAATGCGCATAGCTTGCCATGGATTTAATTCGCTCAAATTCTTGTTGCTGCTCCGCGCCTTGAGTATTAGCGTAGTGTCCAGTATGCAGCTCAATCACCGGCGCACCACACATCTTAGCTGCATCAATCTGATCTTTTTGTGCATCAATAAAAAGCGATACAATGATATTGGATTCGGCCAGCTGAGCACATACATCTGTCATTCTTGAGATTTGGCTAGCAACTTCAAGCCCGCCTTCGGTGGTCAGCTCTTCACGTTTTTCAGGTACCAAACAGCAATCTTCTGGCTTAATTCTACTGGCAATAGCAATCATCTCATCAGTCGTTGCCATCTCTAAATTCATTTTAGTGGTGAGTTTTTCACGCAGAATTTCTACATCAGAATCTTGAATATGACGCCTATCTTCACGCAAATGCAGAGTGATGCTATCAGCGCCAGATTGCTCGCATAATAACGCCCCGTCAATTGGAGACGGATAGTGGGTGCCACGTGCTTGCCTTAAGGTGGCAATATGGTCAATGTTAATTCCTAAATAAATACTCATAATGGATTATTTGCTAAAAAATAATGCTCGACTTTGCAAGGGTTTGTTGCCTAGTAAAGGGTTTAGTCGCTGACGGTTAAGATCTCTACAGGCCTTGAGCTGTTCTAAATCTGGCATGTTATTAATATCATCTGCTAACAACTGGTTGATTGATTTTCCCAATATTTTACCCGCAACACTTCTAAAAAATCCACCTTGATGCTGATATTCGTAGACTGCATCCAGCTGAATTTCATCCCCCGTCATATCACAGGAAAAATCCACACCATAGCCCAGCTCGGTTAACAGCTGATGCTCAAATAAACGCAACAGCCAGTGACTCGACAAAGACTCGATCGTCGCTAAGTTTTCAATAAATTTTTTATAAATTTCAAACAATTCAAAGTGCGGATCTTGTTCATGCAAAAGTCTTGAAATTAACTCATTCACATACATACCTAAAATCAGATGATCGCCTTTAAGTTGCCTAGGAATATCATCCGCCTCCCAATGATTGAGACTTTTCAAGTCTCCCTTGCCACGATAAGAAATTTTTAAATGTTGAAAGACTTGAATGGGTGTTTTTGAATTGCGCAAGCCTCGACCCACCAGCCTAATTTTGCCGTGCTCAAGCGTAAAAAAATCTAATAACAAAGAACTATCTTTAAAAGCTCTTCGGTGGATTAAA
Organism: Candidatus Thioglobus autotrophicus; assembly: GCF_001293165.1. Lineage (NCBI taxonomy): Bacteria > Pseudomonadati > Pseudomonadota > Gammaproteobacteria > Pseudothioglobaceae (SeqCode) > Candidatus Thioglobus > Candidatus Thioglobus autotrophicus. Next base: position 1,359,745 of record NZ_CP010552.1, on the reverse strand, counting down.
AAAGCCGGAATTAGATCAACTTTTGTCATAATTGCTCGTTAGCAAACATACCTTTCAACTGAAAATTCATTGCATTTCTAGAAGGCACTACAGCCATCCATTTACCCTTACTAAATTCAGCCACAACAAAACTAAAAGATGGATTTTTAATATTTCCCATCCTAAGATCTTGCAATATCAGTTTATTATTATCAATAGCCAAGTTGTAAAAATCACTGGAAAAATCAGCATACTTATTAACCACTTGGCTATTAATATTTTTTAAATAATGACGATTTTCAACTTTGATTTCCATACCTTTGTTTCCAAAAATATCAACAAAATATTGTCTAATATAATCATCCTCCATAATAACAACTCGCCACAACAAACTGTTAAATGGCGTAGGAGTTGCAAAAGACTTGCCATTTGGCACGATTGCTTGCTGGATTAAAAATGTAGATAACAAATACACTTGTGAAAAAATAAGCGCGATTGTATTAAATGAAATATTATGAACAAATAACAGTTTTTTCTTGATGAAAAGATAAGAGATGCTAATTATTAGTGGCAACGTATAAATAGGATCAATCACAAAAATAGATCCTATCATAACTTTAAAATCACTAAAAGGCAGGAACAAAGAAGTGCCGTAAATTGTCAAACTATCTAGAATTGTATGTGTTATTAACACAAGAAAAACTAATAGCCACCAGCGAAAATAGCTAATCAAAGAAAAACACTTATATAGTAATACAGCGATTAACGGGGAAATTAAAGATAAATAAAACAAAGCATGTGAAAAACCTCTATGCTTAATAGTGCTAGTTAAATCATCTGCATGACTAAGAAAAATATCCAGATCTGGAATGGTTGCCACAAGCCCTGAAATAAGTGCAACTTTGGCTGTTTTCTTGGGTGAAACAGCTATTCCAATAGCAGCTCCGAGACTAAATTGAGTAATAGAGTCCATTAACAGTAATTAGTCATAACCTAATGAAGCCAGTGAGCGCTTAGAATCGGACCAGCCGATGGACACCTTAACCCAAAGCCTTAAAAAGACTTTACGTTCTAAAAATCCTTCAATACTTTGTCGTGCTTCGGTGCCAATTGTTTTCAGCATTTCACCCTTATTACCAATAACAATGTTTTTCTGTGATTCTTTCTCAACAAAAATACGTGCGGCAATGCGCTGCATATTGCCGTCTAACTCATACTGCTCGATTTCCACTGTTAAATCGTATGGCAACTCATCATCTAAATGACGCATGAGTTTTTCACGGATAAACTCTGCAACGACAAATTTTTCTGAGCGGTCAGTGACATAATCCGCATCAAAAATCATCTCTTGCTCGGGTAAATGTTTCAAGATTAAAGCTCTCAATGCAGTTGTATCTTTCTTTTGAAATGCTGAGAGCGGGAATAAATCAGTCGGCTGATATTTTTCTGCAATTTTTTCTAAAAAAGGTAGAACTGCTTGAGGAGAGGATAATTTATCAATTTTATTAATACACATAATCACCGGCACATCCACTTGTGAGACATGCTCCAGAACACGTGCATCTTCTTTGGTCCACTTACCCACTTCCACTAGCCATAAGATCATATCCACATCTTTAATGCTAGAACTTGCTGCACGGTTCATATAGGCATTAATAGCTTTTTTATTGCCAATATGCACCCCTGGCGTATCGACAAAGACCATTTGATATTGGTCCGTTGTATCAATCGCATGAATGCGGTGGCGCGTTGTTTGCGGGCGATGAGAAGTAATTGATAACTTTTGTCCAATCAACTCATTAACCAAAGTTGATTTACCAACATTGGGCTTGCCAACAACGGCAATAAATCCTGCCTGAAATCCCATTATTTAATCTCCTTGAGTTTTTTTAAAAGCACCTGTGCACAAGCTTGTTCAGCACGTTTAAGGCTTTTAGCATCTTGGCTTGTTTGCATATTTTGATCCTTTAAAAAACAGTTAACAGTAAAAACAGCGTTATGATCTTTGCCCACTGTTTTAATTAATTCGTATTTAGGTAAAGCGTTACTACGCTTTTGCAAATATTCCTGAAGCTGGGTTTTGGGATCTTTTAGTGAATCGTTTGGATCGATTCCGTCTAAAAGCTCTTTAAACAAAACCAAGATAACGGTATTAATCGTCTCTAAATCAGAATCCAGCAAAATAGCGCCAAAGATAGCCTCAACCGCATCCGCCTGAATTGATTCACGTCGGTAGCCACCACTTTTTAGCTCGCCTGAGCCCAAAATTAATATATCTGCTAAATTTAACGCCAAGCCAAATTTAGCCAATGTTTGGCCTCGAACTAAATGCGATCTCAAACGTGACAGCTTGCCCTCTTCAACATGACTAAAGCGTTTGTACAGCTCTCGTGAAATTACCAGTCCTAAAATACTATCGCCTAAAAATTCTAGACGTTCATTATTTTTCTTACCAACACTACGATGCGTTAACGCCAGCTCGAGCAAAGACAGGTCTTTAAATTGATAGTTGAGTTTTTGTTGTAATTTTTCCATCTATAATGACACAATATTCATTTAACAATTATTTTGTATGTTTTGGCAAGAAGACACCAATGAAGAGCATTTTACGCTTTCTGAGAGGATTCAAGAGGCTAGCTTTAAAATCCAGTCAAAAATATTACCGATGGATCATAGCTTTCTGCTGGCACAAGCCCTGCTTAAACATCTACCTTGGTTGGCAGATATCAATGCTGGTATTCATGATATTGGCGTGGCTGATGGCAATGGCTGGGAGCAAAGCAAAACCGGCGGATTCTACCATCCTTCAAGACGCTCCAAACTCACCTTGCGTATTACTAAAGAGCGTCTAAAAGACGTGCAGTCATTGGTTGGCAAAACCCTTGATTTGGGCGATTATGAAATTAAAGTCGTTAAATTCATCAATAACAAACTGTTGAGTGATCTACCGGTTTTGTTTGCCAAACAAGTTGCCTGCGAGCAAAGTTTGAGTGAAGATGATTTTTTAAAATTATGCTATCAGCAGTTGTCTGAAATGGGGATTCAAGTTAAAAAAATGATGGCCGGCCTTGAGCACAACATTCAAACAGATAACGGCACAATTCACACCAGATCGCTGATGGTGGCCGACCTTAAAAAAGACGAATCCGTCTTATTGCAAGAAAAAGGCCTGGGCGATCATCGCCTACTAGGTTGTGGACTATTCATTCCTCAAAAAGGTATTGAAACCATCGATAGCTAGATCATTTGCATTAGCACGACTTTCACTCTACAATTCTAGGTATCAATCACACAACTCTGGGGAGGAGTTATGCGGACCTTAATTCTAATATTTTCACTACTAATCTTACAACCATCACTAGCCACAGAGCACGTTAAAAAGGCAGAATTTTTAGGCGGTAAAGTCGTTGACGAACTGCCTAATTGGTTTAAAGCCAGCTTCATGGATTTTTCTGAAGACTTGGAAGAGGCAGCAGATGAGGGTAAGCACGTGATGATTTATTTTCACCAAGACGGCTGTCCTTATTGTGCCAAACTCGTACAAGATAATTTTCATGATGATGATTTAGTCGCTAAATTAAAACAAGATTTTGACGTCATTGAAACCAATATGTGGGGGGATCGTGAACTGGTTGATTGGCAAGGAAATGATTACACTGAAAAAGAATTTTCAGCCAAAATGAAAATCCAATTTACACCAACAACTTTGTTTTTAAACTCAAAAGGTGATATTTTGCTTAGGCTTAATGGCTATCAATCGATTGATAAAATGCACGCCACACTTGATTATATTTCCCAAAAAACCTATTTTAATCAATCTTACGCTAGCTACCTTAATAGCCTTAAAAAAGACACCTCAGGCACACTAAATGCCCATGCTATTTTCGAGCAAGGCCCACATATGCTAGCTCGAAACAAGACCCTGCCTGCACAAAAATACTTAGCGGTATTTTTCGAAGAGCCAAATTGTCTAGAATGTAATGATTTTTATCAACAACTCATGCCACTCGAAGAAACTCAAAAGCATCTAAAACAAATGCAAGTTGTACGCTTTAATACACTCTCTGATGAAAAGCTCATCACCCCTGCTGGTAAGCGCACCACCGCTAAAGATTGGTACAATGAGCTGAACCTTACTTACAAACCAGCCATTGTATTTTTTGATAAAACAGGCGAGGAGATTATTCGCAGAGATGCTTTTTTCAAGGCCTATCACACTCACGGAATTATGACTTATGTACTCTCAGGTGAATACAAAACGCAGCCAAACTTCCAGCGTTATCTTGAGCATAAATCAGACATTTTGAGAGAGCAAGGAATCACTGTAGATCTTTGGAAATAGGCTTAAAATACTAATTTAGTAGCTTTTTTTAAAGAAATATTAGCCGTTTGTAAAATTTCTAATATTTTTGCCACCCTTTCGAAAAACAACCTAAAGCAAAGCACTTTCTAGCAAAATAACCTTAAAAAGCACTAAAAACATAACAAAACACCCTAAAATTAGTCGTTTTTTTGAATATTGGGCCAAAAAAAATCGCACTCAAAGTGCGATTTAAATAATTTGTGAAATTTTTTAAACTGATTAAACTTTTTTCACAAATTCTGATTTAAGCTTCATCGCACCAAAGCCAGGAATTTTGCAATCAATATTATGATCACCTTCGCACAGGTGGATGTTTTTAACCTTTGTGCCAACTTTTACTGCGTTTGAAGTGCCTTTGATTTTTAGATCTTTAATAACAGTTACCGTATCACCATCTACCAGTATGTTGCCATTAGCATCCTTAACTACTTCCTCTTGTTCATTCAAATCATCCGCTGAAAATTCATGTGCACATTCAGGGCAAATAAAAAGATTGCCGTCTTCGTAGATATATTCAGATTGGCATTGTGGACAGTTAGGTAGGCTCATAGTTTTCTCTTATACAGTGAATGGATATTTAACCGGATCATGATGTTGATAATCAAGCAACTCAAAATCATCCATGGTAACCCAAGTTTCTAGATCCTCTAGTGTCTTAATTTCTGGATTAATTTTAAGACTTGGCAATGCCAATGGTTCGCGATCCACTTGCTGGTTTTTAAAAATTTCTACTTGATTTTCATACAAATGCACATTAGATAAATGATGGCGCATTTTTTTAGCTTTTTTGCCGGTAATTTGTGCAGTAATCAGTAGCAAGAATGCCACCTGAAAATGATTAAACGGCTGACCTAAGGCGTAATCACTACTACGCTGATAACTCTCTAAATACAAATCATCACCGAGTAAATTAAAATGATGAGTATGCATACACGCCGGCAAACACGCCCGATGAATAAGATTAGGATGATTAAAAGTCATAATCTCACGTCTATCGTCCACACCTTTTGATAGATCTGTCACAATCTTTTTATACTGATCAAGTGGCTCATCATCTTCGATACCAGGAAAAGCTCGCCCAATCACTCCGTAGCACATACCCATATCGTCTTCACCTTTGCGGTGCGGGTTATCTAGCCAAGCTTGGTTGTCATTAGCGTTAGCGTTCCAGGTATTACACCCTATCGCTCTAAATTGAGCCGCAGAGCTATAACCACGAATATAGCCCAACATCTCAGCAATGGCAGATTTCCAAAAAAGCTTTTTGGTGGTGACTACGGGCACGGTACCATCTGACAAATCATGCTCGAAAGTTGCACCAATAATGGTGAGCGTTTTTTGCCCAGTGCGGGCATTCTCCAGCCACACACCTTCGTCTAAAATTTGTTTTCCAATATCAATATATGCTTTCATTTTTTTGCTTTAAAAATAAGATAAACACCTAAAACAATCATCGGTAGGCTTAATAATTGCCCCATGGTAAGCCAATCAAACGCCAAGTAGCCTAACTGCACATCAGGCACTCGAACAAATTCAATTATAAATCTAAAGAGTCCGTAGAAAATTAAAAATAGCGCTGAAACTGACATCAAAGGTCGCGATTTTTGACTATACACCCAAAGAATAATAAACAACACCAGGCCTTCTAAAAAGGCCTCATACAATTGTGATGGATAGCGAGCCACGCCCTGCTCTTGGATAAACATACCTAAAGGACTGGTGGTTACTTTACCCCAAAGCTCACCATTGATAAAATTACCCATTCTACCAAAGCCCAAACCTAACGGCACCAAGGGTGCAACAAAATCCATGGTGGTAAAAAAGCTTTTATGGTATTTTCGATTAAACAGCACCATAGCCAGTAACACGCCTAAAAATCCGCCATGAAATGACATGCCGCCACCTTGAATGGCAAAAATCGAGAGTGGGTCAGATAAAAAATGTGGCAAGTTATAAAACAACATATAACCCAAACGACCGCCAACAATGACACCAATAGCGCCATAGAAAATCAGGTCTTCAACTTGCTGTGGATTCCAATGATCAGATTGCTTAGCGCGATAATTCGCCAAAAAATAAGCCGCTAAAAAAGCGCCGAGATACATTAATCCATACCAATAGATTTGGATAAAACCTAGATCTAGGGCAATGGGATTAATAGTTGGATAAATCATAAATGATTAAGATGGTGTGCTTGAGGTGATTCGAACACCCGACATTTGGCTTCGGAGGCCAACACTCTATCCAGCTGAGCTACAAGCACATATTTGTGCAGAAGTAAGGAAATAACCTGCTTGAGTTAGATATCATCAGCTGTACAAAATACAGCTTGCATGTTGGCTACTAATTTTAAGATTTTGGCGTCTTTTACCTTACATAAAATCTTATTGCCATCACGTCTTGATTCAACAATGTCTTTAGTTCTAAGAATGTCAATATGTTGAGAAATATTTGATTGTGAAGAACCTACTTGTTTTACAATTTCTAAAACAGGCAGTTCGTCATTTTTAAGGGCGCATAAAATCTTCAGGCGTAATGGATGTGCCATCGCTTTTAAGGCTCTTGTTGCCTTTTCAATATCTTCTTCTTTTTCTAATAATGTCATATCACTCATAATTTATTCTCGTGTTTCTGTAGATGGCGAACTAAAGTCGACCTAGCATACCGTATACGCCATATCTTCTTAATTTAATTAACACCATTTTTTGATAATAATTAATCAGGCTGTCATTGTTAAGTACCACATCTGAGATTTTCCAGTCTTGATTGGCCGTTTGATGGAAAACAATATCCAAGAACATGCCGTATGAATAATAACCATTAACCTTTAGCTTAACAGCAATTGAGGCGCCAATCATTGGTCGCGCCGAAATAAACTGGAAAGAAGTAGAGCGCGTTTGTGTAAGTCTTGATAATAATGAAGTAATGATGTTTTTCTTAATTTTATTAGCAAAGTAAGCCTGCTCATCAGCGCCTAAATTTAAATTACTCACTAGTAAAATCTCACTGGCAATATGCTCAAAATCAAATAAAGGCGCCACTTCGGTTTTAATTAAAGTGTTTACAAGTTGTGGTGAATAGGCAGCTACCGTGGTTAATTGATTAAGTTTAACAATGGCAGTTTGAATGGTTTTAACAGGACCTTCTGGCTTTTGAGATTCTGAAACTGGCACTTCAGCAGTGCTTGGCGATTGAATATCTGTTGCATCCTGAGTATCTTCTAAGGCTTCTTGCGCAAAGCTTAAGGTTGATAAAGACAATAATAGGGCTAATAACATCACGTTCAATCTTCTCATTTTTTCTCCATTTAATAAAAACAAAACCAAGTAAAATCTAAAATAATACCTCTTGCTTTACCGTATTATATTTAAACTTCGTATAAGTAAATAACTATATTATGACTTTATTTAATTTTTATAAAACTCCTCTTTTAGCAACCCTATTTATTGCATTATTTTCATTGTCCACTTCTGGTGTAGCAAAAACGGCAGAAGAGGAGCAAAGGCTTGAGGCTTTTTTTAAAGATCTTGAAGCCTTTACTGTAGTTTTTAGCGATATCAAACAGCTATATGTTGAAGATGTTGAAAATAAAGAGTTATTCAACAACGCCATTAAAGGCATGGTCAGTGGCTTAGACCCTCACTCAGTCTATTTAGAACCTAAAGAGCAAAAAAGCCTCATGGAAAGTGCCTCTGGAAAATTTGGCGGCCTAGGTATTGTCATCAGCAAAAAAGACGATGGCATTCAAGTCATCTCTCCAATTGACGATACACCCGCTTACAAAGCTGGCATTCAAGCAGGCGACTTAATTGTAAAAATCGGTGACAAGCCTGTTCGCGGAATGACCTTAGAAGATGGTGTGGACTTGATGCGTGGCGAGCCAGGTACAGATGTACAGATTACCATCCTGAGAGCTAATCAAAAGCCTTTTGTCGTGGATATTACGCGTGAAATTATCACCATTGTAAGTGTTAAGGGCTACCTACTAGAAAAAAATATTGGTTATGTGCGCATCTCAAGCTTTCAAGGTCCAACAGCCGCACTACTCAAAGAAACAATTGCTGAACTAGTTGAGCAAAACGATGGCTACCTTGAGTCTTTAATTTTAGATTTGCGTAACAATCCAGGTGGTGTGTTAGATGGTGCGGTCGATGTATCTAACTTATTCATTGATGAGGCAGGGTTGGTAGTGTACACAAAAGGCAGAATTCCAAGCTCCAACTTAAAGTTTAAAACCGAGCGTGGTGATATCATGCTTGGCTCACCTATTGTTGTTTTAATTAACGAAGGCTCGGCCTCGGCCTCAGAAATTGTTGCCGGCGCCCTGCAAGACCATAAGCGCGCCATTATTATGGGTAACACTTCATTTGGTAAGGGCTCGGTACAAACTATTATTGAGCTAGACAAAGGTTATGGACTTAAAGTAACTACTGCGCGCTACTACACACCTAATGGCCGCTCAATTCAAGCCAAAGGAATTGAGCCAGATATTAAGCTAAAAAATATCAGTCTTGAAAATGAGAAAGAAGAGTCGATCATTGATATCAAAGAAAACGATCTCAATGGCCATCTAGAACAAGAAGATCCAAGCAACATGTCAGAAGCGGAAATTATCAAATTACAGGAAGATAACCAAGCAACGCTTGATAAAAAAGCCATTGAAAAACTTAAAAAAGACTACTTTGTACACGAGGCAAGTAATCTTCTCAAGGCACTAACGGTGTTAGGTCGATAGTTAATGGCAACAACACTGGCAATCGCAAATCAAAAAGGAGGGGTGGGAAAAACCACCACAGCCGTTAATTTAAGTGCTGCTTTAAAAGCGATTAAAAAACGTGTTTTACTCATTGATATCGACCCGCAAGGTAATGCCACCATGGGCTGTGGGGTTGACAAGCACACGCTTGATAATTCTATTTGCGAGTTGCTACTTGATGAATGTAGCATCAATAAAGCCATTGTTCATGTGGATGAATCAGGTATTGATGTACTAGGCTCAAATACTGATTTAATCGCAGCAGAAATCGCATTATTACGTGGGGACAACTCTGAGTTTAAGCTTAAAAATGCCATTAACTCAATAGCCAGCCAATATGATTATATTATTATCGACTGTCCGCCCTCTCTTAACATGCTCACCATTAACGCTTTCACTGCCTCTGATGGGATTATTATCCCTATGCAGTGCGAATATTATGCATTAGAGGGTTTGAGTGCGCTTATGCAAACCATTGAAAAAATCAAAGCCACCACCAATCCAGAGCTTGAGATTACTGGATTAGTGCGAACAATGTATGACACACGCAACAACCTTTCTAACGAAGTATCCTTACAATTACAACAATATTTCTCACATAAAGTCTTTAAAACCATTGTACCTAGAAATGTAAAATTAGCAGAAGCGCCGAGTTTTGGTCAAGATGCAATCAGCTATGCAAGATCATCCAAGGGTGCAATTTCCTATATCTCCTTAGCCAGTGAAGTGCTCAGGAAAACATCAATAAACTAACTATTATGGCAAAAACATCAAAACTCGGTCGTGGATTGGATATTTTATTAGGACAGGTTGGCACTAATAGCGAAAATGCTAATGGTGAAAATAACCTGAAGATGCTAAATGTTGGCAGCCTACAGCGCGGCAAGTTTCAACCTCGAGACGACATAGATACAGAAACACTTAACGAGCTAGCGGCGTCTATTACCTCCCAAGGCGTTATTCAGCCACTGGTTGTTAGAAAGGTTACTTACGATAAGTACGAAATCATCGCTGGTGAGCGTCGTTGGCATGCGGCTCAAATTGCAGGGCTAAGCGAAGTTCCTGTTATTGTGCGCGAAATTGATGACCAAGTAGCGCTCGCCATTGGCCTGATTGAAAACATCCAGCGCGAATCACTAACTCCATTAGAAGAGGCTAAAGCTTTACAGCAGCTAATCGAAGATTTTAAAATGACTCATGAAGAAATTTCAAATGTGGTGGGTCGCTCACGTTCTAGCGTGAGTAATCTTATTCGCCTATTACAACTTGGTGAAGCTTCAAAACAATTACTTGGTCAGAGGAAAATTGAAATGGGTCATGCACGTGCCCTGCTACCCTTAACAGAAGAAAATCAGCTTATGGTAGCTAACCAAGTCATTGCAAAGTCTTTATCTGTGCGTCAAACAGAAGAGCTGGTGAAGCGAGTTTTAACGCCAAAAACAAAAGCTACTGCCTCGATTGAGCCTCATATCTCTGAGCTCATGAGCACCCTATCAAAAACATTCAACTCCAAAACAGAGATTAAAGCAACGGGTGATAAAGGCAAGATCATCATCCATTACAAATCAGAAGACGAGCTTAGCAACATCTTAAAACATATTAATTAGTTTTTGTTTAACTAGGCTCGTCTGAACGACTAATCAAAACTCCCAACTCGATCTAATTTGAGTGAGTCATCATAGTGCATCCAAATACCGAAGGCTTTACCAATGATGTATTTTTCCGGCACAAATCCCCAAAAACGAGAGTCACTACTACGTGAGCGATTATCACCCATAACAAAATAATGCCCTGCTGGAACAACTGCCTTAACTCCCCGAGAGGTTTGATTCGGATCTAGCAAAATATCATGAGGATTATTACCCAATAATTCTCGCTGATGCTTAAAGCCTGTCATCTCTATGCCCGACTCAACGCCGTGATAATCTTCAAAATTTTCATAGTTAATTTTTTCGCCATTCACCAATAAGCGATCTGCATGATAAACCACTGTATCGCCCGGAATACCGACAATTCTTTTAATGAAGTCAGCACCTTGATATTTGGCATTTTTTTCATAATTAGGATATCTAAAAACAACCACATCGCCTCTTTCAGGTTTTTTAAACTCAATCAGCTTCTGATTTAAAACCGGAATACTCACGCCATAATCAAACTTAGAAACCAAAATAAAATCACCTGTTAACAAGGTTGGCATCATTGAATTAGACGGAATTCTAAAAGGCTCTACAATAAAGCCACGCAGCACAAAAACTAGCAACAACACAGGAAAGAACTCAGCTGACCATTGCACCACCTTGGGGCGATCGCTATATTTTTCGCTCTTATTAAAGCGCAAGAACATCACAAAATATACAAATTTAGTAAATCCTGTTTTATCAGGTGTTGGATGGGACAACTTCTCGCCTTTGTTAAAAAGCAAATGATCCAAGCTCACAATCAAAAAAGCACTGATTAAAAATAAAGCTAAATACGATGAAACATCCCAGGCAAAGAAAGGTGAAGCATTTTCAAGTGTCATAATAATATCCGTACAAAAAAAAGGTAAAGCAAAACGTTGTTATTATATAATAACTTCTTTTTATAGTTTTTCACATTGGAGGAAATACAATGGCATTAGCAGATTTAGAAAGAGACGCTCACGGTTACTTAGTTAACCTTAACGAATGGAATGAAGATATTGCTCAAGAAATTGCAGCAGAAGAAGGTATTGAATTAACAGCTGACAGTTTTAAGTTGATTAACTTTCTGCGTGATGAGTACATTAATAATAATGCTAATCAGCCTAATGAGCGCAACATGGTTAAAGGCTTAAAAGCTGATTGGGACGGTAAATTAGGTACTAAAGAGCTATACAGCCTATTTCCTAAAGGTCCTGCTAAACAAGCAGGTAAGGTTGCCGGTCTTCCAGAGACTAGACGTAAAGGTGGTTACTAAGCACACAGCTTTTTAACCCAATAAAAAAGGCGCTCATTGAGCGCCTTTTTTATTGAATTTTTTGTCAAACTTCAAATCTCAGTAATAGCCATGCCTGCAGTATTAGACAAATTAACAAAATTTGGAAATGAAGTCATTACATTATCTACGCCATTAATTTCAATCGGGTAGTTACATCTTAAAGAAGCCACGGCGAATGACATAGAAATACGATGATCGTGGTGTGACTCAATAATACCTGTTGGCTTTTTAAACGAACCACCTTGGATTTTAATACCATCTTCAAGCACTTGGTTTTCAATACCTAGAATACTTAGCCCATCAGCCATGACTTGAATGCGATCTGATTCTTTAACTCTTAGCTCTTTTGCACCAGTTAAAATGGTTTCTCCAGTTGCACAACTAGCGGCAATAAACACAGCTGGGAATTCATCAATCGCAAGGGGCACTAACGATTCTGGAATTTGAATTCCTTTTAGCTTGGATGATTGAATACGAATATCAGCTAATAGTTCACCACCAATTTCTCGCTCATTTGCCAGAGTAAGATTTGCGCCCATGAGCTTTAAAATATCGATAACGCCGGTTCGAGTTGGGTTGATATTTACCCCTAGCAAAGTAATGTCTGCTTTTGGCGAAATTGCTGCTGCCACCATGAAAAAAGCACTTGATGATATATCACTCGGCACTTGAATTTGCGTGGCGGTTAATTCGCCACCGCCCGTTAAGCACATTTTATTATCATTTACACGCACCTCATAACCTAAGCCTTTAAGCATGCGCTCAGTGTGGTCGCGTGTTGGTGCTGGCTCAGTCACACAAGTATCGCCATTAGCGTACAAACCTGCCAATAACACACATGACTTTACCTGTGCCGATGCTACTGGCAAATCATACTGAATGCCTTTGAGATTTTGCCCGCCGGTAATTTTTAGAGGTGGCTTGCCGTCATTGCTTTCAATTACCGCACCCATTTCTTTTAAAGGGTTAATCACTCGCCCCATTGGGCGTTTTGATAATGACTCATCACCCACCAATTCACAATCAAATGCTTGAGCGGCAAGAATGCCTGACATTAAACGTATAGAGGTGCCTGAGTTGCCTAAATCAAGTGCTTTTTCTGGCTTTTTTAAGCCATTGATACCAACACCATGAATGGTAACGTTATCGCCCTCACGCTCAATTTTGACCCCCATAGCTTGAAAGGCTTTCAGGGTTGAGAGTGCATCTTCACCTTCTAAAAAACCCGAGACCTTGGTTATGCCATTACTTAAAGAGCCCAACATAATGGAGCGATGAGAGATAGACTTGTCTCCAGGAACTTTTAAATTGCCTGACAAACTATTGGCAGGACTTGCAATAAACTTACTCATAATTTTATTTTATGGATCCTTTAATCCTTTAACCAGCTATCTCTAGCAGACTTTGCCTCATGAAATACTTGCTCCAACGCTTCTGATTGTTGGGTTTTAATTAAATTGGCGATTTTATCTAAACTTTGCTGATAACCCTCAATATGCTTGATAATTTGATCGGGGTTATTAATGCAAATATCGCGCCACATAATGGAATCAGATGAAGCGATACGAGAAAAATCTTTAAAGCCACCTGCTGCGTATTTACACGCTTGTGGATTGCTAGAGATTAAATAATCCATCAGTGAAAAAGCCAGCATATGTGGCAAGTGTGATGTCATGGCTAACAAATCATCGTGCTTAGTTTCATTCATAATCTCTATTTTTGCGCCCACACTCTCCCACAAATCGCTCACAGCGACAACAGACTGAGTATCGGCATTTTTCTCTGGTGTAATAATGACACGCTTATGGTTAAACAGGTTCGCATCAGCTGCACCAACCCCACTTTTTTCTTTACCGGCAATCGGATGAGCAGGAATAAAATGCTCCGGCATATGGCCAAATACTTGCTTGGCAATTTGAATAACACTGCCCTTGGTACTACCCACATCCGAGATAATCATTCGCTCAGTGATATGCGGTTTGATCATTTCTAGTATGGCTTTAAAACTATTAACTGGAGTAGCGATCAATACTAAATCAGCACCCTTAAGTGCCTGGGAAATATCGAGTGTGTATTCATCAATAACCCCTAAGGATTTTGCTTTAGCAAGGTTAGCTTCATCTCGACCAAAGCCTACAATAGTTTTAACTTTGTTGACTTTTTTTAAACCTGCAGCAAACGATCCACCGATAAGCCCAACACCAATAATACAAATTTTATTCATCATAATAACGATTTAAGTGCCTCTAAAAAATCTGAAATTTCTCGAGATGTGCCGACCGACACTCTTAAATAATTTTTCATCTCAACGGGGCGCACAATAAACCCGAGTTCTAATAATTGCTGATAAAGTTTTGGCGCATCTTTAACCTGAACCGCGATAAAGTTGGCTGACGAAGGAATGTAAGATAAGCCTAACTTATCAAACCCCTCTTGAAGCTGTTTAAGTCCATTCCTGTTGGCGATCACAGAGCGCACTAAATGAGATTGATCATCCAAAGCGGCAACGGCCGCTACTTGCGCGACATGATTGACGTTAAAAGGCTGGCGAATACGATTTAAATAATCGGCAATTTTGCCACTTGATATAGAGTAACCAACTCGTAAACCCGCCAAACCATAAGCTTTAGAAAAAGTTCGGGTGATGATTAAATTATCAAACTCTTTAAGCCAGCCAATAGCAACACCTGCTGTATCTAAATATTCAACATAGGCCTGATCCAACACCACCGCAATAGAATTTGGCACGCGCGATAAAAAACCATGTAGTGCTTCATCAGTCAGCAAAGTGCCGGTTGGATTATTAGGATTAGCAATAAAAATCAGCTTAGTACGGTCTGTAATAGCGAGCAACATAGCTTCTAAATCATGACCAAAGTTTTTCGCCTGAGTGACAACCGCTGTCGCGCCTAAAGCTTGAGTTGCTAATGGATAGACCACAAAAGCATACTGCGAAAAAATCACCTCATCATCCTTGGCACACACATGCGCTTTAGCAATTAATTCCAAAATATCATTAGAACCATTACCTAGCGTAATCATATCGGTTGTGACATCGAGATACTTACTGATTGCTTGTTTAAGCTCAAAACCATTACCATCTGGATAACGATCCACTTCACTCACCGCTTGTTGCATAGCCTCAAGAGTCTTTTGACCGATGCCTAATGGATTTTCATTACTGGCGAGTTTAACCACACACTTAAGCCCAAATTCACGCTGCAATTCACTAATTGGCTTACCGCCTTGATAAGGGCTTAAGCCCTTGACAGTATCACAAACACTCACAATACAGCAACAGGGTAAGAGCCTAAAACGTCAACCTTAAGCACTCTTTTTTCAATTTCTGCCAAAGCAACTTTTACCTTATCATCTTCTTGATGGCCTTCGATATCAATCAAGAACAAATATTCCCACTTCACCCCAGGAATAGGGTGCCGCGCTAGCTGCATCATGTTAATTCCTTGCTCTTTAAATGGCTCTAACAAATCAAATAATGCACCCGACTCATGCTTAGTAACCACCAAAATAGAGGTTTTATCATCACCCGAAGGCTCGATAGATTCCTTGCCAAGTATTAAAAATCTAGTGGTATTGCCGGTTTTGTCTTCAATATTTTTAGCCACTCGCTCTAGATCATACAGGCCTAGTGCAGCTTCTGATGCAATTGCGGCAGCACCGACTTCGTCTTTAACCAGTCGAGCAGCCAATGCATTGGAAGCAACCGCTTTTAATTGCGCATTGGGGTAATGATTTGCTAGCCAGCGTTGACACTGATCAAGTGCTTGCTGATGCGCATAGATGGTTTTAATCTCAACAGATTGATCAGCACTCATAAGTTGATGCTGAATTGAAATCTCTACCTCGCCACAAATCTTAAGATCTTGCGAATAAAGCATATCAACTGTACCACCAATCACACCATTAGATGAGTTTTCGATAGGCACAACACCGTAATGCGCATTACCCTTTTCCACCTGATGGAAGATCTCATCAATACTGCCACAATCAAGCGTAGAAACCGCATGGCCAAAATGCTTCAAAGCTGCTTCTTGGGTGAAGGTACCTTCAGGGCCTAAATAAGCAATATTTAGTGGCTGTTCCAATGCTAAGCAGGCTGACATAATTTCACGAAAAATGTGCGCCATATCCTTGTCTTTAAGCAGATTATCGTTACGCTCGATAATAGAACGCAATACTTGAGCTTCACGTTCGGGGCGATAAAACACGCTATTATCATCTGCTGCTTTTTTAACTTCTGCCACATCCGAAGCTAGCTGTGCACGCTCGCCAATAAGTGATTGCACTTTTTTATCTAGTGCATCAATCTCTACTCTTAATTCTGCCAGTGTTTTTTTACCCATATTGCTTCTCAAAATCTGTCATAAATTCAATTAATGTATCCACGCCACTCTCAGGCATGGCATTGTAAATACTAGCACGCATACCGCCCACAGACTTATGCCCTTTTAAGGTTAATAAGTTAGCATTATAAGACTTTTCTAAGAATAGTTGATTAAGACTGTCATCTGCCAAAATAAAGGGTACATTCATCCATGAGCGATACTTCGGATTAACCGGGTTTGAATAAAAACCAGATGCGTCAATTGCTTGATAAAGCTTTTGCGCCTTACGCTTGTTAATCGCCTCTATAGCACCTATTCCACCTTGATCCTTTAGCCATTCAAATACGCGCCCCGCTACATACCAAGGATAAGTTGCAGGGGTGTTGTACATAGAATCATTGTTAGCTTGTGTTGCGTAATCAAACAATACTGGCTGCTTAGCAACCACATCACCAATTAAATCCTCACGCACAATAACAATTGTCAAGCCTGAAATGCCAATATTTTTTTGCGCGCCAGCATAAATTACACCAAATTTTGATACATCAATTTCGCGTGACAAAATAGCTGACGACATATCAGCCACAAGTGGCATATCGACTTCTGGCACATAATCAAACTCTAGGCCTGCAATGGTTTCATTCGGCGTGTAATGCAAATATGCCGCTTGTTCATCAATCTGCCAATCAGAAAAATCTTCAATATCGGTAAAATTATTAGCCGTACTATCTGTACAAATATTAACCTCTGCATAGCGCCTAGCCTCAGCAATTGCTTTAACTGACCAGTGGCCTGTATTGGCATAGTTCGCCTTAGTCTTCCCACGCAACAAATTAATCGGCACCATGGAAAATTGAGCCGATGCACCGCCTTGTAAAAACAACACTTTATAGTTATTAGGAATATTCATCAGCTCGCGCAAGTCTTGCTCAGCTTTTTGCGCCAAAGCCGTAAAATCAACACCACGATGAGAAATTTCCATCACCGAAGCTTTAGCATTGCCGTACTCTACAAGTTCTTCTTGCATTTGGCGCAATACTGGCTTTGGCAGCATAGCTGGACCGGCGCTAAAATTGTATATTTCGCTCATTGATGATTTCCCTAAAAAGTTTCAATTTATTTTACGTTAATATTAATCAATTTTTTACTTGAAACCCAGCTTAAAAAACTGATTATAATTTACCAGCTTAATTATGGAAGTAGGTGAAAATCCTACGCTGTCCTCGCAACGGTATTTTTCTAATCAGAAATCAGTCCGACACATAATTTAGTCATTTAAATTTTACGAAGGATAATCATCATGAAACTCAAGCAACTCTCGTTAGTCGCTGCAATATCAGCACTCACATTTACCACCACAACCAACGCAGTGTTAGGCCCTATTCCTATTTACCTAAATACGGAATATCGAACCGAATCTCCAGTTATCGGCTCTATTGCTTCAACCATTCAACTAAATAAAGCTGATATTTTAAAAACAGGCTCTCATACATTTACTGAACTATTGGCAACCATTGGTGGCATCACCTTTGAAGGTGGGCAGGGAAATCTAACAGCACTTCGCATTCGAGGCAATGAAGCAAATCACACTTTATTATTGGTTGATGGTAGTGTTGTCTCTATCAGTGCAACTCAGCCCAATTTTGATGTAGTACCACTAGAGCAAATTGAACGCATCGAAATCATTAAAGGGCCTTTTTCATCACTCTACGGCCCTGGTGCTATTGGTGGCGTGATTCATGTTTTTACCAATAAAGAGTCTGAGCCAG
Organism: Candidatus Thioglobus autotrophicus; assembly: GCF_001293165.1. Lineage (NCBI taxonomy): Bacteria > Pseudomonadati > Pseudomonadota > Gammaproteobacteria > Pseudothioglobaceae (SeqCode) > Candidatus Thioglobus > Candidatus Thioglobus autotrophicus. Next base: position 1,341,574 of record NZ_CP010552.1, on the reverse strand, counting down.
GCGTACAGAGCGAAGCCAGGTTCTCTTACGGCACTCACAATACTCAAAAAATATCAGTAAGCTCTAGTGCTAACAACAACGGGAATTATGCTCACTATACACTTAGCAAGTATCATACAGATGGTATTGACGCAACCAGTAACGGCGACTTAGACCCTATAGACAGAACCTCAGGCAGCCTAAATATTGGCGGAACTCTTTCTGATGCAACCACTGCTAAGCTGAATATTTTAAATACCAAAGCCGATATCGAATACGATGACTCATGGAGCGCACCAAAACCAGACAACAACTTAACCCAATTTAATATTGAAGTTAATCATCAGTTTAACAAGATGCTTAATACCAAATTTGACATCATGAGGCAAAAAACACAGCGTCGTGAAGCTCAATACAAATTAGAAACATTATCCATTGTTAACGAATATACACTAAATAATGCCAAGCTATCATTAGGCGCTTCACAAACTACCGATAAAGATGTTGATAATGCCAAGCAAATCAAACACACTGATTTATTTTCACAATGGCAAGGTGTTGTTAACCACAATGAATTATCACTTGGTGCTAGAGTAGTTGACCATGATAAATTTAGCAAGCACAACACTTATAATATCAATTGGGCTAAAAATATAGATAATAATGCAAGAATCGCTGCGTCTTTTGGCAAGGCGACCAATCTACCTGATCACTACCAAAACAATCTAAACATTGAGCATGGTAAAACAGAATTAAATCCAGAGCATTCAAAAAATATTGAGCTTGGCATTAGCAAAAATTATCATACTTGGTCTGTGTTAGCAAAATTTTATAAAAGTAAAGTAACGGATGCTTTTAAATGGAGTGCAACAGGGTATACCAATGAAGGTACGGTTAATATCAAAGGTATTGAGCTGGATGCAAAGGCTAATGTATTAGGCTGGGATCTCAAGACAAATTACGACTATAACACTGCTGTCAGCGAATCCACCAATTTACAAAAAGGTAGAAGGCCAAATCATACTGGCAGTATCACAGCTACAAAAACACAAGGACAATATAGTCACCGAATTAATCTAACAGGAAAGTCTTGGGCTTGGGATAAAGATGCACATACCAATAATGATAAGTTGGGTGGCTATGGGCTACTTAATTTATTTACCGATTATGACTACAATAAACAAATCAGTATTTCAGTAAGCTTGAATAATGCCTTAGATAAACAATATGAAATGGCCAAAGGCTACAACACTTTGGGCAGAACTGTCACTCTTGGTATTGCTCATAAGTTTTAAACATCTTGCCACCTTGTCTTATTAAGACTGCTAAGAATAACATTGACTATAATAAAACCATTAACATTGAACAAACAGGATTTTAAATGACAAATCAAATCAACAAAACTAAAGCCATTTTCGCTGTATTTATCATGGTACTTTTAATGATCGCGACACGCGGACATGCAAATTGGCTAAATAGTTTGGTGCATTTACCTGATTTTACTATTCCAGCCTTGTTTATCGCTGGCGTGTATTTGCGAAAATTTTGGGCGGCTTTTGTGATTATTATCAGCGCTGTAGCGATTGATAACTACGCCATTGTACATGAAGGTATTAGTGCAAACTGCATCACCCCTGCTTATAGCGTACTACCCCTTACTTACTACGGAATTTTCTGGGTGGGTAAATACATGAGTAGTTTAAATATTGATACCAGTATAGTCAAAAATGCATTGATTGTTATTGCGGCAACGAGCACCCAATGGTTAGTGGCCACTTCAAGCTATTACTTCTTTACTGCGACTTATGCAAAAACTGGTTGGAGCAATTTCCCTGCCTATATTGCTCAGTGGTCAGTGGCTGAAATTATCCCGGTACTTTTCTGGATGGCTGCTATATCAATCGTCTTTACGCTGAACCAGCGCTACGCATTTATCCCGTACTTTTCAGCTAAAAAAAGCTAAAAACCACCGGTGTCAGATGACCAATACAAAACCAGAATGCAGCGCAAAAAAACGCATATTGACTCTCGCATAGAGCAGGCTAATATTGACAAAGGTATTATCGTACTCCTTACTGGCAACGGCAAAGGTAAGTCTTCTTCGGCTTTAGGGATGATTTGTCGAGCACTCGGCTACGATATGAAAGTAGGAGTTGCTAAGTTTTTAAAAGGCGTGCAAGATACTGGTGAAGATGCTTTTCTAGCTCAACAGCCCAATATTCAAACTGTGTTTATGAAAACTGGCTTTACTTGGGATACGCAAGATAAAGAATACGATACCACTATGGCGCTTGAAACTTGGCAAAAAGCTCAAAGCTACTTAGAAGATAAATCTATTGATTTGGTTGTGCTTGACGAGCTCACCTATATGATTAGCTACAAGTACTTAGATGAGCAAATGATCCTTAATGCACTAAATAAACGCCCAAAAAATCAGCACGTGGTAATCACCGGACGCGCCGCTTCAGAAGGATTAATAGAGATTGCCGATACAGTCAGTGAAGTGAAAGATATCAAGCACGCTTTTAGAGCTAATATTAAAGCCCAAAAAGGCGTTGACCTTTAATGCAAAAAAAAGCCTAAGAATATAAACTCTTAGGCTTTTATTGTTTCAGATAACGATTAACTGAAATTTATTTTATTCCGTACATCTTTCCATCAACAATCATTCTCCAAACCTTTCCATAAGAGCCATTCTTGCTAAGTAATATTGCAGTTGGGGCATAGGCATAATGATATCCCTGAGTAGTACAAGTAACATAAGTATCATCACTAAAATTAATCTCTCTTCCAACTTCACACCCTTGAAAAGCGGACTCTAATCTTCCGTCTTCGTGCTCAAAACTATCAATTGTTTTAGTATTCTCAATAGTCCAGCCAACACTTTTCTCCCATGCTGACTCAAAGTTTGCCTGAGCAGTTACAGAAACCACTGTTAGCACCATGGCCATAATAAATTTATTCATTGTTCATCCTTATTTGGTTATAAAACTTAATAGTATAAAAATTATAACACCCTTATACGCTAATCATCAACCAAAGATGAAGACAGAGGTATTGATATTTAAAACTAGTTATCCTTTCTAGGTACAAATTCTAATACGGTCGCATTAATGCAATATCTTGGCTTGCCATTAGGGCCGTCGCTAAATACATGGCCTAGGTGAATATCTGAACTAACAGAGCGTATCTCTGTGCGCGTCATGCCAAAGCTGTTATCGGCTTTTTCATACACTTCGCCCGCTACCGGCTTGGTAAAAGATAGCCAGCCAGATTTTGAATTAAAACGATCACGGGTATCAAATAAAGCTCTGCCAGATAATTTATCAATAAATACACCATCAGGTGTATTTTTAAAAATATCGTATTGCTTGCAAAACCTGCCATCTGTGCCTTTGTTAAAAGCGACATCAAAAGCTTCTGATGATTTTCCAAGTTTAAACTCACCCAATGCTTTGTAAAATTCACTCGGTGACATATAGCCTTGCTGAGCCCAAACTTCTTTACCCTCTTTAATAAAGAAAATAGTTGGCGTTGCCCAAGTTGGTGTTTTTAAATCAAACCCTTGCAGTGCAGTCATCGGGGCACTTCTAAGGGGAATACTGCCTTTGTATTTTGACGTAACTTCTTTTTCAAATTGCAGACAATATAAGCACGAACCTTTGTCTTCTGCTTCGATCACTAAAATCTCCAACCCGCCAAGTGGTTTCACCGTCTCATGCACTACCTGCTTTTGCATGGCTTGATCAAATTTCACACCAGTTGCATGATTAGGGCAATAGCCATTTGGATTTTTAACTAGATAATTTTGATGATAATCTTCTGCAGGCCAAAATTTATCCAGTTGTTTAATTTCAGTAACAATCTTGCCATAGCCTTTAGCTGTTAACAGTTGCTGGAATTTTTGCCCGGTACTTAGTGCAACTGCCTCTTGGTCTTTTGTGGTCCAATAAAGTGCTGAGCGATAATTATTACCAATATCACCACCTTGTCCATCTACTTGGGTTGGATCATGAATTTCCCAAAAATTCTTTATCAGAGTTTTGGTGGAGACTTTGGCTGGGTTGTAAGTTACCTTTACTACTTCAGTATGATTAACCAATTCTTTGTCGATCTCAAGCGCACTTTTATCAGTGAGTCCAATATTTTCTAAAAAACTAACAAAACCCGAGCTTTGAAGATTTCGATTTTTGAGTACATCGTCATAACTAGGATTGGCATAGCTACCACCAGCATAGCCAGAGGTAGCTTCAACCACGCCCTCAATTTTTTCAAAGTTTTTTTCTACACCCCAAAAACAACCGGCTGCAAATACGATTTCTAGTAACATAAATTATCCTTTGATTAATAAACCTATATTTATTAATACGTGCTCAGTACACAAAGAGTTTCAAGTTTTTGAAAAAAATATTTAAGTATTCTCGCTCATATATTGTAAAGCTTGGTATAAATACTCTACTGGAACAATCTTTAAGCCTTTGGGCGCTTTTTTTGGGATATTACCCTTAGGGATGATAGCCACCTTAAAGCCGTGTTTTTGCGCCTCTTGCAAGCGCTCAATGGCATTATAAACCGGGCGCACCTCACCCGTTAAGCCTACTTCGCCAAACGCAATCCAATCATTCGGGATTACTTTATCCCTCAGACTCGACATAATTGCCAGCATCACCACCAGATCAGAAGCGGTTTCATTCACTTTAATACCACCAACCACATTCACAAAAACATCTTGATCATGTGTTGCTACACCGCCATGCTTATGTAGCACAGCGAGTTGCAACGCTAGGCGATTTTGTTCTAAACCGACACTCACGCGCTTAGGGTTGCCACCCGCTTGATCAACCAAAGCTTGCACTTCAACCATCAACGGCCTAGTTGCCTCACGCGTAACCATGACCATCGAACCTGGCGATGGCTTGGCTTGATTAGATAAGAAAATGGCTGACGGATTTTCCACTTGCACAAGGCCAGTTTCACCCATGGCAAAAACACTGATTTCATTTACCGCACCGAAGCGATTTTTCACCGCGCGAATAATGCGATAACGCCCGCCTGCATCGCCCTCAAAATACAATACCGCATCAACCATGTGCTCTAAAATTCTAGGTCCAGCCAGTGCGCCACCTTTAGTCACATGGCCAATCATCAGTAAAATGGTGTTGGTTTGCTTGGCAAACTGCGTCAGTTGAGCGGCGCAATCTCTCACTTGCGTAACTGAACCAGGCGCCGAGGTGGAGCCGTCTGTCACCATGGTTTGGATGGAGTCAATCACAATAACTTTAGGCTTAACTTCTTTAGCTAATTTAATAATTTTTTCTAAGTGAGTTTCACTCAAAAGCAAAATATCTTCATGAATATTTAAGCGAATTGCACGATCACTAATCTGCTCTGCTGACTCTTCACCACTGACGTACAAGGTAGTATTGGTTTTATTAATGGCGGCCATTGCTTGCAAAATGAGCGTAGATTTACCAATCCCAGGATCACCGCCAATTAGCACCACTGAGCCATCTACCAAACCACCACCTAAAGTGCGATCAAGCTCTGTTAAACCTGTTGTTAATCTTTGACGATGCTCAGACTTAATGTCTGATAAGTTTTGAACTTTAGAAGGTGGCAGATCTTTAAGACTTTCAGGTTTTGAAGAAGTTGCTTGAGATAAAACCACCTCTTCCAAAGTATTCCAGGCTTTGCAGTCTAGGCACTGCCCTGCCCATTGTGGTTGCGACGAACCACACTCACGACAAACAAACTCTACTTTAGTTTTTGCCACTACTTTTTCATGAGCTTTTCAATCTCATTTTTAAAGGCTTCAATATCTTGAAATTGACGATAAACCGAAGCAAAGCGAATATAAGCCACTTCATCAAGCGCTTTAAGCTCTTCCATCACCCATTCGCCAATTTTGGCTGAAGGCACTTCGCGCTCTGCTTGAGTCATTAGTTTGCGTGAAATTCTAGCAATGGAGGTTTCAATTTGCGAGGTTTTAACCGGGCGTTTTTCTAAAGCTTTAAGTAGGCCAGAGCGAAGCTTGTCTTCACTAAAGCTTTCCCGAGATTCATCACTTTTAATCAGGCGTGGTAGATTTAAATCAACCGTTTCTCGGGTTGAATAGCGCTCACCACAAGAGGTGCACTCGCGACGGCGACGCACTTGCGAGCCATCATCAATTAAACGTGTGTCTAATACTTTGGTGTCGTCAGACTGACAAAATGGACAGCGCATTCTTCCCCTTAATACTAACTATTTGTACACAGGATGCTGAGCGCAAACCTTAGCCACTTTTGCTTTCACTTCATCGATCATCGCTTGATTATCTAGATCATCACAAATGTCACAAATCCAGCTAGCCAAATCACGACACTCCTGCTCACCAAATCCGCGCGTCGTCACCGCAGGCGTACCCACACGAATACCACTGGTTACAAATGGTGATTGTGGATCATTAGGTACGGCGTTCATGTTAACGGTAATATGGGCATTACCAAGCGCTGCGTCAACTGCTTTACCAGTTAAACCTTGATCAATAAAGCTCACTAAAAATAAATGATCGTCTGTACCGCCAGAAACAACATCAAAGCCACGCTGAATAAAAGTATCCGCCATCGCTTGTGCGTTGACCTTAACTTGCTTTTGATAGGCTTTATACTCATCACTCATTGCCTCTTTAAAGCAAACCGCTTTAGCAGCAATAATATGCATCAGTGGGCCGCCTTGAATACCTGGGAAAATCGCCGAATTAAGCTTTTTCTCAATTTCTTCATTAGCTTTAGCCAAAATCAGACCGCCACGAGGGCCGCGTAGAGTTTTGTGTGTCGTGGTGGTAGTAACATCAGCAATACCCACTGGAGATGGATATTCACCGGTTGCAATCAGACCAGCAACGTGCGCCATATCTACCATCAAATACGCACCAATTGAATCGGCGATGTCTCTAAAACGCTGCCAATCAACCACGCGTGAATAGGCTGAAAATCCTGCAATAATCATTTTTGGCTGATGCTCTTGGGCTAGCGCCTCTACTTGAGCGTAGTCAATCTCGCCAGTACTTTCATCTAAGCCATACTGAATTGCATTAAAGTTTTTTCCAGAAAAAGAAGGTTTGGCGCCGTGTGTAAGATGTCCGCCGTGTGCAAGGCTCATACCTAAAATAGTATCGCCCGGTACTAACAATGCTTGGAAAACCGCTGCGTTTGCTTGAGAGCCAGAATGCGGCTGCACGTTAACATAATCTGCACCGAACAATTTTTTAGCACGATCAATTGCTAATTGCTCAACGATATCTACATGCTCACAACCACCGTAATAACGTTTCCCAGGATAGCCTTCAGCGTATTTATTAGTCAGCTGAGAGCCTTGAGCCTCCATCACTGCAGGTGAGGTGTAGTTTTCACTGGCGATCAGCTCAATATGCGCTTCTTGACGAGCAACCTCCGCCACAATTGCATTTGAAATTTCACTATCTACTTTGGCTAAAGTTTGGGATCTATCAAACATAACATTCTCCTTTTTTTTAATATTTTCTTAGATTTAAGATGATAATTTTAACGCACAAACAGCAATCTATCGACCAAAGTCAGCGTCTAATTTTAAAAATTTAGGAAATTATGCAAATCAAGCCAGAATAAGGCTTATAAGGGGTATATTTGAGCAAAAACCTTGTAAAAATAGTCACTTTACATGCTTAAATTCAAGCAATTAAGCAAAAATAGTCGAGCCAAACTTTGCGTATGAAAAATTTTGGAAATTTTAAGAATGACACTAAAAAAAACGCTTAAACAATAAAAAAGCCGCAAACTAATTACCCAGTTTGCGGCTTTTTTTTATTCCAATAATTTAGTTATAAATTATGGCTTCTTAGGTGTTTGGTATGGCACTTCTGTTTGCACTGAATCCCATTCAGTTGTGTAACCAACGTGAAAACCTGCAGGTACTTTACCATCTACAGTTTTTTGAGTTGTTGTAACTCTGAAACCTTCTTTACCAACTACACCTGTAGGAACTGCAGGTCTTTGCATTTGTCCGCTCATATCTTACTCCTAAAAAATCTTAAAGTATCCGCTGTAAAGGTCTACAACTAAAAAACACTTTAAACAATAAAATTTATAATTTGAGCAATTATACAGCGATGTCCATCAATAATCCATTTTTTATCAAAAAAATTATCCAATTTAGTGCAATTAAATCTAGCTTGTTTGGTTAGATTCTGACTTAGCCTGGCATATTGGACAATGGGCATCTTTACTAATTGTTAGCGTTCTAAAATCAAGCTTTAGCGCATCGATAATCATCAACTTTCCACTCAACTGCTCACCCAAGTCTAGCACTACTTTAATAGCTTGAAGCGCTTGCAATGTGCCCATAAATCCTGCAACCGGTGCAAGAATACCGTTTTCTGTGCAATTTTCATTATCCTCGCCTTCTTTACTATACAAACACTGATAACAAGGCTGGTCTGCCTCATAACCTTTAAAGACCGATAGCTGCCCTTCAAAACGAATAACCGCTGCAGAAACCAGTGTTACTTTTTCTTGTACGCAGGCGGCGTTAATTTTAAAGCGCGTGGCGAAATTATCCGTGCCATCTAACACCACATCTGCTTTGGCCACCCAACTATTTAGGTTTTCTTTACTAAGATCCGTCAACGTGGTTACTTTAATGTCTGGATTAATGGCCAGCATTTTTGCTTTAGCCGAGTCAGTTTTATATTGGCCAATATCGGGTGTATGGTGAATCACTTGGCGCTGAAGATTGGAGAGCTCGACTTTGTCAAAATCAGCAATAATAATATGTCCAACGCCTGCAGCTGCTAGATACAGCGCACTAGGAGAACCCAAGCCACCAACGCCAATTAACAACATAGTGGCATCTAGCAGACTTTGCTGACCTTCAATGCCCACTTGGGGCAACATAATTTGGCGCGAATATCTAAGCAGGTCTTGATCGTTCATGAATTAAAGTATTTATTGAGTTTTGGCATGATTAACATTCTACAATAAGCTTGATCTGGGTTGTTATTAAAATAGTTTTGATGATAGTTTTCCGCTGGATAAAACACATCCAAGGCGCTCACTTCTGTCACAATTTTGTCGCCCAATGTTTGCATATATTGCTGGGCTAGATTTTTTTGCTCAATATTTTCATAAAATATAGCTGAGCGATATTGCGTGCCCTTGTCATTACCTTGCTGGTTCAGCGTCGTGGCATCATGTGTGGCAAAAAAGACCTGTAGTAACTGTGTAAAGCTCAGCTGAGATTCATCAAAATTAACTTTAACCACCTCAGCATGCCCAGTTAATCCGGTGCAAATATCTACATAAGTAGGGTTTTGAGTGAGCCCATTACAATAGCCAGACTCAACACTCGCCACACCTGAAATACGTTGAAAAACAGCTTCAACACACCAAAAACATCCGCCGGCAAAATAAGCTGTTTGCATGTATGATTCAATATAATTTAAAAAAATAATAGTATAGCTGATGAGCGCCCAAGAAGTAATCACACAACTCAAATCTTTTGCGAGCGACTCTCGGCGAAAATCAAACGAATATTACTTTAAAACTGGGCCGGGAGAGTATAGCGAGTTTGACCAATTTATCGGCGTGCGCACGCCGCAAATTCGCTCAATTGCCAAGCAATATTATCAGCGTATCAACTTTAATGAAATTGACCTATTAATCAATCACCTTGTTCATGAAATTCGCTACTGTGGGTTAATTATTCTAGTTTATCAATATCAGTCTTCCCAGTCGGAAGCGGTTTTTAATTATTATTTAAAAAATCTACAGGCAGTAAATAATTGGGATTTGGTTGATTACTCAACGCCGCATATTATTGGTGATTATCTACTCAGCCATCCAAACAAACATAGTCTTTTGCTTGATTGGGCAAAATCAAATAATTTATGGGAAAGGCGCATTGCCATTGTGGCAACCCTCGCCTTTATCAAGCAAAATCAATTCACACTAACTTTAACGATTAGCCAACTACTGCTAAACGACCAGCAAGATTTAATCCATAAAGCTGTTGGTTGGATGCTAAGAGAGGTTTATAAAAAAAATCCTGACACCTGCAAAGCTTTCTTACGAGAAAATTACGCACAACTCCCTAGAACTACTTTAAGATATGCGATTGAACGCATGGCCGAAATTGAGCGAAAAGCGTATCTGAAAGGAGGTTTTTAACGTGTATCAAATTAGTTTTTATGTGCCAGAAACCGACTTAGAAATTGTTAAAAATGCGATGTTTGATGCGGGTGCAGGCCAGCATGAAAACTACGAACAATGTGCTTGGCAAACTATTGGCATGGGGCAATTCAAGCCTATCAACAATGCCCAGCCTGCCATTGGCCTATTGGACGAATTAGAAGCTATAGAAGAGTACAAAGTGGAAATGCTTTGTGTTGATGACAACCTTGATTTAGCCATTAAAGCCATGAAATTTTCTCATCCTTATGAGCAAGTAGCTTATAGCGTTATCAAAATGGAGTATTAATTATGATGAAGAAACAAGCCCCGTACGAACATGGATTTATGCTGAGCTTATTATTGCTCGCCATTGGTGGACTCATTTGGCTATTTATGCCTTTTATCCCTGCTTTATTTTTAGCGCTACTTATTGCCATTGCCACTTTTTCACAATACAACAAACTCAAATCGCGCCTATCTGCTAACCATGCAGCACTAGCAATGACAGCATTAGTAACAACCATTCTGATTTTACCATTGAGCTATATTTTGCTCATTAGCGGTCTTGAAGTATCAACCCTAATTCAAACCATCAATACCGACTTTAGTTTGGAGAAAAGCCGCCAAATACTTGAGCAAACCATTTCAGGATTGCCTTTTTCCGAGCCACTTAAAGCCACTTTAAGTACAACCATCAATAACAACTTAGAAGGCTTATTGACTAATATTAAAGATTTTTCAGTGACTATTTTGACCAGTATTTTATCTCTCTCTTCGCATTTTGTCTTTTTCTTGGTTGTTAGTGTTTTTGCACTTTACTATTTCTACATAGATGGCAAAAACACCATTAAACGCCTTAAGAATCTCTCACCTTTAGAAAACTACCTAGATGAGATTTTACTAAAGCAATTTTCAAGCCTTTCTATTACCCTCGTCGGTAGTGTTTTTAGTATTGCTATTTTACAAGGTGTGCTTTTCTCTATCGCGGTGATCCTGGTAGGCTTGCCGGCTTTATATTTTGGCATTGCCATGGCGCTCGCCAGCTTTATCCCGGTACTCGGAGGCTTGATTATTTGGCTACCTTTGAGCCTGTATCTTTATTCACAAGGACAAACAACTGATGCACTAATTATTGTGTTATTTGGTGCGGTGTTTATTGGCACTATTATTGATAATTTTGTTAGACCTTTGATCATTCAGAAATTTACCCAAAACAGTCATCACTCTAGTGCGCTAAACCACACGCTAATCACTGTTTTATCAACACTGGCTGGGATTATTCAATTTGGCATTTTAGGCTTATTCATTGGGCCAATTATTGCCGCTATGGCTATCAGTATTTTTGATGTCTACGCGATTAAATATGCCGACTCATTAGATCAGCGCTAAACACCTCTCTGGCGATAAAATCAAAATCAGGTATAATGCCTTCCTTTAATTTACCAATAGGGTTTGCATGTTAAATAAGTTAGTTGAATATATTAAAAATAACCATCCTGATACCAATGTTGATGCTTATCTAGATGCTAAATACATCCAGCTTAATAACACCCAATTAAAACAAATTGCTGATGCCTTAGAAAGTGGTGAGCTAGCCACCAGCCCTGCCTCTAGTTGTGGCGCTAATCATTTTATTTTTCATTTTGGTAGTACTATTATTCTATTGCAAAAAGACACAACAGAGTCTAACGCAGTGTATACGGCTGAACTTGCCTGGGAGACTGATTTCTTATCAGTAAGATCTGTGAGAGATAAAGCCAAAGGTTTTTACTTTATTAATTTTGAGTTTGATGATGATTACCAAACCACACTACTAGATACTCAAAAAATTATTGAAGGCCATGTAAACAATAGTGAAAAAAATCAGCAAATTGTTGATAAAGTCATGCCGGTGTTAAAGGGTTTTATGAATGCTATTAGTGACTAACAACCAAGCCTATAATTTTTCATAATATCTACAAGTAATCAACCCCATCACTTGTCCATCTGGATAAACACACCCCTTGCGGGGTGTGAACGCTATCAGTGATTAACTAGCCTGCTTGAGTAAGTTTTTTGAGTTTTGGTCCAGCTTTGAAGCTCACCACTTTTCGAGCTGATATCTCTACCGCCTCACCTGTTTTAGGGTTTCTACCAGGACGAGCGGATTTTTCTCTGAGTACAAAATTACCAAAACTAGACAGCTTAACTTCTTCACCTGAAGCTAGTGTTGCCTGAATTTGGTTAAAAAAATCATTGGTTAATTGTAACGCTTGTGCATGCGTTATCTCTATCTCACGCACCAGCTCATCAGCAATATCTTTTTTACTGAGTGCCATTATCGAAGTGTGGCCGAAAATTTATCTTGCATTAGACTAAGCACTTCATCGACCTTTGTATTGACTTCTTCATCAGCCAAAGTTGCCTCTAAAGATTGATATATAAGATTAAGCGCAACACTCTTTTTGCCAGATTCGACATGCTCGCCTGCATACACATCGAACAAATTCACACCAACAAAATGCTCTTGGCACAAACCTTTGATTGCATCTGTTAATTGGGCAACTGGTGTTGCTTGATCAACCACAAGTGCAATATCTCTTTGGGCTTGCTGATAAGAGGAGAAAGCCTGATATTTAGCAACTCTTCCTATTAAGATGGCATTTAAATCCACCTCATACAAATAACATTGCGGCAGTGATAGTTCTTTTTGCAGGGTTGGAGACAGTGCACCAATCCAGCCCACTTGCTCACCATTCAGGCTAATTTTAGCGCTCTGGCCTTTTTGTAGTGCCGGATGTTCAGCTGCTTCAAAATCAAAAATTGCTGATGTAAAACTCAAGATTGACTCAAGATCAGCTTTAGCGTCGAAAAAATCTAAAGGTTGGGTTTCACCTGACCACTGAGCATCAAAACGGTTACCCGAAACAATACCTGCTAATTTATTTGATTGCTCATCCGCTTTCACACCAGCAAAACATAAGCCTATTTCAAAAAATCGTGCATCTGTATGACCACGTCTTTGATTAGATTCTACTGTTTGCAAAAGACCAGCCCAAAGTGACGAGCGCATGGTCGACATATCGGCTGAAATTGGATTTGAAAGCGTGATTTTTTTAGCTGAAGGGTCAATTAACGTTTGATACTTTTCAGCAATAAAACTATAGGTAATCACTTCTTGATAACCACGACTCACTAAAGCCTGCATCACATCATACTGATCAACCTGCGCCTCTTTAATCACATTAATATTGGCATCTAGTGATAATTTTTGCACGGGTAATTTATCATAGCCGTAGAGTCTAGCCAATTCCTCAATTAAATCAGCAGGAATACGGATATCAAACCTAAAACTTGGCGGGACAATTGTCCATGAATCAGCAGTTTTATCGCTAATTTCAAAATCAAGATTAATAAACTTTTCTTCAATCCAATCACTGTCTAGCTCAAAGCCCAATACTTTCTGAATTTTGGCTTTTGTAATGGTAATAGGTGTTAGCTCTGGGAGTGTTGAATCATCGATATTAGCTGTAATATCACTCACTTCACCGCCACAAATTTCAACCACAAGCTGAGCGGCACGATCTAGTGCAAGCTCGGTGATATTAAAATCTACACCCCGCTCAAAACGCAGTGATGATTCAGTATGCAGGCCATAATTTCTGGCCTTGCCCGCAATTGAGACTGGCTCAAAAAAGGCACTTTCTAGCAAAATATCCGTTGTTGTTGTCTGTGTAGAGCTTGCTTCGCCACCCATCACACCAGCAATCGCCAACACAGAATTTTCATCAGCAATAACCAAGGTATCTTCTTTTAACTCAACCGTTGAATCATTTAGAAGCTCAACAGTTTCGCCTGAATTCGCGTTTCTAACGTCAATCGCACCCTTGATTTTAGACAAATCAAATGCATGCATTGGTTGGCCGAGCTCCATGAGTACATAGTTGGTAATATCAACTACTGGAGAATGTGTCGCTTGACCTGAGCGCGTTAATTTATCTGCCATCCACTGAGGTGTTTGCACGGTATTATCAATACCGTTAATAGCCCTGGTTAAATATTTAGGGCAGGCTTTAGTATTGCTTACATTGGTAGAGATACTCGAATTGCCAGAAGCGTTTACTTCGATCTCAGGCATGACAAATGCCATGTTGTAATTAGCGCTCACTTCACGCGCAACACCTAACACTGAAAAACAATCGCCACGATTAGGGGTGATGTCTAGCTCAATAATATGATCATCAAGATCTAAATATTCTCTAATATCTTGACCAATTGGCGCCTCAACATCGAGCTCAGCAATGCCGTCAGAAGCATCACTCAACCCTAACTCTGAATCAGAGCAAATCATGCCGAATGATTCAACACCACGCAACTTGGCTTTTTTAATTTTAAAATCACCGGGTAATTTTGCACCAACCAAAGCGGCCATTACCTTAAGCCCTGTACGCACGTTTTTAGCGCCACAGATGATTTGTACAGTCTCAGCCTCACCTACATCAACTTGACACAAGTTAAGCTTATCAGCATCCGGGTGTTTTTCACACGATACAACATGTCCAACCACTACCTTACTAAAAGCAGGTGCAACCGTTTCAATACTGTCTACTTCTAGACCTGCCATTGTTAATTGTTCAGCGAGCACTTCGTCTGTAACGACTGGTGAAATCCACTCACGCAACCAAGATGTTGAAATATTCATATTAGTTAAATTGTTTTAGAAAACGTACGTCGTTTTCAAAGAATAGTCTTAAATCGTTAACGCCGTAACGCAACATTGCTAAGCGCTCTACACCCATGCCAAAGGCCAATCCAGTAAATTCTTCAGAATCCACATTAACGGAATTTAACACATTGGGGTGTACCACACCACAGCCTAGCACTTCTAGCCAGCCGGTTTTCTTACAAACGCGACAACCTTCGCCACCACAAATCACACATTCGATATCAGCTTCAGCTGAAGGCTCAGTAAACGGAAAGTAAGAGGGGCGAAAACGCACTTGTAAATCTTCTTTTTCAAAATAAGCACGTAAGAAATCAATCAACAAGCCTTTTAGCTGCGCAAAATTAGCATCTTTGTCAACGATTAAGCCCTCAACCTGGTGAAACATCGGAGTATGAGTAATATCTGAATCACAACGATATACACGCCCTGGTGCAATCACACGCACAGGTGGTTTTTGTTTTTCCAGGGTTCGAATTTGCACTGGCGATGTATGCGTTCTAAGTACCGTATTATCATTAAAGTAAAAGGTATCATGCATAGCGCGCGCAGGATGATGCTCAGGGATATTTAGCGCGGTAAAGTTATGAAAATCATCTTCAATTTCGGGGCCAGTTGCTACCTCAAAACCATTTTTGGCAAAAAGTGCCTGAATACGTTTAAGTGTAATCGTAACAGGATGCAAGCCGCCCATTTCAGCGTGACGCCCGGGAAGAGAAACATCCACTTGTTCTTCTAATAAGCGCTTTTCTAGCTCGACTGTCTCTAGGTGATTTTTTTTATCTGTTAGCTGCATCTGCAGCTCAACCTTGGCCTGATTAATGGCTTCACCCATTTTAGGGCGCTCTTCTTTAGAAAGCTTTCCTAGCCCCTTTAGCAAAGCAGTCAGTTCACCTTTTTTGCCCAGAAAAGTAACTCTAATGTCGTCGAGCGTTTTTAAGTCTTGCGCATCAGCAATAGCTGAGCTAGCTTTTTCAAGAATTGGTTCAATCATTTGTACGGGGCATCTTTAAGAATTCATGGTATTTTCTAGAAGTTATCATAAATTTTTAAAGATGTCTTTAATAGTTTGGTATGAAAAAAGCCATGATAAATCATGGCTTTAGTTTTAGCTATTTGGCTGCTTTAGCCGCTTTAGCTATTGCCTCTTTTGCTTGATCCGCAATCATGGCGAATGCGGGTTTGTCAAAAATTGCAATATCTGATAAAACTTTACGATCAATCTCGATACCTGCTTTATTTAAGCCATCAATCAATCTTGAGTAGCTTAAACCACAATTACGAGCTTCTGCATTAATACGTACAATCCAAAGACGACGGAACTGACGACGCTTCTGACGACGATCACGGTATGCATACTGACCCGCTTTAATAACCGCTTGCTTAGCAACGCGATATACTTTTGATCGTGCACCGTAATAGCCTTTAGCTTTCTTTAATATTTTTTTATGTCTTGCGTGCGCTTGCACACCTCTTGATACTCTTGCCATTTTCTATTCTCCTTAACTATACGGTAACATTCTACGAACCATTGGTACATCTACCTTCTCTACTGTGTCAGGTGAACGTAGGCTACGCTTTCTAGAAGTACTCTTTTTAGTCAGGATATGACGCAAGTGAGAGTGTTTACACTTGTAACCGCCACTGGCAGTTTTCTTGAAGCGCTTTGCAGCACCTCTATTGGTTTTCATCTTCGGCATAATTTTCTCCTTGTCCTTTGGACATATTTGTTATTCATATGAATAACTTATTATAAAACTAAAGAAATAATGAGGTCTAAATTAGACAAGGCATTCAGTCTTGAACAGTACACCTAGGTACGGTAAAGACTGAATAACGCAGTATAATTTAACGCATCGTTATTTCTTTTTCGATTTGGGTGCCAGCATCATGCCTAGCTGACGACCCTCCATCTTTGCTTTTTGTTCTACATTAGCAAATTCTTCGCAATCTTTCTCAATTCTGTCGAGCATTTCCATACCCAATTCTCTGTGCTGCATTTCGCGACCACGGAACCAAATACTTACTTTAACCTTGTCACCATTATCTAAAAATTTGACCAAATTTCTAAATTTAATTTGGTAATCACCCTCTTCTGTACCAGGGCGATATTTAATGGTTTTAACTTGGGTTTTCTTTTGTTTCTTTTTAGCTTCTTTCTTTTGCTGCTTTAATTCGTAAAGATATTTACCAAAATCCATGATCTTGCAAACTGGCGGCTCCGCATTTGGAGAAACTTCAACTAAATCTAAGTTTACTTCTTTAGCTCTTTGTTTAGCTTCATTAGTATCAACAATACCAACTTGCCCACCTTTTTCGTCAATTAATCGAACTTCTGAAACTCTAATATAATCGTTAACTCGAGTTTTGTTCTTATTACTTGGTTTTTTAATAATTATCCCTCTATTGTTTCTTTATTTACCAGCTCTACAAACGCCTCAATCGACATAGACCCTAAGTCTTCGCCGCCGCGTCTGCGTACTGAAATTTCGTTGTTTTCCATTTCACGTTTGCCCGCCACTAAAATATACGGATAACGTTGCATGGAATGCTCGCGTATTTTAAAGCCTATCTTCTCATTACGCAAGTCCGAAATCACTCTAAGTCCTTGTTTTTTTAACTTTTTGTTCACATCTTTGACAAAATCAAGCTGTTTTTCAGAAATATTAAGCACAACCGCTTGAATTGGCGCCAACCAAGATGGAAAAGCGCCTTCGTAATGTTCGATCAAAATTCCGACAAATCGCTCCAAAGATCCAACAATTGCGCGGTGCAACATAACTGGGGTTTGCTTAGAGTTATCCTGGGCAATATAATGCGCATCTAAGCGCTCTGGCATTGAGAAATCAACCTGTAACGTGCCACATTGCCATTCACGATCCAAACAGTCTTTTAAGACAAATTCAATTTTAGGGCCGTAGAACGCACCTTCGCCTTCTTGCAATTCCCAGTTAATGCCTTTTGCATCTAGCGCCTCAGCGAGTGCTGCTTCCGCTCTATCCCAAACTTCATCCGATCCCACTCGATTTTCAGGGCGAGTAGAAAGCTTAATATCAACATTATCAAAACCAAAATGCTTATATACGTTAAAAGTTAAATCAATAAACTCAGATACTTCGGATTGGATTTGATCTGCAGTACAAAAAATATGCCCATCATCTTGAACAAAATTACGCACACGCATAATGCCGTGCAAAGTACCCGAAGGCTCATTACGATGACAAGAGCCAAACTCCGCCAAACGCAGTGGTAAGTCACGATAAGACTTAAGCCCTTGATTATAAATTTGAATATGCGCAGGGCAATTCATTGGCTTCACCGCATAATCACGATTTTCACTATGAGTGGTAAACATCGCATCACCAAACTTATCCCAATGACCTGATTTTTCCCAAAGCGTTCTATCAATTAGCTGTGGCGTGTGCACCTCTTTATAGTCATTATCTCTAAATACACCACGCATATATTGCTCAACAATTTGATATAACGTCCAACCTTTTTCATGCCAAAACACCATGCCAGGCGCCTCTTCTTGCATGTGAAATAAATCTTGAGTTTTTCCAATTTTTCGGTGGTCACGTTTTTCCGCTTCTTCCAAGCGATGCAAGTGCGCCTCTAAATCTTCTTTGGTTGCCCACGCCGTACCGTAAACACGTTGCAACATTTCATTGTTAGAATCACCACGCCAATAAGCACCGGCAAGTTTCATCAGCTTGAAAGCTTTAAGTCTTGAGGTTGACGGCACATGTGGGCCACGACACAAATCAATAAAATCACCTTGCTTATACAAAGACAAGGTTTGATCTGCAGGAATAGATTCAATAATTTCTGCTTTGTAATGCTCGCCTTTGGCTTTAAAGAACTCAACTGCCTCATCACGACTCATCTCAGAGCGCTCAATCTTAAGACTTTGCTTGACCAGTTTTTTCATGTTTTTTTCAATCTTGGCTAAGTCGCCTTCTGAAAAACCATCTTTGTAAGCAAAATCGTAGAAAAAACCATTATCAATCACCGGGCCAATCGTTACTTGAGCATCCGGATAAAGCATTTGTGTGGCTTGTGCCAAAAGATGCGCCGTAGAATGACGAATAACTTCCAAGCCTTCATCATCTTTTGCAGTAATGATAGAGACACTAACATCTGATTCGATCAAATAAGAAGCATCAACCAACTCGCCATTTACTTTTCCTGCGAGTGTTGCTTTAGCAAGTCCAGAGCCAATCGACTTGGCCACTTCAAAGACGGTTAATGCTTGATCAAAAGATTTTGTGCTGCCGTCTGGCAGAGTGATGATTGGCATGATAGAAATATCAAAAAATAAAAGCTTGTATTTTACCTTGATATAGGCAGATTTAAAGAAAATCCGAAATTTTTAAAATAATACAATATTTAAGTAATAAAACAACAAAAAAATAGCTTTTTATAGCCTTTAAAAGGCTGTTTTAAGTGTTTTTATCAATAAAAAAGTGTTTAAAAAGAATGATTTGCAAAATTTCTGAAATTTTACAACCTAATTAAACCGGATTAATTTGTTCAACCATCAGTTGTAAGGATGTGTTTCCTCGCCAAATGTTAATTGAGAGTTTGTAAGCCACTTTAACTTGGGTTGATTCAAGCGGTGCTTGAAAAAAGGCAATAGCGTCATGCACTTGAGTATCGCCTTGTAGCTTTAATCGACATTTAAGGTGTTTTTCGCCAACGACTTTTTGATCGACTACATCGAACTCACCAAAAAAGATAGGCTCGTCAAACCCTTGCCCCCAAGGTCCAGCATTTTTGATGATTTCAGCATTTTCTAAAGAAACGTCAAATGCTTCAAGATCGCCATCAGTTAAGAGCTCTACTGTTGGAATTTGATCATTAAGATGGGCTTTAATAGCGTCGTTAAAAGCACGCTTAAATGACCAGAAATTTTCTGCTTTAATGCTTAAACCCGCTGCCATCGCATGACCGCCAAATTTTAAAATTAAGCCAGGATTTTCTCGATCCACCAAATCAAGTAAATCTTTAATATGCACGCTAGGGATAGAGCGAATAGAGCCTTTTAGAAAATCGCCAGATTTGGCAAATACTGCTACAGGACAATGATAATCTTCTTTGAGCTTGCCCGCGACAATGCCAACAATGCCTTCATGCCAAGAAGGGTTAAACAAACTTAGGGCAAACTTTCCTTCTGATACATCTTGGCTATCAACAATGGCTTGTGCCTCATCTTGAATACGCGTTTGCTCTGTTTTACGCTTTTGATTAAACTCTTCTAACTCTTGAGCATAACGCCTAGCATCATTAATATCATCCGTTAACAAACATTTAATGCCTCGAGAAATATCACTTAAACGCCCCGCTGCATTTAGGCGTGGACCTACGGCGAAACCCAAATCACTGGCTTGTAAGGTTTGAGCTTGCCGATTGGCAATTTCCAGTAGTGCCAAAATGCCAGGCGCACATTGTTTAGCTTGAATGCGCTTAATACCTTGATCAATTAAAATTCGATTATTTTGATCAAGCCTCACTACATCCGCCACCGTACCAAGTGCGACCAAATCAAGCACAGTGCGCAGGTCTGACAAGGGGATATTATTTTTAACAAAATATTGCGCTTTATTCAGATGGGTTTTTAGCGCTGAAAACAAATAAAAACAGACGCCAACACCAGCAAGATTTTTACTTAAAAACTCGCAGCCTTTAAGGTTTGGATTGATAATAGCGCTCGCTTCTGGCAGATTTTCACTCGGCAGATGGTGATCTGTAATAATCACTTGAATGCCTGAGGATTTAGCTAACTTAGCACCTTCAAAACTGGAAATTCCATTATCAACGGTGATGATTAAATCAGGCTGTTTTTCCTTGATAGCTAGCTTGACAATTTCGGGTGACAAGCCATAGCCATGCTCAAAGCGATTGGGTACTAAAAAATCCACGTATTTAGCGCCCATCATGCGCAGGGATTTAACCGCCACCACCGAAGCAGTTGCGCCGTCACAGTCAAAATCACCAATAATTAAAATTCTTTGCTGAGCAAGCAAAGCCTGCTCCAATATGGCTAATGCATCATTTAATTGATCAAATTTTGGTGTGAGTAGATTGTTAAGCCCAAGTGATAGTTGAGTTTCAGACACACCACGAGCAGCATAAATCTTTTTTAAAAAAGTGGGAATGTCATTCGAGTAAGACTCAAATAAAACTTGGTCAAATTCTCTAGTGAGCATCACTGACCAAACGTACGTAGGCGTCAAATGACTTGTCTGCGCTTTGACTACCACCATAATAAAACGGCACATCAATGGCAATATCACGACTTAATTCGTTAGAACTCCAGTAAGACTTTAACTGAGTATTAGGGAAAAATTGCTGGTTAATCAGTAAATCATTGTCGCCATACAATAGCAATGTTTTTAGCTCTGCTTGTGTTGGCAAGCGCCATTTTTTTTGTTGGCAAAGTTTCAGAGTGTTGATGGCCTTAATATATTCTTGGGTATTACAAGAATCAGCCCAATGACAATTATGCGAGTAATCACCGTTTTGAACACCGCTTTGCCCATCAAACCAAGTGTAGGTATTTTGGGTATTTTGCAAACCTTTACTGGCGAGCTTTATTTCCCAGACGAGTTTTGATTGATCATCCAGTACACAGCGCTGTTTTGTAGAAATATTGCTTAAAATTGCACCCTGATCAGATACTTTAAAAAGCTGGGCATTGGCTATGCCAGTAAGCGATATCAGGATTAAAAATAGTAGTCTAAGTTTCATGGGTAATTAATTGGGTGATTCTTTTGGCACTTTCTGGTGCCATATTAAGACCGTTGCGAAAATGCCCAGTATTTAGATAGACATTATCAAACTCTGCATGTCTGCCAAGCATTACTTTACCAGATTTACTCGCCGGCCTAAAGCCCGACCAATGATGCTCAATAACTGCACGTTTCAAATCTGGGAATCGTTGTACTGCAAAAGTCTGTAATGATTGCTGCGTCTGAGGGTCTGTCGTACGATCAAATCCAACATTTTGCATGGTTGAGCCGACTAAAATTCGCCCGTCTTGACGAGGAATAATATAACGCCCTTGGTCGAGCATAATGTGCTCAACAACACCTGGTTTGGATTTCAACACAATCATCTGACCTTTCATAGGAAAGATTTCTTCTTTTAAGTCTAGCCACTGCGAACTCCAGGCACCTGAGCAAACCACCACATGATCTGATAAATATGCCTGCTGACTAGTGTTCACACCCCGTACTTTATCATGGCTAAGTAAAAGTGATTCAACCTGAGTGTTTTCAACAATTTTTACGCCTTTACTTAAAATATCTGCCTTTAAGGCCTTGATTAATCTAGGATTGCGAACTTGGGCAATATTGGTAAACAACCCTCCCTTCTCATGCGTTTGATAATCCAAGCCATAACGCATCAACCAAGCGCTTGCTACGTTGGAATCGTATTCATCCATCATCAGTAAGCCCGACTTTAAATACTCTGGATCAAGGCCGGTATCTTCTAAGATTTGTGCGCATAATTGCTCATAAACTGCTTGCGAAGCCAGGCTTAATTCATTGGTTAAATCATCATATTTCCAGGGGTACAACGGCGAAATAATTCCACCACCCGCCCAAGAGGACTCCTGGCCACATACACCTTGATCAAGCAGCGTCACTTTGACACCACTAAGCACTAAGGCGCGTGCACTCATCATGCCAATAACACCGCCGCCAATAATCAGACAATCACTCATGACTTAGACTTCTCTTGCTTAAAATCAACCATTAGCAATAGCATAACACCTAAGGTAATGGCAATATCTGCCACATTAAACACTGGCCAATAAAAGTCCTGATAATGCAGATCAATAAAATCAATTACAAAGCCGAGCGCCGCTCGATCAATTAAATTACCAATAGCGCCGGATAGAATTAGGCTGAGTGCTATCAGCTTGGATGCATGCACTTGAGCTGTTTTTACCATCCAGATAATAATGGCTAAACTAGCCATAGAGGAAATAGTCACTAAAAAAGTTTGCTGCCAGCCATCTTCATTGGCTAAAAAACTAAAAGCAGCGCCATAATTATGCACGTGAGTGATACTTAAAAATCCAGTAATCTCCAAGGACTCATGAGGCTTTAAATAGCCATAAACCAAGAGCTTGGTTAGCTGATCAATAACAACTAATAACAACGCTAAGAGAAACCACTTTGTATGCTTCATGCTTTATTAGGGTTGTATTTAATAATAGTAACAATAGGCACCACAAAACCAATAACAATCACCACCCAAAGTAAGCTACCTAACTCTGTGTAATTCTGCGCTGTTGTAATCACCCCATCAGTCACCACTTCTCGACTCACCACAAACACCTGATTTAAATATTTGGTAAACAAGCCGCCTGCAGACAGTGCAATATTCATCAAACTTGCCATCAGCGCAAACCAAGTACCCTTCTTACCTTCGGGTGCATAAATGGCGACTAAAGTCAGCATCAGCACTTGGGCGATATAATCAAACGGGGAAGCCATAGCGGTATCCACTAGAGCCACTGTACGCGCATCAAAACCAAGCATGGTGTGAATATCATAATACATCGCCACAATCGGCATAGAAAGCAACGTGCCGATAATAGTCAGGAAAATAAGCACTTCAACAATATCACGCTTGATAATAAACTTAGCCGAGAACCACATACCTGCCAGAGCAATACCACCACCAATGGCGGATAATTTAGCAAAGAAGGATTCATCAAAGCCTAAAACATCAATTTCCCACCAGCTTAATCCCGCGCCGACTGAGGGCATAGCACGATAGACAAAAATAATAATCATCGCCATTTTGATATGACGAATGGTGCTTGCATCCAAATCATTAATAAGATCAGACAACAAATACAGCACTACTGACAATGAGATAACAAAAACAATCTCTTGTGAATAAGGCACATCGTTATAACCCATAAGCACAATAAACACCGCAAAAATAAGCCCGCCATATAGTACATGTTTGTTTACAGGTGATACGGCTACAGGGTTGAGCTTAACCAGGCTCACACCCAAAATAGAAAGCAAAGGTACAAACAGGGCAATTTGGAAAACAACCTCGCGATGATCATGAAACACATCAGCCAGCTCACCGCCAACCCAGCCCGTGATAAAAATAGCAAAGCCTAAAGACAAACGTGCCAGTACTTGAATGGTGGCAAGTTCGTGATGAATTTCTTCTTCAGATTGATTTTTATTATGAACTTCAGTGGTCATGGTATCGGCTACCACATCTTGCATAACAAAGCCAACCACTGCAATTACGCTGGCTAAAATATAGACGAATTTCTTGGGAAAATTTTCCACAATGGCATAATCACCCACTACCGCAATCATCATCAGCGAGCTGGTGGTAATTAGCAGTGCACCGATATAAACATAGGGTTTTCGATTAGAACCAAAGATATTGACGCTATCAACCATTTGCCCAAAAATCATCTTAACTGTCCACGGTATAGTTAGCCAAATACCTAGCTCGGCTAAATCTGATGCTGTCATATCCAATGTATCTTTTACCCAAAAATTTACAGCAATCGCTGTAAATGCTATACCACTACCATACGAAAAGTAGATTAACAATAAAGGAATGTAGCGCATTCTAAATGCGCGAATCGGCGTTAAGAAAATATCTAACATTCAGCAACTAATAATTACAATAACAGTTAGCTATTATAGGTGCTGTGTAGGTTATAATTTGTTTTTTATTAATGACATATGGGAGATTTAAATGGGTTTCATGACTGGAAAAAAAGCGCTGGTTGTTGGTGTTGCCTCTAACCGCTCTATTGCTTGGGGTATTGCTGAAGCGATGGCAAAACAAGGGTGTGAAATTGCACTAACCTATCAAAACGAAAAATTAAAAAAACGTGTTGATAAATGTGCTGAAGTCTGCAACTCTAATATTGTAATCGAATGTGATGTAGCCACCGACGAAGGTATTGAGCAAACTTTTGCAGAGCTTAAAAACCATTGGGATAGCTTTGATATTGTTGTACATTCAGTAGCCTTTGCACCGCGTGAAGCGCTCAATGGTAACTACGTTGAAGTAACTACACGTGAAAATTTTACTGCAGCACATGATATTAGCTCATACAGCTTTACCGCCTTGGCTAAATACGCCTCACCTATGCTTAACGATAATGGTGCTTTGCTAACCGTTAGCTATTTGGGTGCGATTCGCGCCATCCCTAACTACAACGTTATGGGTGTTGCCAAAGCTTCACTTGAAGCAAACGTACGCTATATGGCAGCAGCCATGGGGCCTGAGCGCGGTATTCGTGTGAACGCTGTCTCTGCTGGTCCAATTAAAACCTTAGCCGCCTCAGGCATTAAAGACTTTGGTAAGTTGCTTGACTACGCTGCAGACTCATCAGCACTTAAACGCACGGTTACAACAGAAGAGGTGGGTAATGCTGCCGCCTTCTTATGTTCTGATTTAGCCTCGGGTATTACCGGTGAAATTACTTATATTGACTCAGGTTATAGTTTTTATGATAAAGGCCCTGAGTAAACTTTAAGTTACGCCAAAACAAAAAAAAGCCTTGATAAATCAAGGCTTTTTTGTGTCTATTTATATTGGTTTTTAACTTGTTTCAGGATACTTTTTACATCCTCATTCCAGCGAAAAATCTGCATTCTATCTTCATCAGTTTTTACCAAAGGCAGCAATGTAATTGGCGGTGTGGCAATGATTAATGTATGTAAACCTTCTTCCATAACTGTTATCTTTAATGGGAAAAACGGTGACAATTTAGGATATTTTGCACTCATCCGCCTCATCTCATCATATTGGCCAAAAAACAAAATACGGTATTTATCTGATTTGTAATGGCGCTCGTTCAAGGCAAAATCACAACGCTGTAAGTAAGCCGCCTTATAGCCATTGGCTTTAATGGTTTTGTCTAGTGCAAGCCAAGTATAAGAAAACTTAGCGTTAACACGTTCAATCAATAATTCATTGTGTCCAGCTGAAGCCACTGATGCAAACATTAGCACACATAAAGCAAAAACTCTAACTACCATACTGCCTCCTCAACCATCTCTTTCATGCTGTCAATCAAATCCTTAGCATCAATTGAAATTTGTTCATTGTTAAAACGTTTAATTGCATGCACGTAGTTTTCTAAATATATATGCACTTCCCCCTGATTGTTTTCAACCACTGTCGCCCTACAAGGCAGTATAACGCCGAGCCTTGGGTCGAGTTTTAAGAATTTCTGCATATTTTTAAAATTACAAAATCTCACGACAATTTGTTTTTGATCAGCGCCTTCTGGACCTCCAAGACCTTCAAATAAAGTTCTAGATGGATACACTCTAAAATTATAAGCTGCTGCAGAATCTTTGAGCTTATCAACAGTCGTAGCAAGATCATGTTGAGATTGATAAACAAATACTAGCGGCTCTTCATCCTCAACAGCTTTGGGTGTATCGCTAAAGACTGATGATTGCTGATGTGAGCGAATATAAACCACCAAATCATTCGCCATTTGATCGGTGAAATTAAATTCCTTTTCAAACGACATCATTTCTGTATCTTTAATACCTTTCATAATAATGTGCTTAATCATTTGATCTTCAGCTGCATGCAAAAATCCTTGATTGGCAAGCGCAGGAGGAGAAACATCTCGATCCTTTTGCCATGAGAAATTCTTACCCGTACCTTCACCACCTTGTAATTGCTTGCCATGACACCTTTGGCAATATTGCTCATAAGTATACTTACCCGCCTCAACATCGCCAACAATAGGCTCTTTACTATATTGTGGAGCCTTAACACCTGCACGTAAAAAACGAATTAACTTAACCGTTTGAGCGTTAGAGAGTTTAAAGCCTGGCATGATTCTTCCAGGGCGTCCATACTCAATGGTTTTCTTAAGGTAGCCATCCGAATGATTCGCAACCGTTGAGCGATACAGTGGTAAACCTAAAGATCCTTGTTGAGAAAAGCCATGACACTTTTCACAATTTTCAGAATAGATTTCTTGTCCACCGGCAAAGCTCAACCAGGGCAAAAATAAAATAATTAATAATTTCTTTGATTTCACAACTTTTCTCTCTTTATTTTTTATAAGAGCATTCTAATATAGAAAGCCCGATAAAAGATTGATTTACATCAAGAAAAAAACAGATTTATTTTGCTAAATTAATCGTCATTGGGTGGCTGGCATCTTTAGTCCATTGGTGCAGCGAGCCATCGTAAACCTGAACCGCTTGATTGCCATAAATTTCGTGCAAGCTAAACCAGACAGATGAGCACTCATAAGCACTATTACAATACAAAATAATCGATGCATCTGGGTTGATATTAAGCGAGCTAAATCGGGCCTTTATTTGTTGCTTAGTAGGAAAAACCATCACCCCTTTGAGCGGGTGTAAAAATTTATAAGGAAAAACCTTAGAACTGGGAATATGGCCTAAATCATACACATAATTTCTACTATCCAAGCCAACATGAAAACGCAAGCTTCTAGTGTCGACTAGTTGAATACTAGGATCAAGTATCGCTAACCTCACCTCTTCAATGGTTGCTAAAATTTTATTATTGGCGTTATTTTCAAAATTAAACTGACCACTCTTAACCTTGGTAGAATCTTTGCTTAATTCTTCCATGCTTGCAGTCCAAGCAGCATCACCTCCGTCTAGCATAGACACTTGCTCAAAGCCGTAATACTTCATTTGCCAATACAAGCGAGCTGCACCAGCAACATCTCCAGGTGTTTGCCCTTGATGGGTGATTAGCACAATAGAGTTGTTGCTCACACCATGTGCCGACATAAAGCGCTCAAAACCAGCTTGATCGGGTCTCATACGTGTAAGCTCAACACCATCAATGGTACGTGTGACTCTTACTTTTTTGGTGTTAACAAGGTTTGCACCACGAATATGGCCTTGCTCAGAAAAACTATCAAGATCTTTACGTACATCTAAAATCACCAGATCTTCGATATTTTCACTGACCCAGTCGGTATCAACTAAGGGCGAAGGGATAACTAATGAGTATGCAAAAGCTGGAAAAATAGCCCACGAAAATATAATAGTCTGCAAAAATCTAAGCAACATAACAACCTCTTATCTTAAAAATACAAGGACAGTATACTAAATAAACAGACAGAACTCTACAACATAAGCTAAAGCTTATAGATTTGCATTAAAGACCTTGATTTCGGCCTGAGATCGTAATGTTTGCAAAATATTGACAAAAATCTCATTAGACTCAAAACCTAACAACACGGTCTCAAGATTGGCTTTTGAAGTTTTGGATTCAGACACTTTAACCCCTGTTAGGTTAATCACCAGTGCACGTCTTTTATCTAGACTTTGAGCGCTAAAGACTGATCCAGATTTTGGCTTTGATAAGGCAAAAACCTTATTAACAATTGCCATATCTACCTCAGTAGTGTCACGCTTAACCCAGCCTGCAGACTCCCACTTAAGTGAGTTTTTGTTCAATAATTGCATCACAGACTTATCATCTCCAGCTTTTGCAGATGTCGCAATTTGAGTAGCGATATTATCAACAAAAGTCTTGGCCAATAAACGAGTTAAGTGTGTATTAATCTCGCCTTTAACTTCGTCAAATGTCTTTTGGCGTTGTGCCAATTTATCTTTTAAACGTACAACAACAAATCGATCTTTATCAAGCTCTAATACTTCAGAATTTTCACCCTTGTTTAAAACAACATCGCTAAATGCAGCGGCTACAATCTTAGCATCAAGCTTACTTTCTTTTTTGTCAAAAAAATCACTAGTATGTGTCTCAAGTGCCATTTGATTAGACACTTCTTCTAGATTGGTCTCATAGGCTAAATTAGCCAATTGCTCTCTTAAATCATAGAGATCTGTTTGCGCCTTAGACTCAGTATAAAGCTGAGTTAGCTCTGATTTAACCGCTTTAAAAGGCCTTATTGAGCCAGGTTGAATCTTGTTAAGCTTAATAATATGATAGCCAAACTCAGACTTGACCAGCTCGCTTAACTGCCCTTCTTGCATAGCAAAGACACTGTCCTCAAAAGCGCCAACCATCACTCCACGACCGAACGCACCGAGATCGCCAGCTAAATCTTTTGAACCTTCATCTTGGGAGTATTGCGCTGCTAATTTGGCAAAATCACCGCCTTTATTAAGCAAGTCTAGTACTTTGTTAGCAGCTTCTTCGGTTGCTAATAAGATATGCTGTGCTTGACGCTCTTCTTCTGTTGTAAATCGAGCCTGCTCGTCTTCATAAAAATTAAACAACTCATTCTCTGTGACTTTAATAGTTTTAGCTACTTGAGCTAAAGAAAGCTCAACAAATTCAATTTTGGCTTGCTCAGGTGCAAAGAATGATTCTTTTTGATTGTTATAATAATCCTCAATGCTTTTTTCATTCACATTCACTTTAGCTGTGTAATCATCAGCATTAAGCCTGATATAAGAAAACTCACGCTGCTGATCATTTAAATTTTGCAATCTTTCAAGCTGTGAAGGCAACATAAAAGCAGAGTCAAGTAAGTTGTATTTAATTTGATTTTGCGTTAACTCTTTTGCTCTAACAGATTCGTACTCAGCAGCTGTATAGCCATTTAATCTCAATAAGTTTTTATATTTTTCTAACGAAAAACGCCCCTGCTCTTGAAACAAGTCGTTAGTTTGAATAATAGCGTTTAATTCTGAACCACTTGTCGCATGCGACATATTTTCAGCCAACTGATTAAGTAGATGCTTATCAATCATTTGATTGATAATTGATTGCTTTAAAACCGCATCAAAATCTGTATTGTACTGCTCAGCTAATTTTTGCTGTAGGCGTCTTTTTTGTGGATTGAATTCAGCCAAAAACGCCTCTTTTGAAATTTCATC
This sequence comes from Candidatus Thioglobus autotrophicus, assembly GCF_001293165.1. NCBI lineage: Bacteria > Pseudomonadati > Pseudomonadota > Gammaproteobacteria > Pseudothioglobaceae (SeqCode) > Candidatus Thioglobus > Candidatus Thioglobus autotrophicus. The sequence continues at coordinate 1,311,842 of NZ_CP010552.1, read as the reverse complement.
GTCATCAATGGAAGCAACAATAATATTAGAAGCACCGGTAAAGTATTCATTAACACCGAATAAGGCAAAAGGAATGGTGATTAAGCCGACAATTAAATAGGCTAACCAGCCCTTGGTTTTGTTTTTAATAGAACTAAGCATAAGTATGAAGTGGCTTGATGCTTGAAAGACAAGCGTCAAAATTTAAACAATAAAAAACAAATGATTATAAACGAAAAAGTTTATAAAAATAAAAGGTGTTTTTAGATAGTTTTAAATTGATTTGAATTCGGATGCCAAAACTAGAAATAGTTATGGCGGAGCGGACGGGATTCGAACCCGCGACGTCCTGCGTGACAGGCAGGCACTCTAACCAGCTGAGCTACCGCTCCGAAATGTTTTTTTGGTGGGCGATACAAGACTTGAACTTGTGACATTCGCCTTGTAAGGGCGACGCTCTACCAACTGAGCTAATCGCCCAAAAAAACATATGCCCAACACTTAAGATTAAGCACCGGGCATATTATACTGAAAAAATCTTAAGCGTTAACTGATTCTTTAAGTAATTTACCTGCTTTAAATGCGGGTACTTTAGAAGCTGCGATTTGAATCGCTGCGCCTGTTTGTGGGTTGCGACCTGTGCGTGCTGCACGATCTCTTACCAAAAAGCTACCAAAGCCTGTAATTGCTACGCTATCACCTGCTGATAATGCTGAAGTGATCGCACCAGTTGTTGCGTCTAATGCACGAGCTGCGTCTGCTTTTGTTAAGCCTGAAGCTTCTGCAATTGCTGCTACTAAATCTGATTTATTCATTACTCTATTCTCCTGTTTCGTAATTCGCATTTCATTATTGAAATTTGTTAAGCCTTTGTACTACTGCTTTCAATGAATTATCCATTAAATACCCGCACTGTCAATGGATTTTTTCAAAAAAATATAAATTTTATGTATTAGTTGCTGCTGATATTTTAAGCTGTTGAATTAACGGTAAAATTTTCGTTTTCCAGATCTTTGGTGTGAGCTGACCAATACGCTTAAAACGAATAATTCCTTGACTATCGACAAGAAAAGTTTCAGGTGTGGCGTATACGCCAAGCTCTAAACCTAATTTTCCTTGTTCATCAAAAATAATCTGCTCATAAGGATTGCCCAATCTGTCTAAAAAAAACCGCCCTTCTTTACGTGTATCCTTGTAATTAATACCAAGCATTTTGACGTTATTCGATTGAGCAATTTCCATTAACATTTGGTGCTCTGCTCGACACGTAACACACCACGAAGCCCAAACATTAACCAATGTTATATTGTCCGCCAGTTGAGATTGAGTTGTATAGCGCTTATAAGTATTAAAATCTTCTACTTCCAAATTTGGAAAAGATTTACCAATTAAAGGTGAGGGTAATTTTTTGGTATCACGACCTAATCCGTCGTATAAAAACCACGCAAGAACAACAAAGACAACTAAAGGTAGGAATTTACCCATGCTTATTTTTTAGCCTTTTCTAGCGCATCGGCTACTTCAGGTGGCATGTAGTTTTCATCGTGCTTAGCCAAGACTTCTGTTGCAATAAAAGTGCCATCTACCAAAGAGCCTGTTGTAATAATGCCTTGACCTTCTCTAAATAAATCGGGCAAGATGCCTGTGTATTTAATTTTAAATGTCTCTTTATTGTCAGTAACATCAAAATTAACCACCATATCCTCACGCACGACACTGCCATTTGCAACCAGACCGCCCAAGCGGAAACTTTTTCCAACTGGCGCCTTACCCTGCGCCACTTCAGTCGGCGAATAAAAGTAATTAGTGTTACTGCCCAATGCTTGTAGCAACAAAGTAATTGCTAATATCGCACCAGCTACTAACAAGGCTACCAGCACCATTCTATTTTGTCGTTTAGTCATGTTATAAATTCCTTAAATATTTAGCACGCAATTGCTTAATTGTATTGCGGCGAATGCTTTTTGTTCTTAAAAAAAGCATAGCGATCATGATTCCAGTCAGTCCATATGAAAACCAAATATAGCTGGCGTATTTATCAAAAGCTAGTGCATTGAAGATTTCCATTATTTATCGCCTCCCATAATCAATTTTTTTACCCAAGTTGAATTTTGCTCTCTGATTAAGATTTCATCTCTGGCTCGCATTAAAACCAAAGCACCGTACAAAAATTTAAAGGCAAAGCTAATAAGCATCAATGCAATAAACATATCTATTTGCATTGACACTTTATTAACACCAATGGAGGCACCTTGATGCAGGCTGTTCCACCACTCAACAGAATAATAAATAATAGGAATATTAACCAAGCCCACAATCGCTAAAATAGCGCTGGCTTTTGCTGCTGTTTTTGGATTATCAAAGGCATTGTTCAGGGAAATATAAGCCAAGTATAGAAATAACAAAATCAGTTCAGAAGTCAGGCGTGCATCCCATACCCACCAAGTACCCCACATCGGCTTACCCCAAACTGCGCCCGTAACCAGCGCTAGAAAAGTAAACACAGCACCTATTGGCGCTGACACTGTAGCCACAACATTGGCCAGCTTAATTTGCCAAATAAGGCCAATTGCACCGGCAACTGCCATGACGATATAAATAAATAAACTCATCCACGCCGCCGGTACATGGACATACATAATGCGCACACTATCGCCTTGTTGATAATCCGCAGGTGAGGCAATCAAAGCCCAATACAGGCCAAGTAGCGTTAGACCAATAAAGGGATACATAAACCAAGGAATAATCTTGGCACTAATTTGATAGAAATTTTTAGGGGAGGCAAATGCCTGAATCCATTTCCACATAATAAATAATAATTAAAATTTGAGAATTATTTTAAGGATTTTTGCGCCACGTTGTTGCGTAAATAAGTTGGCAATGGCAAATTATCATCCAACAAACCGCCACGCTCAATATGCGCCAATGCCAAATCGATTAAATTTTCTGCCTTAGGATAAAACTCAGGCTCACAACAATCCACACCCGTTGCCTCTATGAGCGCTTGCTGATAAGCACCCCAGCCCGTGCCGACACCTATATAATCAGCATCAAGCTGTGGCGCTTCACTAGGCTTACATAACATTTCATTGGTGAAAACACCTTGCTGATAAAGCCCCCAATAGACTTCATTCATACGCGCATCAAGCGCGATAGCGACTTTATCAGTATTGTATTTTTTACTCGCACCCAAGCCCGCCACTTCCAGCGTAGAAAACCCCAAAGTAGGAATATCGAATGCCAACGACATACCCTGCACCACGCTTATACACATGCGTACGCCTGTAAACGCACCAGGGCCTTTGCTATATACAATTAAATCAAGATCAGCAACACTCAACCCCGTCTCATCAAACACTTCATCACACAACGGCAAAATGAGTCCCGAGCTTTTTGCGACGCCTTTTAAAAAGCGCGAGGTTTTTTTAGACTGAGTATAAAGACTGACTGAACAAACTTCAGTGCAGGTATCAATGGCGAGAATATTTTGCATTTGGTTATTTTACAATCTTTTCATACTTATTGTATAAGCTCAAAACCAATTGTCTGCGCTTTGCTAATCTTTGGGGATATTTGATTGGATGATAATAGCTCGGCCCTTTAACCAGCGCCACCAAAGTTGCCACATCTTCCAAAGATAAATGTTCAACACTCTTATTAAAATAAAAATGTGCAGCCTGATCAAAGCCTTTAACACTTAAATTACCTTTTTGACCTAAATAAACGCTGTTCATATAATAATTAAGAATAAATTCTTTATCAAAAGCAGCCTCTAATAATAACGCCATTACAATTTCTTTAAGCTTACGATCAAGTGTGCGCTCTCGAGTTAACAAGGTGTTTTTAATCAACTGTTGCGTGATTGTGCTAGCGCCACGTAGTGGCTTATCGTAAAAATAATAATCACGCAATACTCTAGCAATTTCTTTAAAATCCACACCTGAATGCTCAAAAAATGATTGATCTTCAGTCATTAGCAACATATTGATAACCACTTTTGGCTGCTGCTCAAAGCTCATAAAATTAGGATTTTGCGGCTTTGAAAACTCTTTCTTAACTTGATTATCAAGCTCGTTCACATACAGCACAAAAATCACAACACTAAGCGCTGTGGCGTATTTAAACCATTTGAAAAAAATCTTATTCATCTTTATCTTTCTCTACTAACAATGTAAAGTGCCGGATTTATCTAAATAAATAACCATAGTCTGTGATTTTAAAAGTTTTTTTAAGCTACAAACTTAAAATAATATCAATACATCTTAAAAGATTATTTAAAAATTTCGGAAATTATGTAAATGACTGAATTTATAGCCAAAAAATTTAACAATTAGTATAAAATACCCACTCCCTTGCTTGAGAACATGGTGTTCCAAGCTATTTACTAATAACCATAAGGAGAAAGACTCATGAGACATTATGAGATTACACTTATTGTGCACCCTGACCAATCGGCTCAAGTAAGCACAATGATGGATAACTACAAAGAGATCATTACCACTGGTGGTGGACAAATTCATAGAGAAGAAGATTGGGGTCGTAAGCACCTAGCTTACCCAATTGACAAAATCTATAAAGCTCACTACTTATCAATGAATATTGAATGTGATCAAGATACGCTTGATAAGCTTAACTATAACTTCCGTTTTAATGATGCAGTTCTTAGAAATTTAATTATTTCTGAAAATGGCGCAATTACTGAACCTTCGATCATGATGACCGCTAAAGACGAAGATAAAAAACCCGTTAGACGATAGGAGAATATTATGGCTAAGCAACAAAAGAGAAAGCGTAGACCTCAAATTAAAGTAAACACTTTTTGTCGTTTTACAGCAGCAGGTGTTGAAAAAATTGACTATAAAGATGTTGATACATTATTAAAGAATATTGATGAAAGTGGCAAGATCACACCATCAAGAATGACAGGTACTAGCGCTAAATTTCAGCGTCAGTTAACAACTGCCATTAAGAGAGCTAGATTTTTAGCCCTGATTCCTTACACTGATAAGCACAAGAAATAGGAGCAACGATCATGCAAGTAATTTTATTAGAAACCATTCAGAAAGTAGGCGCCCTAGGCGAACTTGCTAATGTTAAAGCGGGTTATGCACGTAACTTTTTAATCCCTCAAGGTAAAGCTAAGCCGGCGACTAAAGCCAACTTAGCTGAATTTGAAACTATTAAAGCTGGTTTAGAAGCTAAAGAAGCTGCTACTCTTAAAGAGGCGCAAGCTGTTGAAGCTAAGATGACTGGCACTGTTTGTACTATTAGTGCAAATGCGGGCGACGAAGGCAAGCTATTCGGCTCTATCACTACAGCTGATATTTCAGCTAGCTTAGCTAGTGCTGGATTTGAAGTTGAAAAACGTAACGTTAATATGCCAGAAGCTATTCGCCATATAGGTGAGTACGATGTTAGCGTAACTCTACATTCTTCAATTTCAGTTGCCATTAAAGTGGTTATTGAGGCGCAAGAAGAAGAGTAAAAATTTAGCCCAAAATTGAGTTAAAATTAAGAACCCTCGCAAGAGGGTTTTTTATTTTTTAAACAAGCCTATGAACATCGAAAACGTTAAAATTCCGCCTAATTCTATTGACTCCGAACAATCTGTTTTGGGTGGCCTACTACTACATAACGATGCCTGGGATCAGGTGGCAGATATTTTAACGGGGGTTGATTTTTATAATGCTTCGCATCGAATCATTTTCGAAGCGATCTCCACCCTATTGCAACATGATCAACCTGCTGACATTTTAACGGTTAAAGAGCATGTTAAAAAAACAGGCCATGAAGAGACTATTGGTGGCTTTGTTTATTTGGCACAAATTGCAGAAAACACGCCAAGTATTTCTAACATTGAAGCTTACGCCAAGCACGTACGCGAGCTTAGTGTTTATCGACAGCTTATTATTGCCAGTCACGAAATTGCCGATACGGCGTACAATCCAAAAGATATGGAAGTTCAGCACCTAATCGACCTATCTGAAAAGAAAATATTTGAAATTGCTGAACAAGTTACCCGTGGCAAGCAAGATGTTGTTAACGTTAAAGATATTATCAAAGATGTGGTCAATCGCGTTCATGAAATGCAAGAAACTGAAGGGGTTACCGGCTTAGAAACAGGATTTACCGAACTAGATAAAATCACCTCTGGCTTACAAAATGGTGATTTAATTATTGTTGCTGGACGCCCTTCCATGGGTAAGACAGCTTTTTCAATGAATATTGTTGAGCATGTCGCTATTACCGCTAAAGAGCCTAAGCCTGTAGCGGTCTTTAGCTTGGAGATGCCGACAGAGTCATTAGTCATGCGCATGATTACTTCGTTTGGTCATATTAAAGGTGAAAATCTTAAAGACACTATGACGGAAACTGATTGGAATAGCTTTAATCATGCAGTATTGGCACTTGAAAAATCAACCGTCTTAATTGATGAAACCCCTTCTATCACCCCAACTGAAATCAGGGCAAAATGTCGCCGCTTAAAGCGCCAATATCCTGATCTATCCCTGATCATGGTGGACTATTTACAACTCATGGTTGTACACGGCAAGAGTGATAACCGCGTTCAAGAAATTTCAGAAATTTCTCGCTCTCTAAAAGCACTAGCTAAAGAGATTAATGTGCCAGTGATCGCCCTTTCACAGCTTAACCGTGGTGTAGAATCGCGCCCTAAAGCGGGCAAAGGGCGCATGCCGCAAATGTCAGACTTACGTGAATCTGGCTCTATTGAGCAAGATGCAGATATTATTGCCTTTATCTATCGTGATCAACAATATCATGACGATTCTTATTCAAATCCCGAAGAAATAGGCAAAGCAGACTTACAAATTGCTAAGCATAGAAACGGCTCTACTGGCAGACTAAAGCTAGCCTTTATTGGTGAGTATGCGCGTTTTGAAGATTTGGCTAACGAAGACCAGTTCCAAGGTATGCCTGATGAGCAAATGGACGCCGCCTACAACAACAACATGTCTAACTTCGACCAAGAGCCTTTCTAGCTTTTTATGCAAGCCGTAGCCGCTATTTCTCAATCAGCCTTGGCTCATAATTTAACAGTTGTTCACACGCATGCACCGCAGGCAAAGGTGGTTAGCATGGTTAAATCGGATGCTTATGGCCATCACCTTGACTTAATTACACCTTTATTTGCGGCTGACATGTTGGCGGTTAGCGAGCTAAGTGAGGCTCGAAGATTGCGTCCATTGACGCAAAAACCTATCTTATTGCTACCGGGTGTTTTTACTGAAGAAGACTTGCAAGAAGCTATTCAACTAAACTGCCATTTAGTTTTTCATGACCTTGCGCAATTAGCAATTCTCATCAGTAGCAAGCATCCTGTTAAACTATGGATTAAAGTCGATACCGGCATGCGCCGTCTAGGGATTGCAACACAAAGCCTGCCAGATGTTTTAAGCCAGTTGGACAACCATGAGCATATTCAAATTAAATGCATCATGAGCCATTTTGCCTGTGCTGATGAGCCTATGCATCCTAAAAATATCCAACAATTAGATATTTTTAATCAGCTCGACACGAAAGACTTTTATCGATCGATGGCTAATTCAGCCTCGATTATAAGCCGAGCTAAATCACATTTTGATTATGTACGTCCAGGCATTATGCTGTATGGCGCTTCGCCTTTTACCAATATTGACGAACAACTCATGCCGGTGATGGAATTGTCTGCACCCATTCTTAGCTTGAAAACAATCAAAGCTGGGGAAACTGTCGGCTATGGCGCCACTTGGAAAGCCAGCAAAGACACGCGCATTGCTATTATTGGTATTGGCTATGGTGACGGTTATCCTCGCCATGCAAAAAATGGCACACCTGTACTCATCAATGGTGCTTTATGCGCACTGGCAGGGCGTGTATCCATGGATCTGATTTGTGTTGATATTAAACAGACCAGCGCCAAAATTGGCGATCGCGCCATCTTGTGGGGAAATGTTAAACTACGCGTTGAAACTGTTGCTTCTTATAGCCAGACAATTGCATACGAACTACTAACGGGCGTTAGTGCTCGCGTAACCTTTACTCAGTGTGCCTAAACTAATTCAAATAAGTGATTGCCATATTGACGACCAACCCATGGTCATGGGGGTTGACTCTCAACACAATCTTCAGTTAGTGGCACAACGAATCAAAGAGATTGAATCTGATGGCGTATTAATCAGTGGTGATTTAACACATCAAGGCACACTCAATTCTTACCAAACTTTAAAAGAAATACTCCGCCCCATTAAGCAGCCAATTTTTGTCATTGGCGGCAATCATGACCAAGCAGACAATCTCGAAAAAATCTTTAAAAAAAGCTTGTTTAAAAGCTTTAAACTAGCCAATTGGGAAATTATTAACATTGATTCGGTGCAGGCAAAAAAGACTCACGGCCTAGTGACTCAATCAGCGCTTTTAGAGCTTGATCAAGCTTGTTTAAATTCTGATGCGGCGCATATCATGATTGTTTTGCATCACCCTATTGTGCCGATGAACAGCAGCTGGGATGACGCACTATCATTAACAAATCCTCAAGATTTATTTCAAGTATTAGATAAACACTCTAAAATACGCCTAATTACCTTTGGTCATGCGCATGAGGCGGCTGAATTTTCTCACTTAGGTATAACAATCTTATCATGTCCGTCCACTGCTCTACAATTTAACCAAGCACCTCTCAAGGGAGCATTAAAAAGAAAAAATAGAATCGGCTTTAATGAGCTTGAGCTTAATGAAAACGGCACAATTAATTTTAAAACACAATGGATTTAGACGCTCAATATTTGCATCATTTATACAATTCTCGTCAAGCGAAGACTTATAGTGACGTTTCAAAATTGTTTGAATCAAATTATCAAAAAATACTAAAAATCATTCCGCTTATTGAGCAAACAGCACATACAAGTATTATTCGCCATTCTAATTGCCCCGATCTACATTTGATTGTTGAACAGCGCTTTACTCATACGGGTATTTTTACTTTAACACATGTTCTTAAAGACACTACTCACAAGCCTGATATTAAATTCAAAGTATATTTTGATGCAAAACTTGTCGAAGTGCTGTCGGTTTGTAACGAAACTATGTTGAATAGCAAGCACCCTTATTTAACCCAATGTAGTGATCTGAATATACAATGGGAACTCAATCTATTCATTGAAAGATGGCTAGACTATTGTTTGAACCAATATCAAGGAAAATCATGGCAGATGCTGTAGACCCAAAAGCTAAAAACAAACTGGTTATTGCCATTTCATCCAGAGCATTGTTTGATTTAGATGAATCACATCAAATCTTCAAACAGCAAGGGGTTGAAGCTTATGCTCAGCACCAAGAAGAAAACGAAGATGTGGTTTTACCCCCTGGTGTTGGATTCTCTTTGGTTAAAAAACTACTGACGCTTAATACCAAAAAAAACCCCATTGATGTTATTTTGCTTTCTAGAAATAGTGCGGACACAGGGTTGCGTATTTTTAACTCAATTGAGCATTACGGCCTTAATATCTCTCGTGCAGCGTTTACTCGTGGCGAAAGCACGCACAGCTTAGTGGGTGCTTTTGAGGCAGATTTATTCTTGTCAAGTAATTATCAAGACGTGCAAAAGGCACTAGAATCTGGCTTTGCTGCTGCCTCTATTGTTGGCGCAAGCTCCAAAGGAGCCCATGAAACTCAACTAAGAATTGCCTTTGATGGCGACGCGGTTATCTTCTCGGACGAATCTGAGAAAATATTTCAAGAAAAAGGTATTGATGCTTTTGAAGAAAACGAAAGAGCGTCTGCCAATGTAGAGCTTAAAGCGGGCCCGTTTAAGTGTTTTTTAAAATCATTACACAAAATCCAATCTGCCTTTCCCGTTGAAAACAACCCCATTCGAACCGCACTCGTCACTGCCCGCTCCGCCCCTTCGCATAAGCGCGTTATTCATACAATGCGTGAATGGGGTATTCGCATCGACGAATCGTTCTTTTTAGGCGGACTAGATAAAGGTGTTTTCTTAAAAGAATTTAGCGCCGATATTTTCTTTGATGATCAGCATTCACATTGCGAATCAGCCTCGCAATATGTGCCCACTGGGCATGTTCCTAACGGAATTTCTAATTCATGAATTTTGACACTCAAGCCTTTTTAAATAGCGCCTTATCAACTGCCAAAGTTATTGTATTTACAGTTATTCCTTATTTTTTATTGGCAGAATTACTCATGTATTTTGAGTTAATGCCTATTATTGCCCAAGTATTTGAGCCTTTTACTAACTTGCTTAATCTGCCACCAGAAACCGCACTAGCACTAGCATCGGGCGTATTTCTTAATTTATATGCTGCGATTGCCTTTGCCGCTCCTTTGGGATTAAGCGTTTATGATTGGACAATATTAGGTTTGTTTTTAGGCGTATTACACTCTATTCCAATCGAGTCAGCCATTATGAAAAAACTGGGGGTTGACTGGCTTCACTCCGTTGGTTTTAGGCTGATCATGGCTTTTATTGTACTAATCCCGCTTCTGATTATTCCAACGGAATTTTTATTTGATAATCCAGATCATGTCGCCAGCGCTCTATATCAAACAACCCTAACAACACCAGATAATTTCACTGATTTTATACTGCAAAAAAGTTATGAAGCGGTTCTGTTAGCAATTGAAATTATCATATTAGTGAGCCTTGTTATTTTTATTGTTACTCTAATCAAAGGCTTGAAATTTCTACAAAAATTTGACCATCATCTGAGTACGATTATGGCCTTAATAACGGGCCTACTGATTGGCATCACCTATGGCGCAGGTGTGCTTCTTAAAGAGGCTCAGTACATGAGCAAAAAACAAATCCTTTCTGTATGTTATTTTTTAATGGTGGCGCATGCTATCATTGAAGACACTTTACTGTTTGTGTTTTTTGGTGCCGATATTTTCTTGCTAATTGGTATTCGTTTGTTTTTTGCTCTGATTGTGTTTTATTTCATCTCAAACTATTACAAGACAACTGACACTTAATACCAGGGTAAAGCCTTGTAATTATTGGTAAAATACCGCTTTTAATCTTATCATTAGCTAGTCAAAATGAGCAAAAAAATCCAGGCCATTCGTGGCATGAACGATCTACTACCCAAAGACTCTGCTCTTTGGGCGTTTGTAGAGCGCACTATTGCTGATTTGTTTATTGCTTATGGCTATAAAAATATTCGCACGCCTGTGGTTGAAAAAACCGACACCTTTTGTCGTGCTATTGGTCAGGCTACTGATATTGTTGAAAAGGAAATGTACTCTTGGCATGAATCTAATGGCGACTCTTTAAGTTTACGCCCTGAAGGAACTGCTGGTTGTGTACGCATGATGATCGAGCACAATCTTCCGCGTGAAGGTATTCAAAAAGTCTTCTATCAAGGTGCTATGTTTAGACATGAGCGTCCACAAAAAGGACGTTACCGCCAATTTCATCAAGTTGGGCTTGAGGTATTTGGTGCACCAGATGCAAAAGTCGATGCAGAACTGATGATGATAACGCATAGTCTATGGCAAAAACTAGGCTTAAAAAACATCACTCTTGAGATTAACACCCTAGGCTCTAGTGAAGCCAGAGCTAGCTATCGAGATATTTTAGTTGAATATTTTTCATCTCATAAAGATCAGCTTGATGAAGACAGTCTTAGACGTCTTGAAAGCAATCCACTAAGAATTCTTGATAGTAAAAATTCAGCTATGCAAGATTTAATTAACAATGCACCAAAACTCATGACGCATTTAGATGAAGAATCTGATCAGCATTTTGAGCAATTTAAAGCCTATTTAAAAGCTTTGAATATTGATTTTGTTATTAATACGCGCTTGGTTCGTGGGCTTGATTATTACAATCGAACTGTATTTGAATGGACCACAACTGACTTAGGCGCACAAGGCACGATATGTGCTGGCGGACGCTATGATGGTCTTGTTGAAAAAATGGGTGGCAAGCCAACGCCTGCTGTTGGTCTGGCTATTGGCCTAGAGCGCCTTATTTTGCTATTAGAAGCGCAAGAAATAGACTTGCACAATCAGCCGCTTGCCATTTATATTATTACGCCTAGTGAGAGCGCCCAACTCCAGTCTATGCAAATAGCCGGCACGCTGCATGAGTCTATGGCTAATGTCATTATTTATAATGACATTAGCTTGGGTAGCTTTAAAAGTCAGTTCAAAAAAGCAGACAAAGCCAATGCTGACTTTGCACTAATATTGGGCGAAGAAGAATTAAATAATAACCAAGTTAGCATTAAACCATTAAAATCTCAAGAACAGCAAGTGGCGCTAAGTCTTGACGAGGCGATTAAGTATTTTAAGGATTACACATGAAAAATTTTATTGAAGTAGGCAAAACTGAAGACGAACAAGCGCAGCAAATTAAAAAATGGCTTAAAGACAATGGCTTGCAAATTGTTGTTGGTATTGCCCTTGGATTAGGCGGTATTTGGGGACTGGGCGCTTACAAAACCTACCAGCAACAACAGTCTATCGAAGCAAGATCTTTATATTTAAATACCACTTCAACAGACAACTTAACAGCTTTTGAGGCGCTAAGTACCAATCATGCTGACAGTGGATACACGCAACAAGCTATTTTAATGTTAGCTAAAACAGCTGTTAACAAGCAAGATTATGATACTGCGTTACAACATTTATCAACTCTAGTAGATGCTGATAATGATTTAATCGCCATTGTTGCTAATATGAGAATGGCTAGCATACAGTTTGAAATGGGCAAATTTAAAGAAGCACTCAACACACTAGATCAAAAAGCACCAGGCGAGTTTAACGGCCTATACAGCCAATTAAGAGGCGATATTTATGTGGCTGATAATCAAATTGAAAAAGCTAAAGAGCACTATAAGTTAGCCCTTAGCCAAATCTCTAGAGATTCAGAATTGCAAAGCTTAATCAGTATTAAGCTCGCTGACCTTAACTAATTATAAAAAATACCATGGGCCTACCTACCATCTCTCTTGTTGGACGCCCAAATGTGGGCAAGTCTACTTTATTTAATCGACTAAGTCACTCTCGTCAAGCTCTCGTGTCTGACTTTGAAGGTTTAACACGTGATCGTCAATATGCAGAAGTTTTGCTCGATGATGACAGCGAAACATTCGTCACTATTATTGATACAGGCGGATTAACCAATGAAGACAACGAAGTCGATAGTGGCATTCAAGGGCAAGTACTAAGTGCGCTTGAAGAATCTGATGTTATCTACTTTATTGTTAGTAGTAGAGACGGTGTGATTGGCCTAGACCTAGAGATTGCCTCACGCCTAAGACGACTTAAAAAAGAAGTAATCCTTGTCTGTAACAAATCCGAGGGTTTGGATGAGATTAAGGCGGCTGAATTTTACGAGTTAGGTCTAGGAACGCCTAGACTTATCTCTGCTGAACATGGTCAAGGTATTGCTGATTTAATCGAATACACACTTCCTTTACTACCTCAATATCAAGAAATAGAAGAAGACGAGGAAGAAGTCGAGGGCATTGCAGTTGCTGTTTTAGGTAGGCCTAATGTAGGAAAATCAACCCTTATTAATCGAATCTTAGGTGAAGAAAGAGTACTAGCCATTGATATGCCTGGCACCACACGCGATAGCATTTATATCCCCTTTGAGCGTGAAGGACAAAAATACACCCTGATTGATACAGCTGGAATTAGGCGTAAACGCTCTACTCATGAAAAAATTGAAATTTTTTCTATTATTAAAGCCATTGATGCACTGGATCGATCACATGTAGTTATCTTAGTGTTAGACGCACGTGAAGGGGTTACTGAGCAAGATGCAACACTTCTAGGTATGATTGCTGATAAAGGCCGAGCACTACTTATTGTTCTTAATAAATGGGATGGTTTGGATGAATACCAAAAATCAGAAGTTAAACGTAAGCTAGATGTAAAACTCTCATTTGTCAATTATGCTAGTGTGCATTATATTTCTGCCTTGCATGGCTCAGGCGTTGGAAAATTGTTTGCACCGATTGTTAAATCCTACAAAAATGCAGGCACTCAACACTCAACCTCAACCTTGAACAAAATTCTGGAAGCGGCTAATCATGGTCATCAACCGCCACCTGTTAAAGGCAGACGATTAAAGATTAAATACGTAAACCAAACAGATGTGTTTCCACCAACACTTACCTTCCATGGAAATCATCTACAGAATGTCCCTAACGCCTATGATCGCTATTTAAAGAATTTCTTTACTGATGCACTTAAATTAACAAATACACCCTTGAGATGCGAATATAAGAGTGGAGAGAATCCATTTAAAGACACTAAGAATGAACTCAGTGCACGACAAGTAACTAAAAGGCGTCGCCTAATGAAGTTTATTAAGAAAAGAAAAAAGCGTTAGTCAAAACTTAATTCAGCCTTGTTGCGATCAAGTTTAACACTTAGCTCGCAATAGGAATTCTCGAGTATCATTGCTTGAGAAGGGTCGTCACTACAGGCGCAGCCCGATAAAATTTCGCAGAAAAACACACCAATCTTTAAGTGAATTGTTTGTTCATCAGCTGAGCTGGTTAGAATGCTTAGACTGATTGTCTCTTTATCAATCACCCCGCTATGCTGACAACAAGCAAGCAAAGGCAACTCGGCCAAACTTAACTCATTAAAAGCACGCTTAAAATAATGCGGGAAGCTATCACTTCCCCAGTATTCTAGCGCTTGATCAAACACTTAAGAGGATAGAATAAGATTATGCGCTTCGTTAGCAGCTCTAATAAAGCTTTCAAACAATGGATGGCCGTCTCGTGGCGTTGAGGTAAACTCAGGGTGGAACTGGCAAGCCACAAACCACGGATGATTCTTAACCTCTACCATTTCAACCAAGGTTCCATCAATGGATTTACCCGAAATAACTAAGCCCGCTTTCTGAACTTGCTCAATCAGACTATTGTTCACCTCATAACGATGGCGATGGCGCTCAGTAATCACTGGTGCTGCATAAATTTCTTGAGCCAGCGTACCTTCAACCAAGGCACACTCTTGCCCGCCAAGACGCATCGTACCACCTAAATCAGAGGCTTCATTTCGAGTTTGTGTAGAGCCGTGTTCATCTTGCCATTCGGTAATTAAGCCAACCACTGGATAAGGTGTGTTTTCATCAAATTCGGTGCTGTTTGCCTGGCTCATTCTTGCAACATTACGCGCATACTCTATAACTGCTACTTGCATTCCTAAGCAGATACCCAAGTAAGGAATGTTATTTTCACGGGCATATTGTACAGTAGCTATTTTACCTTCAACGCCACGGTTTCCAAAACCACCTGGTACCAAAATAGCGCTCATTTCACTTAAACAGTCTATGCCCGTTTTTTCAATTTCTTCAGAATCAAAATAATGAATATTAACCTTGGTGCCAGTATTAATACCCGCATGAAGTAGTGCTTCAGATAAAGACTTATAAGCCTCGGTTAAGTCAATGTATTTACCCACCATGGCGATATCAACACTAGATTTTGGCGCGTTAAGCTTGGCAATAACGCTATCCCATTCGCTTAAATCTGCTGGCTTACAATCAAGACTCAACTTCTTGACAACTACTTCATCTAGCCCCTGCTCATGCAAAGCTCGAGGCACTTTATAAATCGTATCTACATCTAGCGACATAAAGACAGAATCAGAAGCAACATTGGTAAATAGTGCAATTTTTGCACGTTCTGCCTCTGGCAAAGGATGCTCTGAACGACAAATCAAAATATCAGGTTGAATACCAATACCGCGCAACTCTTTAACCGAGTGCTGAGTTGGTTTGGTTTTTAGCTCGCCTGCTACTTTAATATAAGGCAGTAGTGTTAAATGAATGAATAAAGTGTTCTCACGCCCTAATTCAAGACTCATCTGTCTAATCGCCTCTAGGAAAGGCAAGGATTCAATATCACCTGCTGTGCCGCCAATCTCAACCAAGGCGACATCTGCACCCTGTGCACCCGCTTGTGCCAAAGCTTTAATCTCATTGGTAATGTGTGGAATAATTTGAACCGTAGCACCCAGATAGTCACCACGGCGCTCACGCTCAATAACATTACTATAAACACGGCCTGCGGTAAAGTTATTTTTCTTGCCTAGTTGCTGACGAATAAAACGCTCGTAGTGGCCTAAATCAAGATCAGTTTCAGCACCATCGTTGGTTACAAAAACCTCACCATGCTGGAATGGACTCATAGTGCCAGGATCAACGTTGATATAAGGATCAAGCTTAAGCATGGTCACATTAAGACCACGGGATTCTAGAATAGAAGCTAATGAAGCTGAAGCGATACCCTTGCCTAAAGAAGAGACCACACCGCCAGTAATAAAGATGTATTTTGTTGCCATGTAAAAGTAGCAAAGTTGAAATGCTTATGATACCTTAACGCGTTATAATGTTGAACATCAAAATACAAAGTAATTGTAAATGCAATACCAACAATTTGTCTCACGCTTATTCGTTTATCTAAAACCGCACGTTGGCAAGCTTATCTTTACTTCGGTAATGATGATGCTGGCAACTGCCTTAGAGAGTGCCATTCCAGAAATTAGCGGACAAATCGTTGATGAGCTATTTGCCAGTGAACGCAGTGAAAGCTCGGCCCTTCTTTATGCATTCGCGCTATTTGGCGTTATTGTTTTAAGCTCTATTTTTGCACTCACCTCAACAGCGGCCAGCTCTTGGGTATCCAACAAAGTGATTATGGATTTGAGAGAAACCATGTTTGCTAAACTACTCAAACTGCCTAAATCTTATTTTGACCAACACCCTACTGGAAAAACTCTATCAAAACTGACTTTTGATGTTGAGCAAATTGCAGCAGCGGCTTCCACTATTTGGCTTGATTTTATCAAGTCATCTATGACGGTGATTATTCTTATCAGCTACCTACTTTATAAAAATTGGCAACTTAGCTTAAGCTTAATTATTCTATTACCTTTAGTGTATTTAGCAGTTAAGCTATCATCAAATCGTATGCGCAGTGCCAGCACTCAAGTGCAAAAATCCATGGGCAGCATGACCCACTTGCTAGATGAAAATATTTCTGGATCGTCATTGGTTAAAATTTATCATGCACAAAACCAGGAAAGCTCCAAATTTAACAACCTTATTAAAAATATTCGTCAACAACGCTTTAAAGTAGATATGACGGGCGCCTTTAATACAGGTTTTGTTAATATATTAATCGGACTATCATTAGGCAGTGTGGTGTATTTCTCATCAACCTCTTTACAAATGACTGCTGGCGAGTTTTTATCCTTCTTTACAGCCATGGGTATGTTGATTAAACCGGCTAAAAGTTTAGTTAATATCAATAAACCTTTGCAAACTGCTATGGCTGCAGGTGAGAGTGTTTTTGGTCTGATTGACGAACAAGAGGAGCAAAATCAAGGATTAAAAATCTTATCAAATGCAAAAGGCGGCATTCAATTTAACGATGTTTCTTTTAGTTATCAAGGTGGCAAAACTGTTCTCAATAAAATCAGCCTAGATATCACCCCTGGCGAAACCATTGCCTTAGTCGGCTCTACCGGCAGTGGAAAAACCACAATTATTCAATTAATTACTCGTTTTTATAGTCCTACACAAGGCTCTATTACCATTGATGGTGTTGATATTAGCGAATTTGATATTGACTCTCTACGCTCTCAAATCTCTTTTGTTGATCAAAATGTCCGCCTCTTTAATGACACGGTCAAAGGTAATATTGCACTAGGCCAAACTGAAACGATGAGCGATGAAAAAATTAAACAGGCGGCAAGTGCTTCTAACGCCTCACAGTTTATTGAGCAAATGGAAAAGGGCTTTAATAGCGAAATTGGCGAAGATGGCGCTAAACTCTCTGGTGGTCAGCGCCAGCGTCTAGCGATTGCTAGAGCAATCGCCAAAGACAGTCCAATTTTAATCTTGGACGAGGCGACTTCGGCGCTCGATTCTGCCACAGAAAAACAGGTGCAGGCCGCTATTGATGAAATGCAAAAAGATAGAACTACTATTATTATCGCTCACAGACTTAGCACCATTCAAAAAGCCGATAGAATTGTCGTTTTGCGTCAAGGTAATATTATCGAACTTGGCTCTCACCAAGAACTGCTAGATCAAAAAGGAGAGTACGCCTCTCTCTATAATCACCAATTTAAGAATTAAGGTAAATTTCTAGAGAAGTGGGGGTACTAACCTTTAACAACCAGCATCTTATGCTCAAGCATATCTTTCATGCTATAACCAATACCGCCAATACCATAACCTGAATGCTTACGCCCTGCAAATGGCATCCAGTCCACTCTAAAGGTTGTGTAATCATTAATCATCACGGCTGATGCCTCTAGCCTTTTAGCAATATCCATTGCTTTAGATATGTCATCACTAAACACAGCTGCCTGAAATGAAACATCCAGACTATTCGCCTCTGAGATTGCCTCGTCAATATTCTGATAACCATACACACAAACAACAGGGCCGAAAATTTCATGCGTAGATACTTTAGACTTTTTAGAAGGATTAAGTAAAACAGTCGGCTCGTAGCTAACATCATTAATTCGCTTGCCGCCTGTCAGTACTTGCGCACCCTGCTCAACTGCTTCATTAACCCATGATTCTATTCTATCAGTCTCTTTTGGTAGGATAAGTGGGCCTAAATCACTGTCTTCATTAACAGCATCACCAACCACCTGTTTAGCAGCAATATCAGCAATTTTTTGCGCCAATTCACTCGCTCGATTTTGAGGCACATAAACACGTTGTACAGATACGCAAACCTGGCCTGAATGATACATGCTTGCCTTAACTACGCCACTCACAAACCCCTCTTCATCAGCATACTGATCAAAAATTAGTGGCGCCACACCGCCATGCTCTAGCGCACAGCGCACGCCAGGTGCTAGCTTAGACTTCAGATACCAGCCAACTTTGCTAGAACCAATAAAACTGAAAAAAGCTACTCGGGAATCAGTAACTAGCTTTTCCGAATTCTCACGATTAGTGAGCGCCACTTGCACCCAGCCTGCTGGCAGACCAGCTTCTAAAATAAGCTCTGCTAAGCGCAAGGTTGATAAAGGTGTTAGTGCTGCTGGTTTGATAATCACCGGACAACCTGTTGCAACTGCAGGAATAACTTGATGAATGGCTAAATTCAACGGATGATTAAAAGCGCTGACCGCTACCACCACGCCAATTGGCTCTAAAATTGTAAAAGCCTTGCGTCCACTGCCTGCGGCGCTTAAATCCATTGGGATTTCAGTGCCCTGACTAGTTTGAATTTCAGCAATCGCAATATGAATACCGCCTACTGCACGTGTTACTTCAACACGAGCATCACGAATTGGCTTGCCACCTTCGTTAGCAATCAATTGTGAAAACTGCTCATGCTCATTTGCAACCAAATCAGCCAGTTTTCTTAATATATTAACACGCTCATAAACAGGTAAGGCACCTTGATGGTGCAATGTTTGGGCCGTTGTTAGCATCTGATCAACCTGATTACCATCATGCATTTTTAGCTCTTTTAATACTTCACCCGTATAGGCTTGCTTAACCTGTAATAAATTTGACATAGTTATTCTAATTATTAAATTGTTTTAAATCATCTAGCAATGTTTTGGTGTTTTGTGAATAGTCAATCGGCAAATCAATCACGTGCACACCGCCATCAGCAAAGGCTTTTTTCATGGTTGGGACAAGCTCCTCGCTAGAAGCTATTCTATGCCCAGTGGCGCCATAACTTTTCGCATACATGACAAAATCTGGATTGTTAAAATCCAATGCAAAATCAGGCAATTCTTGCCCTTTTTGCTTCCATTTAATCATGCCATAACCACTATCATTAAAAATGATTGTGATCAAATTAAGTTTTAGTCTTACGGCTGTTTCTAGCTCTTGGGAGTTCATCATAAAACCACCATCACCACACACAGCTACCACTTGACGCTCTGGATACATTAGTGCACATGCTATTGCAGAAGGCAAGCCGGCGCCCATAGTTGCTAAAGCATTATCCAGCAATAATGTATTAGGCTGATGCGTATGATAATGCCTGGCAAACCAAAGTTTAAACATGCCGTTGTCTAACGATACAATACCATCTTCATCCACTACTTTTCTCACGTCTGCCACAACTCGCTGTGGCACCATTGGAAACGAGGTGTCGTTATCTAGGGAATGAATAGCGTTGCGTGTTTTTTCACGAATTGGTTTTATCCAGTCTCGATTGCACGCATAACACTCATTTAGCGCTTCATTGATTCGATCCATAGAATTAGAAATATTACCAACTACCTCAACCTGTGGGTAATAAATATCTTTAATCTGTGCCGAATGAAAATTAACATGAATCACTTTTTGCTCATCACCCTTCATAATAAAAGGGGGTTTTTCAATAATGTCATGACCTACGTTAATGATTAAGTCTGCCTTTTTAATAGCTTCATGAACGTAATCTTTTGAAGAAAATGCAGCCGTTCCAATAAAATGAGAATCGTCACCACTCAGCACACCTTTACCCATTTGAGTGTTAAAAAACATAATGCCGGTTTTATTAACAAAATCAGATAATGGCTTTCTAATACGTTTACGATTGGCGCCCGCACCTACTAAGAGTAAAGGCCTTTTAGCGGCTTTAATCACATTTACTGCTTTTTCAATGGCACGATCACTAGCAAACACTCGATGGATGGTTTGCCTAGGAAAAACTCTTTCGTCTTCAACTTCCTCTCTAGCAATATCTTCTGGTAATTCTAAATGAACAGCGCCTGGTCGCTCTTCTTCAGCAATACGAAATGCTCCACGAACTAATGAAGGGATTTGCCTCCCATAAACAATTTGATCAGAGTCTTTAACCAAAGGCTCCATCATTCTAATAATATCTAAAATCTGAAACTTTCCTTGCAAGCCCGCTTTGATAGGTTTTTGACCTGTAATAACCACCATAGGCATAGCGCCCAATTGCGCATATGCAATTGCTGTAACTAGGTTTGTCGCACCTGGACCTAAGGTTGCTAAACATACGCCAGCTCTTCCTGTTAACCGACCATAAGTTGCCGCCATAAAAGCCGCAGCCTGTTCATGGCGCGTTAGGATAAATTTAATTTTTGAACCACGTAACGAATCGAGCAAATCCAGGTTTTCCTCACCAGGAATACCAAAAATATACTCTACACCTTCATTTTCTAACGCTTTTACAAACAGGTCTGACGCCTTCATTTATTTTCTCCTTCAACACATAACGGACACAACTCATCCATGGGGATGGATTTACCATCAATTTGCACAATTCTAACATGCGTTCGATTTAAAAGACGCACCTCTTTAACCCCGCATGAGTGTGCAATCACTTCAACGGTTTTTGTTATATTATCAACATAATTAGCAACTTTTAAAGCTTTACTGGTTGGATCTAAACCCTTTTGCAAGCGCTTGTTGTGTGTTGTAATGCCAGTTGGACACGTGTTCTTATTACACTTTAATGATTGAATACAACCAATAGAAAACATAAATCCGCGCGCCGAGGTGACAAAATCTGCACCTGCGCAAATCGCCCAAGCAACATCCGCTGGGGTGATCATCTTGCCAGAAGCAATCACCTTAACTCTATCTTCTAGCCCGCATTGCATGATCTTATCTACCACCAAGGGTAGCGCTTCTTTAAGAGGCAAACCTACATTATCCATGAGCGCCATAGGCGCTGCACCTGTGCCACCATCGCCGCCATCAACTGCAATAAAATCAGGTGCACTTTGTACACCACGCTTATTCACCTCTGTCAATAAAGCTTCTAGCCATCTTATGTGGCCAATAACCGTTTTAAAACCAACTGGCTTGTGAGTAACATCGCGAACATGGTTAATCATATCAAGCAACTCACTGGCATTTGCAACCTCAATATGACGATTAGGAGAGGTTGAATCTATGCCTTTTGGTATGCCTCTAATCTTTGAAATTTCAGTAGTAATCTTAACACCTGGCAAAATACCACCCTTGCCTGGCTTAGCCCCTTGAGAAATTTTAATCTCAAACATTTTCACTTGATCATGCTGGGCGATATCTGCCAGTTTTTGATCATCCAGATGGCCATCTTCTCCTCTGACACCATACTTAGCAGTACCAATTTGAAAGACTAAATCCGCACCACCTTGGAGATGATAAGGACTCAATCCACCCTCACCTGTATTCATCCAACAGCCTGCTTTTTTAGCGCCAGCAGATAAGGCTAATACCGCAGGCTTGGAAATAGCGCCGTAACTCATACCTGAAATATTAAAGATTGACTTAGCAGCGTAAGGATGCTCACTATAACCCTCACCAATAATGACCGTTCTAGTCTCTACTGCATCACTATCCAACATCGGAAAAGGACAGTTAATAAAAATGGTCGAACCCGGTATATTGAGATTTTTTGTTGATCCAAAAGCAATAGTATTGCCCTTGCCTTTTGAGGCGCGATTCACCCATTCTCTCTCAGCACGATTAAACGGCATTTCTTCGCGATCCATCGCAAAGAAATATTGACGAAAAAACTCTCCCAAATTGCTAAATAGGTAACGAAAATGTCCAACAACAGGGTAGTTTCTTAAGACAGCGTTTTTACTCTGAGTAACATCAAATATAAATGTCAAAACAACCACTGCAAAGATCAGGCCTAACAGCCAGACAAACAAAACTGGCATCAGATTAGTGACGGTGTTAAAGTTGTCTGTTGTTTGCATTATTCCCCCGAATATTTGATAGTCATCTTACGCCTAACTGGGATAATTTCAACCGTTAATATGTAGAAAGTTTTATTATGTGTTTTTAAGTCAACATAAAACATAATTCAGGAAAAAATAAAAAACCTAAATGATTGAAATTATTTAGCTGACTTTTTCTTGAACCTAGATAAATTTACGATCACTGGAAAAATATCAGAAACTACCAATATTGATAAAAAAATAACAGCAGACACCCTAAAAAACTAGATTTTAAGGATAAAAATTGCTGAAAAAATTAATTAATGAACTATTGAAGTCGCGCTAATGCTTTTTTCGAATCTAAAACAGACCTAACCATATCTGCCGCTTCAACTAGAGTTGTTGCTTTTTTAGTATGCCAAAGTACAAGTGAAGCACTCAATACCAAGCCATCATAAAACATGCCCTTTTCTCCAGCTAAAGCTGCCTTACCCAATTTCACCGTATATTGCGCCAAAGCTGGAATATCGCTATGCACATCCATCTCAGGTGGAAATGAAATTGCACGCATGTCTTGCTCAATGCCCAATGAGGCAGGCTCAATATCTACTCGATTTTGCTCAATATTTCCTGCATACGATACCATTAGTCCTTTTTGACGCAAAGACGGAATAACGCCGCCTTCAACACCACGCACTAAGAGGGCGCTATCCATGCCAGAAGATTTAACTAATTCTGCATAGATTGGCGGATAAGGCTTGTGCACATAACCCAAAATAGAATGTGTTTTCTTAGCGCGCAACGGGCCAATCAAAGTTTCTACTGTATTAATAACCGTACGCTTAATAACTCGATTACGCAGCCCAACCATATCATGCAAACCACTACAGTAGCTGGCTTGATCAATATAAGACCAACCAATACTTGGATCTTCTAATCGAGCTTTAGCCTCTGCTGTTGAATGATCAACACTCAGCCCTAGCGCTTCATTAATATGGCGATGCGTTAAACCAAATTTTGGCGATACACTATCCAAACCATGGATCACAGTTGGCAAGCCTAGCTCAGCTAAAACTGGTGGCAAAAAAGACGAAATAGGGATCGAACGGTTATAACCACTATAAGGGTCGCCTAAGTCTACCAACTCATCCACATCAACAGATTGCTTATCGCTCTGCGCCAAAATTCCGGCCAAAATACCAGTATTTTCATCCATAGTTTCGCGCTTCATACGTAGCGCAATTAAATAGATGGCCGATTGAACATCGTCAATTTCACCGCGCAAAATCGCCTGCATGCCGTCTCTAGCTTCTTCAAAGTCGATATTTTTACTCAAGTCTGGGCCAGTGGCCACACGCTGAATAATAGATTTCATTAATGCTTGTGAGTCGGTACTCATGATTAAACCTCGATATAAATTTCGTTATTCTCTTGCTTGACGGGGTAAGTTTGCATATTATCCACATCTTCTTCTGAGCTATCGCCAGTAGCCAAATCAAAACTATAGCCATGTAAAGAGCACTTGACTCGATTGCCTTTTAGACACCCTAGCGTGAGCTCGATATCTTCATGAGGACAGCGATTTTCAGCGCAATATAATTGGCCGTTATTCAGGGTGACAAATAACTTTTGACCTTGAATTTCAACCTCAACCATCGTACCTTCTTTGGGTGGGTGGCTAAGCGCCTTATGCCAATCAGCCATTAAAACAAACTCCAGATACTATTACTATTTAGCTCAGAAGAACATTGGTTAAGTTGGCGCTTGTAACGCTGTGCATTGTCATCGACCTTACGGGCTACTTTTTTCAGCCAAGGTTTTTTGTTGTAAGTCTTACTCTTAAAACCGCCATGACCTTCGTGATACGCCAAATATTGGTTGTAGGTATCAGATTTAGCAATACCAAAACGTTTTGACGATTGCACAATGTACCAACCCACAAAATCCGCCGCATCATCAAAATCATCGCGATCTGCACTATGATTGCCCGTTTTCAGCTGATACCATTCCCAAGTATCATCCGTTACTTGAGCAAAGCCGTAAGCCGTTGTCGGTCTAAACCATGGCACAACGCCAAAGAGTTTTTCTCTTGGCGGTTTGGCATCCGAAGCAAAATGAGATTCTTGATACATAATCGCCAAAGCCACGTGCGCTGGTGCGCCGTATTTTTTCTCCGCCGCTTTAACAGAACGATACCAACTCACCTCTTCATCCATTAACGTACAGATATTATTAACCGTTACCGCAGGCGTTGAAAGACAGCCACCTAAAGAAAGCGATAACAACATCAATAATAGAATCTTTTTCATTTAGCCCGCAACACTGGTGAAAAATACTTTGTAAATCACCGCAGCTTGGGCGATAAACAAGATAGCTAATGCAGTCTTAATAGCGCCGTTCGATGAACCTGAAGACGCCTTTGACGATCTTCCTAAACTTGCCATTTTCGAGCCATCTTCAAGTTCAACATTGGTAGCCACTAAACCCTTTTCAGACTCCTCAGCACCAAATACAACTCTTGTGCCCGCCTTTAGGCGAGATTTATTAAAGATATTTTTCTGATGAACAAAATACTTTTCATCATCATCACCGGTAATAAATCCATATCCTTTAGTACCAAACTGCGCGACAACGCCTTTTATTTTTTTAGCCATTTTTTCCTCTTAATATTTACGCAAACAATAAGTTGCTTTTTCAATAAAATCAACGTTTTCACGTTGAAACTTGGGCTCATTTTCTAGGTCATTAAAACATTGCAATAGTTGACATTCGAACCCATTCTCATACAGTGACAACACCTCCTCTTGATTCACAGCAAAAGGCGGGCCACTGATTTGTGATTGCGGATAATTTAAGGTTAATAATAACACCCGGCAACCTTTAGCTATTATAGCGTATAAATGTTGTGCATATTTCACCCTTAACCCCGTCGGTAGTGCGATTAAAGCCGCCCGATCATACACCGCCACAACTGACGCTAAATGTTTTGCGTTTAATTTAAAATAGTCACCACAATAAATACGCAACTTATCTGACTGGTAAACAACAAAATCAGGCTCTTGAAAAACCTCAAATGGAATTGAGTTTTCTGAGAAAAATTGTTCAACAGCTATCGTACTCAGCTCAACACCAATCACTTGATAACCCTGCTCTAGTAAATACAACATATCTACACTCTTACCACACAATGGAACAAATACCGTGTCAGTAGCTTTTAGTTGAAGATGGTCAATAAACTCTATTAATTTTGAGTTTGGCACCTCTCGATGCCAGCCAATTTCTCCCTCATTCCAACGTTGAATCCAATTCGTCATATACTTATTAATAATGAAATATCAAGTCAATATTTTAACTAAAAATACAAATAATAATTAACCTATGTTAACAATAGCAAAGCCTTGTCAAATAGGCGACACAGTAGTATTTTAACTTGTTAAAATTAGGTAAATTTAATCATAATTATAAGGATAAAGCATGGTGCCTGGACCATTTGAACTCGTTATTATTTTAGCAATTGTGTTATTACTTTTTGGCGGAAAACGTCTAAAAAATATTGACACCGATTTAGGTAGCATTTAAAAAATCAATGAAAGAAGAAGTAAAGACAGGAGAGTCTAAGTCTATCGCTGAAAATAAAGTCTAGTAATGATTAAAAACCTTGTCATTGCTTGCCTGTTACTATTTTTTACAGCCTCCTGTTCAGATGCCACTTTGGACGCAAGTGATACCATCAGTATTAATGGCACAATTTATAAAAAAGGCAGCTCGAAGGTGTTCACCGGGAAAGTAATCAGTAAACACAAAAATGGGCAAATTATTAGAAAGTCTAACTACAAAGACGGCAAAGAACAAGGGCAATCAATATTCTACCTACCTAATGGCAACAAAGATTTTATAGCCAACTTCGACAACGGCGTTGAGCACGGAGTTAGCACTTTTTGGCGAAAAAATGGTCACAAGAAAATTGAGATAAGCTATCAATATGGCGCCTTAAACGGACCAAAAACTTGGTTTTTTTCCAATGGTAAAAAAATGAAGCGCTACCATTACAAAAACAACCAACTAGACGGGCAATCTACCTGGTGGGATAAATCAGGAAAAATATGGGCAGAAAAAAACTTTAAAAACAATAAAGAAATAAATTAAATACTAGCGGCGTAGTTACCTATTTCACCAAGTTTTTCTTGATTTAACACTTTTAGTTTTTTATGACTACACTCAATCAAGCCTTCTTTTTTGAATTGAGATATCACACGAGAAACATGCACCTTTGTAATCCCTAAAGTATCAGCCATCGCCTCTTGGTTTAGTGGAAAAAAACAACCTTCTGACTTGTCAAGTGAACACCCAGGGACTTGCTTCTTAAGTCGCTCTGTAACATCCATTATTAGATAGGCTAGCGCTTGTCTGGCGTCTTTACGACCTAGGCTTAATAAATATTGCTGATAAGAGGAGTTACTTTTAGCAAGGTTTTCAATCAAGCGCATAGCAACAGCACTATGATTTTTCACCAAATTGTCCAAAGAGGTGTTACTCATAACACATACTTTTACATCGGAAATGGCTTGTGCAAAATACCCATTGTCTTTATTAACACCAAAGCCAATCACATCGCCAGGCAAAGCCAATTGGAATATTTGCCGAGAGCCATCTTCCAAATAAGTGCCTAAAATTACACAGCCTGAAGCAAGAATGTAGCTTGATTTTGCCTGATGCTGCTCACTGATAACATACTCACCTGGCTTACACTGCCTTTGTAAATCAATGTGTGACTCTGCTAGCACGATCTCTTCATCATCCAAATCTTTAAACAGCGAGTCCTTTCGTATGCCACATTCCATGCAGTTTACTTTATTTTTATCACTACCCCCACAAGACATGCTTTTCTCCTCAAATTTTCAATATTACTATATTATCATATAATAGGTCAACAAAACCCATAAAATTAAGATTATAGGTAAAAAAAAGGAAAAAACATAAAATTTAAAAAAAACATAAAAAAAGTCCTTACATGAGTACGGACTTATTAAGTTTTTTTAAAACTTGACGTTATTTAGCCAAATGTATCATTGGTGATATTATCAAACCATGAATAGCCATTTTGCTGCTCTCTTGCACGAGCTTTGGCATCAAACTTGCCTGGTGTTAAACCACCAGAGCCTTTAACCTTGTTAATTTTTCCATTTGCATAGTTATAAACCATCGCAACAGAAATGCCGTCGCCTGGCGCAATAACTGAGTAACAAGTGTTAACGTATGAAGGATCTGGAATTTTATCACCATTTAGCATTGCAACCACTGCTGCTGCACACACTTTGCCTTCTGAGTTGGCTGCGTAGCCAGACTTAGGTAGTGGAGACTGAATAGCTGAATCACCAATCACATGGATATTTTTGTGAATGGTTGATTCGAAAGTTTTGCCTTCAATAGGGCACCAGCCAGAATCATTAGTTAAGCCAGTAACATGAGCAATATGCCCTGCTTTTTGAGCAGGGATAATATTAATTACATCACCTTTATAGTCGTCAACTTCACCCGATAATGTCATACCAGCAACATCAACTGATTCAATCTTACCACCAGCAGAGCCTTTCACCCATTCAATCATAGAGTTGTCCGTGCCATAGCCGTAATGCTTTTTCCAGCCAGCAGTAAATAATCCAAACTTTGAGAATTTTTCCTTATCATCCAAAACTAAAATTTTAGCTGTAGGGTTGTTATGCTTCAAGTAATGAGCAATTTGTGCGGTACGCTCATAAGGCCCTGGAGGACAACGGAATGGATTAGGTGGCGCAGAAATGATGACTGTTCCACCCTTTCTCATTGATTGGATTTGATCACGCAATAAAGCTGTCTGTGGACCCGCTTTCCAAGCATGTGTAATCTTGGTATTTGCCACACTTTCATCATAGCCATCAATTTTGTCGTATCTGAAAGAGACACCAGGAGAGACGATACAACGATCATAATTAAAGCTACGACCGCTTGCTGTCTTAACGCGTCTTCCGCTTGCATCAATATCAATAACTTTGTCAATTACTACGTTAACGCCATGACCCTTAAGACCGTCATAGCCAAACTTAATTGAATCCATGGTGCGCTCACCACTTAATACTTCATTACTGCCAAAGCAGGTAAAGTAATTTTCGTTTGCTTCAATTAACGTAACTTCAACAGACTTATCCATCATACGAATGTATTTTGCGGCAACTGCACCACCCATACCACCACCAATCACAACCACTTTCTTGCTAGAGCCGCCAATTGCAAATGGCGCATATGTTGCTGCAGTTGCAGCTGTCGCACCCAGACCTAATGTCTTTAAAAAACTTCTTCTATTTTGTTTACTCATCAGTATTCTCCTCTATTGACCACTTGTGTAGTAATTGACAAGCTTATCGAATGCATCCGAATCTTTCTTCATCATTCTCTTCATTTTTTTAGCCATTTTCTTTTCCATGTCGCGCGATCCATCATGGAAATCAGCCAATGAATATTGCATAAATAGCTTAGCATTACCCGATAATTGACCTGCATCATCATCTGCTACAGTACCGCCTTCAGTATGACACTTATCACAATATTTCTCGTGTAACGCCTGCCCTGCATTGGCTTTGGCTGCATCGAAAGATTGGTTAGTGTTTTTGTGTACCTCTTGCTCAGCAAAAAAACCTGCCATATTTTCAATATCTTCTTCAGAATAACCTTTAGCGATTCTACCCATAATGGTAGAAGCTTTATCACCTGACTTATATGCATTCATTGTTTCTACCATGTAGGTTTCAGATAAACCTGCGATAGATGGAATAGCATTACCTGTACTGGCACCATTGGTACCATGACAACCTGCACATGTGTAGCCTAAAGCTTGGCCAGATGGCGCAGCTTGGGCATACGAACCTAACGCCAATGTGGCAACTAGTAGTGTAGATTTAATGATTGTATCTTTCATCATAAAACTCCATGTTGTTTATATTAAATTAACCCCTACTACTAACCAGCAGAGCCCCCTCACTTAAATAATAAAAAAACAGTATAGACTTGCTTAACAAATTTATTATTAGGTTTAATTCTATAAGGTTGTTTAATGTAAACAAATAACATAGGTTATTTCGTTAGAAATAAATTTGACCTATAATATTTTTTCAAGCTTCCTTTCTTTTAAACCCTCTCTCCCATAGTGATATAAAAAACTAAGGAAGCCCCTAACAACCAACCTTATAAATCCTTGAAAACAAATATAACGGCAAAACTTTTATTACTCATTACTGGTATTTATTTTTCAAATACTACATGGGCTAATACGGTTATCAGTACGTCTGTTGACAACACCTATGAAGATATTCGCAGTAATCTGATTGATGGCATTGAACAAAGAGCGCTTAATATCTCTAAAATATATCATGCGAGTGACATGTTGAATCGCACCAAAGACAGTATATCGAATGCAAAAGAAATTTATCACCAGGCAGAAATTATTGAATTTTGCTCTGCCAGCATATCTCATCAATTGGTACTGGCTAATCATTTAAATATTTCAGCTTGTCCTTTTAAAATTGCGCTATACACACTAAGTAACAATTCTAAGCAAACTCATCTGGTGTATACAAAGCTAAAGCCACTAGATCAACAATCAGAAGCGCCCACTATTAAAGCTAATAAGCTCATTCAATCTTTAATAGAGAATGTCACTTGGTAGGGGTTTTACTCCTCAACCTCGGTTCCACCTAAATGTGAATAATATTTTGCCAACGCTTGTATCTCAACATCTGATAACTTCCTAATAATGCTTTGCACAGCGCCGCCTGGATCATTGTTTCGAGACCCGTCTGCAAAATACTCCATAGTAGAAAGTAAATAACCAAACTGCTGACCTGCCAACACTGGCGTTGATCCAATTGAAGTTTTTCCATCTTTTCCATGACACAAATCACACGGCGGAATACCGCGATTGGTGTCACCTTTATTTATTAGTGCAGGTGTTTTAATTGCCTCCCTTAGAGTAGGATTTTGTTCAGGTAACAATTGAGATTCATACCAAGCGCCAACATCGAGCATTTGCTTATTGTTTAACTTTTTAGCACGCTTGTACATATTCTTATCTTTGCGAGCCTTGCTCTTGTAATCTTTTAACTGCTTAACGATATAGTTAACACTTTGTGATGCCAAATGAGGCGTATCAGTATCATCACTAATGCCAAACTCCCCATGGCATCGATCGCATGACTTAGCGGCAATAATTTGCCCATTAACAGGATCAGATGCCTGCACTTGGAATGTGAGTGTTAAAAATAATGCAGTTATTTTTAGTGAGGTTTTGTTATTCATATTCAACTCCTATCTCAGCCAAGGCATCATGATATTTTCAGGTTTGGTAAATTTATTAATATCGTAACGCATACCTGACATCGATCCATTCATAATTGACATATCGTTACTCATTTGAGCCATTGATCCATTCATGTTTTTAATATTGTCATTCATTTGTGCAATTTGACCACCCATCTTATGCATATCATTACCCATTGAGGCCATCGATCTTGTCATAACATTCATATCTTTAGCAACATTTGAAAAATCATCACCCATTTTCTTTTGGCCTTCCACCATGCTTTGAGCCATTTGCATCATGTTTCCAGCCATGCCATTCATGTTCCTTGCCATAGAGTGGACGTCTTGAGTCATTTGCCCAACAGATTTTGTCATGTTAGTCATATCATGGCCCATGTTGTACATAAAAGACCCCATGCCATAAGCACCAACACCTCCACCTAGAATAATGCCAATTTTAATAATGGTATTCATGCTACTCCCCCTTTTTTTTATATTCATCCAGATACTAATAAACCCTTACCAATATTAATCAGTAAGGGTTTATTAGTAAACATAATTTAACTGGTTATTTAACTTTGGTTGTGGATGAATTTTTTTCACCAGTATTACTCACCCATGACAAGGTAATTTCATCACCTTTAGCGCCATTTAATTTAACAAATAAGTACGGATTTGCAGATACTGTAGAGTTAGGAGATAGTCTTAACATCTCTTTACCATTTTTTAAAATCGTGATGTGATTAATGTATTCTTCAGCAACAATATTTCCCGCCTTGTCTTTTCTTCGTCCAGTTTCCATTGGGTGTGTAATTTTATATTTAACCTCAATAAGGCCGCTTTTCATTTTTGCTCTTGCTTTAATTTTTTTTGCCATGATAAATTCTCCTTAATTAGATTAACAGCCACCTTTGGTAACTTTAGTAATGCCATTAGCCGTTACAAAGCCGTTTGCAGTATGCGCAATGGCCGTAACTTTAGTAGGCTTGCCCATCTTCACTCTGAAACTGGCAAAAGCAGCAACATCTGCAGATTCAAAATCTACACGCATAGCCACCGGCTTAAGATTTTCATGAACAATCAAAAAAACACTTTTAACACCTGTTAATGCAGTTGCATCAACTGTTACTGGGACTTGTGATCCATTCTCAGCCAACTTTGGGGTTTTAAGCTTTAAATCAGCTGAGGCTGTGTGCTTTCCACCGGTAATTTTACTGATTGCATCATCGGCTTTTAAATTACCCATGAAGTTGGCAATTGCACTTAACGGCAATATTCCAGATAGCGCAACTGCACCACCCATTAACATTTTTATAGCAGCTCTTCTATTCATTTTATTTTCTCCTTTTATAAAATATATTTAATTTAATTGTATGGCGCTCTTTGGGCAAACTGAAACACACTCACCACAACCATTACAATGGCTGGTGTCCATTGCGATTTGTGGCACACCTCCCATTTGCAGGCTAAATTCAATAGCTCCGTGCTCGCACACCTCAGAGCATGACTGGCAAACCACGCCAATTTTAGACAGACAACTGTCTTTAATATTGGCCGTCAAATTCCAAGGTGCATCGACCTTACTAAAAGCGTCATACTGACAAGATGTCACACATTTTTTGCAAAAGCTACAGCCACCTTTACTAAAATCAATCACTGGAAACTTTCCAGATCCTGTTGTGATAATCTTCTCAGGACATGCGTCTATACAAGCACCACACCGATTACACAAATCTGTAAACAAAGCCTCGTCCTTAGCCCATGGCGGCCTAACAACAGATTTCTTATTTGAGCCCCACCCCCCTCGCAGGAGTTGGGCTCTGGTCATGACACTCACTCAAATGCTACTCATCTAAGTTAACAAAGTTACTGTCAACTAAAGGATCTAACTTAGCCTGAGGAACATGACACTGTAGGCAAAAATAGCGTCTTGGCGACATTTCAGGTAAGCGTGTTTCATCACGAGTAAAGAAGTGTGTGCTTGACATTTTTGGTGAATCTTCTTCTTTATAATTCTCATCACTATGGCAACTCAAACATTTATTCTTTTTAAGATTTATTGTCATGCCATCCGTTTTGTGTGGAATTAGTGGCGGCTGATCATCATAATTTCTTTCAAACTCAACATTTTTCTTAATCCACTTAATTTTATCTGGTGCAATTGACAAATCATCCAGTACATGAGTACCACGAAGAGAAGCAACGTCAACAACATCGGCTGCTGAACTAGCCACATCAGTGACTGTATCAACCACCACCTCTGTAGCATCTTTAACCGAATCTACCGTATCAGTTGCAACCTCTTTAACCTCTTCAGCCACCTCTTTAATATTTTCAATGACTGTTGAAAATGGATTATTCCAGTTATGGCCACTGCCAAAGAAATTAGCCTGAGATCCTAGTGTAAAAACTGATGCAATTGTTAGTGCTAATATTTTAGTTTTCATGCTCATCTCCTCCTATACCTTAACAATTTTAACGGGCGTCTTTTTGTAGTCCGTTTCTTTAGAAAGTGGATCAGTCGCATCCAGTATTAGTTTATTAACTAAGCGCGATGCATCGAACCACGGTACAAATACCAAACCCTTAGGTGGCTTGTTACGGCCTTTGGTTTCAATCATGGCAACAATTTCACCACGTGAAGAAACAACTTTAGCGTTTTTACCACGTCTTAAACCACGTGATTTAGCATCATCTGGATGCATGTAAATGACCGCATCTGGCACTGCGCGATACAACTCCGGTACACGTCTTGTCATGGAGCCTGAATGCCAGTGCTCAAGTACACGTCCGGTTGACATCCATAAGTCAAATTCTTCATCTGGCACTTCTGCAGGTGGCTCGTATGGTGCGGTAATAATATTGGCCTTGCCATCTTTATTCCCATAAAAACTAACATCTTCACCAGATTTAACATATGGATCATAGCCTTCACGGTAACGCCATAGCGTTTCTTTGCCGTTGACCACTGGCCAGCGCAAACCTCTAGCCTTGTGATACACATCGAAGTCTGCCTGCTCATGGCCTTTTTTAGGCCCTTCAAGCTGGAACCTGCGATACTCTTCAAACAATCCTTTTTGAATGTAGTAGCCAAAATCATCCATTTCATTGTTATCGTATTTGTTACCACGATCATCGGTAATATCTTGCTTATCAAATTTATCAACTTGACCATTGGCAAACAGTACATCGTATAAATTTTTACCTTTATATTCTGGGTTTTTAGCTAGCAACTCATCTGTCCAAGCGTCGTCCGTTGTAAATCTCTTGGAGAATTCAACCAACTGCCATAAATCAGATTTTGCTTTACCTGGTGCCTGAACTTGCTGGCGCCAGAATTGTGTGCGTCTTTCAGCATTACCGTATGCACCTTCTTTTTCTGCCCACATTGCTGTTGGCAAAATAAGATCAGCCGCTTGTGCGGATACTGTTGGATACGGGTCTGACACTACAACAAAGTTATCTGGATTTCTCCAACCAGGTAGCATTTCATCGTTGATATTAGGGCCGGCTTGCATGTTGTTATTACACATTACCCAGTAAACATTCAACTTGCCATCTTTAAGCGCTCTACTTTGTGCAACCGCGTGCAAGCCTTTCTTACCAGGAATTGTGCCTTCTGGCAGCTTCCAAATTTTCTCAGCAAAATCACGGTGTGATTTTTTCATGATGACATAATCTGCAGGTAGACGGTGAGCAAATGTACCTACCTCACGAGCAGTACCACAAGCTGAAGGTTGGCCAGTTAGTGAGAATGGACCATTGCCAGGCTCAGAAATCTTACCGGTTAATAGGTGTACGTTGTACATTAGACCATTTACCCAAACACCACGAGTATGCTGGTTAAAGCCCATTGTCCATAGTGATACGATTTTTTTATCTGGATCAGCATAAAGCTTAGCCAAACGCTCTAATTTTTCTGCTGGAACACCTGAAATCTCAACTGCTTTTTCTAAAGTATAAGGCTTAAGTGATTCTTTGTACTCTTCCCAACTAATTTTAGTCAGTTTGCCTTTATTAGGATTTTTAGCATTTTTTTGCAGTGGGTGTTCATTTCTCAATCCATAACCAATATCAGTTGGAGTTTTGTTGAAATTAACATGCTTTCTTAAAAAATCTTTGTTATAAGCCTTATTTTCAACAATGTAATTTGCAATGTAGTTAAGAATCGCTAAATCTGACTGCGGATTCATGATCATGCCATTATCTGCTAACTCAAATGAACGATGCTCGTATGTTGACAACACATGAACCTCTGAGTCTTTCTTGGTGAGGCGAGTATCAGAAATACGAGACCATAAAATTGGATGCATCTCTGCCATATTCGAACCCCAAAGCACAAATGCATCGCCATGCTCGAAGTCATCATAACAACCCATTGGCTCATCCGAACCAAAGGCGCGAATAAAAGCGCCCACTGCTGATGCCATACAATGACGAGCATTAGGATCGATATTATTTGATCTAAAGCCAGCTTTGAATAATTTACTTGCTGCGTAACCCTCCCAAACAGTCCACTGTCCTGAGCCAAACATACCAACACGAGAGGTTAGCTTGTCAGCAGGCTTACCTTTATTTTCTTCTTTAGATACATTAAGGGCGGTCTTCCATTTTTCTTCCATGATGTCAAATGCTTCATCCCAAGATACTGGAGTGAAATCACCATTTTTATCATATTTACCATTTTTCTTACGAAGAAGAGGCTGAGTAAGTCGATCCTTACCATACATAATTTTTGATAAGAAATAACCCTTAACACAGTTAAGACCTTTATTTACTGGTGCATCTGGATCACCCTGTGAGGCCACCATTTTGCCATTTTTAGTACCTACTAAAACGGAACAACCAGTGCCACAAAAACGACAGGGAATTTTATCCCACTTAATACCGTCAACACTTTCGTTGTAATTTGATAAGGCAATACCTGGCAAGGTTACGCCAGCTGTTGCAGCTGTTGCGCTAATTGCACTATTTTTAATGAACTCTCTTCTTGTGATGGCCATCTCTTCTCCTCGTAAATTTTATTGAAATAAATTAGCTATTAAAATGAACTAACAACTTTAAACGCTTCAACGTTTTATTTCATTAACATAGGTTGTTTTGTACTAATTTCTCTTTATTCGAGAGGAGTAACTAAAGACTTTTGGCTCACAAATATCAATACATCTGCCGCAATTTGTACAATTACTATCCAGTACAATGGGAGATTTTGTACCCTTTAATGCCGGGTTAATAACTTGTGATTCAGGGCAGACGATAAAGCATTCCAAGCAATCTGTGCACGCATCTCTACGGGATGCATTTACCCTTAGTATTGAAAATTTACCCAATAGTGAATAAAAAGCTCCCATTGGACATATCCGCGAGCACCAGCCATTTTTAACCACAAACACATCAAATAAAAACAACAATACAATTAAAAACCAGCCAAAACTCATGCCAAAAATAATACCGCGGTGCAGCATCGAAACCGGGTTTATCAACTCCCAAACAATGGATCCGGTTATTAAGGATACAAGCATAATAGTGGCCAATAGCCAATAGCGCGTTTTTCTGGAAACGCCGCCACTATTGGTCTTAATGCCAAGTCTACATCTAAGCCAGGATGCCGAGTCCGTTATGATATTTACCGGGCACACCCAAGAGCAAAAAACTCGCCCACCAATTAATAAATAAAACACCAAAATAATCAAGGCACCAATGAGCGCATCAGTGGCGATTGAATGCCCTGCAAATACAGATTGTAATAAAACAAAGGGATCGGTTAGTGGCAGTGTATCCAAAGTAAGGCTCGAAGAAAGGTTGCCTTTGACAATCCAAATGCCAAACCATGGGCCTAATAAAAATAACCCCAAAATAGACAATTGCGATAGGCGGCGAAGGATTAGATATTTGTGACTACTTAGCCATCCTCTTGAGACTTTGGCATCTTTACCCACTACCTTGCAAATATTAACTTTCTTCATTTTTTCTTAATATCAAACAACGGGTTAAGATTGTTCAAGGCATCCAGTGCATTATCTAAAGAAGTATTGACATCTGTCAAACCTTCGCCTTGCAAGTCATATTTTTTACCTTTAGGAAGATTGTATTGATGCTCAATATCTGGGGACACCAGAGATCCACCAGATTTTTGCTTTTCCTCCCAGCCAATTTTGTAATGCGCTTGACGCTTACCCATGGCTAAATGAGTCGGCAATACTTTGATAACTGCTTCTTCCATAATACAAGCCTCTTCACACTTTCCGCAACCGGTGCAATGCTCATAATTAACCATTGGAACAAAGAGCGCATGCTTACCACTGCGGTCATTATGTCGCATTTCTACAGTGATCGCTTTACCCTGAAGTGGGCAAATATTAAAACACACCTCGCATCTTAACCCTTGATAAGCAATACAGCCTTTGGTGTCGACAATGCGTGCAAGCCCCATTTTTGCATCATTAATATCCGTTAGACTTTTATCCAATGCACCTGTTGGGCAAGCCTTAACGCAAGGAATATCGTCGCACATCTCGCATCCTGCTTTACGCGCAGTAAAGAAAGGAGTGCCAATTGCTATATTGTCTTTTTCAGTTGCTAACGATAAGGTTGGAAATGGGCAATCATTGACACACAACCCGCAACGAATACAAGCTGAAATAAACTCTTTTTCTTTTAAGGCGCCAGGCGGGCGTATGGCAGTTGCTGGAATTGCATACGCATATTTTGAATAACTGATGAGCCCGGTTGCAATCAGGGCTGATGTGGTGGCTAATTTTGCAGAATTTATGAAAAACTCTCGACGAGAAATAGCCATACCGCCCAAGCCTACACTTCTTCTGAGTGTTGGTAAGTTAATACAGTAGAAATTACATAAGGTATATCGTTAAAACTGCCCATGGTATCCATAATTTGTTTTCTACCTTGGAGCTCAATGGTGACTAGTAATCGTGAATCTTGTGTTGTATGATGCACTTCGACGCCTTCTATTATGCTGAGCGCATTTTTTACCTCTTCTTCCTTACCTTTACTTGTGTGCACTAAAACACCACAAATATCAATACTATCCTTAGTCTGCTCCATTGTTAAGACCACCCAATACCAATTTTAAATATAGACTGACATTATAAAAAAGACACCCCAAATTAACAACAACATAGATTGTTTTTAGTTAATTCACGGTATTGGAATGGCAAAGAAGGTGTGCCTCCTGTTAGCTACTATATTGGGAGAATGATATACAGAAGGCACAATTGCATTCTAATAAAATTCCCTTTAATTTCAATAATATAGGTTAATTTTTTATAATTTTTAACGTTTTTCTTGACCTATGTTATCTTAATAAAAAATAGTTTTATTTTGATAACCTAAGTTGTTTTTATATTTTTTTAAATAAGTTAAGATTGCATGGAAAACCACTATTTTGTTATAAAAATCTACAGGAGAAATGCAATGAAAGCAATTATAAAAAGTTTAATTTTCTTTTTATCTTTGATGTTTTTAAGTAGCTCGGCGTTTTCGTCAGTTACTGAGCCGCCCGCTCAAATGTCAGAGACTAGTAAGCAATGTGCCACTTGCCATAAAAAGAACAATAACGGCATCGTCCAGCAATGGGGGGACAGCAAACATCATCGTGCTAAAGTAGGCTGTTACGAATGTCACGCTGCTGATCCTGGAGATA
This sequence comes from Candidatus Thioglobus autotrophicus, assembly GCF_001293165.1. Lineage (NCBI taxonomy): Bacteria > Pseudomonadati > Pseudomonadota > Gammaproteobacteria > Pseudothioglobaceae (SeqCode) > Candidatus Thioglobus > Candidatus Thioglobus autotrophicus. The sequence continues at coordinate 1,273,225 of NZ_CP010552.1, read as the reverse complement.
AAGATGCTTTCTTGCATGGTAAGAAAGGCGATAAAAAACTAATCTCCATTATCGTATCCCCACGTGATTGTGCAAATTGCCACGCTCACGAAGTTAAACAAACTGAAGATTCACACCATGCTAAAGCAGGTCGAATTCTAGGATCGCTAGATAATTTATTAGCAGAGGTTGTGGAGGGTAATAGTGGCTTTGTAACAGAAGGATTCCCTGATGGTAATTCTGCTGCTGCCGTTAATGGCTGTTGGCAGTGTCACGGTTCACAGGTAAAGGTGCTAGAAGATGGTGCGCTAGATCCTGCAACATGGCCAAACACAGGTATTGGTAGAATCAACCCTGATGGCTCAGAAGGCGCTTGCACAGCTTGTCATTCTCGTCATAGCTTCTCGGTAGAGCAAGCACGTGCACCTGAAACCTGTGGTAAGTGTCATATGGGCCCTGATCATCCACATATCGAAATCTACAATGAGTCTAAGCATGGTATTCAATATGCTTCTCAAAAAGGTCAATTAGGTATGGATAAGTCCAAGTGGGTTCCTGGTGAAGATTACTACACCGCCCCAACTTGCTCAACTTGTCATATGGGTGCGACTAAAGATCAAGATGTGACACATGATGTAGGTATGCGCATCTCTTGGAACAATCGCCCACCAGTATCTATTCGTCCTGAAGTGTCTGATAAGAAAATGGGTCTACCTGGTCAACACGTCGATTGGGAAACTCGTCGAGACAACATGCAAGATGTTTGTTCCGCTTGTCACTCAGAAGACTATATTGAAAACTTCTATGCACAATATGATGGATTGGTTAACTTGTACAATGAAAAGTTTGCCAAGCCTGGTATTAAGTTAATGAAGGCCGCTAAACCATTGATGAAGCCAGTTAAATTCTCTAATAAGATTGACTTTATTTGGTTTGAAATCTGGCATCACGAAGGTCGTCGAGCTCGTCATGGTGCTGCAATGATGGGTCCTGATATCACTCATTGGCATGGTACTTATGAAGTTGCTAAGCATTTCTATGCTAAGTTCATTCCAGAATTAGAGTACCTAGTTGAAAAAGGTATGCGCTCTACATCTGAGAAGAAACAAGCATCTGCTGCGCTTTTACAGGCAACCATTGATGAAGTGCTCAACTCGGATAACCATAAATGGTACCTGGGCAAGATGAGCGCCAAACAGCAGGAGATTCGCAAGAAGGCGACTGCAGACTTTAAGGCTCAATTTGAAAAATAACAAGGCCTCATAAGTTTTAACTTAAATACCCCTGACAAGGCAACTTGACAGGGGTATTTTTTTACTATTTTTTATATGGATAAGAAAATGAAATCAAAAAAACTAATCACATTACTACTATTTTGTATCACTGCTTTAAACTACCCTGCCCTGGCAAAATTACCAGATTCAAGCAAAATTTTGCAACAGGTAGGTCAAATAATGCAAGATAATAAATTCAAAGAGTCTGAACAAAAGCTCAAAAATATAATTGCAAATTCTCCCAGTAAGCAAGCTTATGTAGAATTAGCCAATTTATATATTGGGCAAAACAAAAACCAGGAGGCAATCGGTTATTATCAAGAGGCGGCGCTATTAGAGCCAACAGATCCAAAGGTCTTTACATCTATGTCTGTTGCCTATCTGCATCTTGGATTTTACGAAGCATCCAAAGCAATGGCACAGCAGGCTTTAGCCCTAAAACCAACACTCGAGCATGCAAGTAAAATTGTTGAATATATTGACAAAAAGCAAGCTGTGTTAGCCAGAGCGGCTAAAGCCGGGAAAACGAATTAAACTAGGCGTGTGCACAACCTTCAGACTCAAAAGAGCGGCAATTTGATCCTGTCACTTTGTCGCAATATTTACACAGCTCATCACCACTTTCAAGATTAATAGTCTTGTTGGCAAGACTGATACCTTCTTCTTTTAATAAAACTAACGCTCTTGAAAAAGACTCGGGCTTTATCCCCAAATAAGAGGCAATCAGGCTTTTTGAATAAGGCAATCTAAATGTGTTGTTAATTTTGCTGTGCGCCAAATACCAGCCCACTTTCTCCTTGGCAGATTTCAATTGCAACACCTCGGCATTAACCATCAATTTCTGCACATTGCCTGCCAAATAAGTAATGATGTTGGTAGAGAATTGATGGCTTTTCTCTGTAAATCTCTCAATTTCATCTTTATTAAAATAAATCAAGGTGGTATTTTTAACGAATTCTGCACAAATGTCATAATGCTTAGAATAATGCATTGGCGACACAATATCTTTTTTATCCACCAGAGCGATGACTATTTCATCACCTCTCTCATCTACTCTGGTAAGTTTGAACAAGCCATCAAATACAATATAACACTTGGCATGCTCTTGCGAATCAAAGGTGACCATCTCCCCTTTGCGATATTGCTTAATTTTAATCGTCTCAAGAAAATCGACCAGATCGTTCGTATCTATATCTTTAAATATAGACGTCTTTTCCAAAAACTTATAGTATTTATTGTGGTAATTTTTTGCAGAAATCATTTCAAACCCCCAGGTATTAAATTAATTTGACAAGCACATTATATGATTCACTGTTTAAATAAAAAACAACCTATGTTAATAATTCTTGATTTTGGTCAAACTTTTTTTATAAGGCGACACATTCTAAAAAACAAACAAGGGTAAAAACTTATAGATTGAGTGCTTAGGATATAATTTAAAAATGAACATTAAACGACCAAATCGAAAAACCCTCATGCAATTTATGATGGTTATTTTAGCCATTTTTATTATCCGCGCCTATCAACAACAAGATTTAACTATTGGCTTAGTACCGAGCTTTAGCTCACAAACGCTAAGTGGCGAAGTCATGAGCTCCAATCCACTACCAGATCAAGGGGTGTTAATTCACTTTTGGGCCACTTGGTGCCCTGTGTGCAATCTAGAAAATGACAACATTCAAGCCATTTCAAAAGACTATAAAGTGCTAAATATTGCTATTCAGTCAGGCAGTGATTTAGAGATTCAAGCACATGCTGAAGAAAACAATATGCAGCTCGACAATATTATTAACGACCAATCCGGCTCGATTGCCAAACTATTTGGCGTTAAAGGCACGCCCAGTAGTTTTTTTGTAAACACCAAAGGCAGAATTCAGTTTGTTGAAGTGGGCTATGTCACTACACTAGGCTATCGTTTAAGGCTATGGTGGGCAGGACTTTAAACAATGATTGGTCTGAGTATTTAGACCCTTTATTTCAACAAGAATCTTTTCAAAGACTTGAAGAATTCTTGCAATATCAAAAAGATAAAAAAATCAGTATTTTTCCACCTGAGGCACAAATTTTTAAAGCGTTTGAGCTCAGTAGCTTTGCCAAAACTCAGGTAGTTATCCTTGGGCAAGACCCTTATCATAACGAACATCAGGCGCACGGACTCAGCTTTTCGGTGCCCGATGGTATAAAAATACCGCCTTCGCTGCTCAACATCTACAAAGAGTTAGAGTTGGATTTGGGCATTACGCCTAATGCTAGTGGCAATTTAGAGCGTTGGGCATCTCAAGGCGTACTACTGCTTAATAGTGCACTCACCGTTGAGAAAAACTCCCCAGGATCACATGCAAAAACCCCTTGGATTGATTTCACCGAAGCCGTGATTCAACAACTCAGCGATCACAAGCAAAACTTGGTGTTTTTGCTTTGGGGTGCGCACGCACAACAAAAATCCGAGCTGATCGATAGCGATAAACACCTAGTATTAGTCGCCTCACATCCGTCACCTTTTTCTGCTTATAAAGGTTTTTTTGGTTGTAAACATTTCTCTAAGACTAATGACTACCTTAAAATAAACCATTTACAACAAATTAATTGGCAACCATGAAGCTTATTATTGACGACGCTTGCTACGCCTATGATGAAATTTTTTCTCAATTTGGGAAAGTTATTACAATGGCTGGACGTGATATTAACGCTAAATCTGTCAAAGATTGCGATGTATTAATCGTGCGTTCGCGCACCCAAGTCAACCAAGCCTTACTCGAAGGCAGCTCGATTAAATTTGTCGGCTCAACCGTAGCAGGGCTTGATCATGTTGATCAGGACTATCTTAAAAACAATGACATTGAGTTTTTCTCCGCCCAAGGCTGTAACTCGATGGCGGTGGCGGAATTTGTTATTAGTACGATTATTAACTTAGCTGAAAAGCACAAATTTAATTATCAACAAAAAACCTTGGGAATAATCGGTGTGGGTAATGTGGGTTCGCGTCTAGCGGCAAAAGCAGATCTTTTAGGCATTAAAACCTTACTGAATGACCCGATTCGTCAGCATAATGAAAATTTGGGAAATTTTGTTGATCTTGACATCGCACTCAGCGCTGATATTGTCACTTTTCATACGCCTTTGACGTTTGACGGGCAATATCCAAGCTATAAACTACTTAATCAGGCTAATTTTCACCATATTAACGAGCAAACCATCCTTTTTAACGCCGCGCGTGGCGGTGTCATCGATGAAAAAATTTGGGAAAAAACGCAAACGCTTGAAAATGTGATCGATTGTTGGGAAAATGAGCCAAATATTAACCAAAACTTACAAAAAACCGCCTATTTAGCCTCACCACACATCGCTGGACACTCTGTTGATGCCAAATTTATGGGAAGTTTTATGGTTTATGAAGCTTTATGTGAATTTTTTGGCGAAAAACAGCAAGAAAACATCAAAAACCTCATAAATCCTGGTGTTTTAATGCTAAAAAGTGATAATTTACTCGATTCTCTTAACGAGATTTACGATTTTAAACAAGACACAATAGCCATTAAAAATATTGAAAATTTTGAAATTTATCGCCGAAATTATCCAATTCGCTACGAATGGCCACATTACCGTAGCAAAACACCTCTGCCAATTGTCTAGCCTTTAAAGCAAGGCTGTTTGGAGTACTTGTCTAGCTCAACTTCCTTATCTTTAAACAGCTCAGTATTGGTGATGTGATGTATTGACACCATTGCAGAATTCTCTTGAGTCATTTTATTAAGCGTTTCGCTTTTACCTGTTCTGCTCATTCCGTGCCATTGCGCCAATAAACGCCCATTATTAATCGACGAGCCGTATTCTCTTTCGGGGGTGTTGATTTCAACAGGCACTTCTCTTACCTGGATATTAGACGTCCAAGTTTGATCAATGTCCATTTCTGCCCAAATTTCATCAGCATGCGCATAATCAAAACCTTCTAAACCTAGCTCTTTCGCTACTAGGCAGATAATCTCCCAATCGGGCTTTGACTCACCCGCTGGTGGTAAAAATGCATTTTGCTCTAAATATCGACGCTCAGAATTTTTCTGATGACCTGTTTGCTCACTCCAGCTACAAGCTGGTAAGACAATGTCTGCGTCTTGCGTGGTTAGAGTTTTTGTAAAATCTGAAACAATTAGTGTTTCAAATTGTCGGTAATTTATCATGCTATGAGCTGGGTTGGTTGCCATTACCCAAAGGGTTTTAATTTGATCTGTAGAGAAAAATTCAGTCGCGGTTAAGTCTTGAGTTTTAATGCCAATTTCACGCCCACCCATGGCGTTACATTGCCCTGTAAGTGACAAAACGCCGCAGCCTGGTTTGTTGATATTACCTGTTTTAATATGAGCATTGATCAACGCGTTGACCTTATCGGTGGCGTCAGTTGATTGGGTTAGCCCTTGAGAATAAACACTTAAAGTTTTTTTATCCTTAAACCAAGACTGATTGACCAAATCATCAATCAATACCATATCTTGGCCTGGCTCAACCTGAATAAACAAATCAGAGCGTTTGGCAGTGGTACTTTTGTACACATCCACGCACACCACAAAAGCCTTAGATTTCTTAATATGATTAAACACAATCGGGTGGCAATCTGCGGTATTACTACCAATAATAAAAACTGTTTCAGCTTGATAAATATCATCATACGACACCGGCACAATATCGCTGCCATAAGCTCGATTGTTAGCAGCCACCGTAGAATACATACATAACCTGGAATTACTCTCTAGATTTTTAATGCCATAAGCATGGGCAAATTTTTTGGCCACATATAAGTCCTCCATCAGCATTTGACCAGAGAGGTACAACGCGATCGAATCTTTTGGGGTGTTTTTAAACGCCTCGCTAATACGCTTAATAGCACTCGACCAACTACCAGTTGATGGCACTAGGAGTCTATCATCGTCGCTACCCACAGTTTCTAACAAGGTTTGGCCTTTAATGCAGAGCATGCCCTGATTAACAGGCGAGTCTTTATCTCCGATTAATTTTAGGCTTGATCCTGTGCGGCTAATTTCAATACCGCAACCAACGCCACAATAAGGACAAGTTGTTTTAAAGCTCATATTTTTTATCTAATAACTAACAATAATAAGAAAAGATTTAACAACATAGAAAGCGCAATAAAAGCTTTATATTTGCTTAATTTAGATTCAGGATTCTTCGGCTTATAAGTCTTTAAAAAATTTGAATTTGGATCTTCTATCAACCATTGTCACTTCACAACCTGGCTTAAAAACAATGTTGTTTTGAGCAAAATAATTATCATCATGAGTTTTAATGTCGTCAAATTCTTTCTCTCCCGCTAAAACCGGTGACAACATAATCCTATTGTATGGCAATACCGTTTCTGCACCAACAATGGTAATGTGATACATTAAGGGATCTATTTTTAATACTTCGTCCACTACTTTCATCGCACTCATTCCTGAGCCAACTATCACTAAATTTTTCATTCTATATCCTTCTATGTGTTAATTAATCACTGGCGTTAAGCCAAAAAAAAGCCGGATATTGTCGTTAGCAAAATGCTTAGACAATATCCGGCTTCAATACCTTGGGACCAACTTCATCTTTAAAATTGGCAAAAAAAAAAACGCTTATTTTAAAACCTATCAAATAGATTTAAAAAATAAACGTCTGTGTTTGTTGCTGTTCCCGTCTTTGGGAATTAACTGATGTCAATTATACCAAATTTTATTCAGAATATTAGAATAAACTAATAAAAAAGGATAAACGATCAAGCGACATACCCCTATAATAAAAATATGAACAAAATTATTGTCCAAAAATCTGACTTTGATCTAACCACTGAAGTAACACTTGCTAGAGCTAATGATAGTGATATTGGCGCCGTGGTTAGCTTTGTTGGTACGGTGCGAGATCTTGAGCATTCAAGCATTCAATCCATGACCTTGGAGCATTATCCAGGTATGACAGAAAAAGCCCTAAACACGATTGCAGAGCAAGCCCAAAAGCGCTGGCCTCTTGGCAACACAACCATTATTCATCGCGTTGGAAAGCTATCCATTAATGATCAGATTGTGTTGGTTGTTACTACCAGCAAACATCGAAAAGCTGCTTTTGAGGCTTGTGAATTTATCATGGATTATTTAAAAACTCAGGCGCCTTTTTGGAAAAAAGAACAGACTAATGAGCAGTCTAAATGGGTTGAGGCTAAAGATAGCGATACCGATCAAATGGATAAATGGGCATTATAAAATCGCCTGAACACCCTCAAATAATAAAAATATTGCAAACCCGCTCAATAGCAAAAACACCAAATATGCAAAATTGTCTTTTAATATTTTTTGACCCACTTTTCCAACCATCACATAAAAGAAGAAGAACACGCTAGAGATGATAAACATTGTTAGTGCATAAATACTGGCATTGGCCATTAAACCCAAACCCAGTTGATTAGCAATCAGTGCGCCAGAAGGAAATAATATCCAAATCTTGGGCGATAACAACATAATCAACATCAAGTTTCCAAAACTCAACTGCAGAGTTGATTCTGCTTGATGAGCTTTAAGCGCCTTTATTGCTAAATAAAAAATATAAGCGCCGCCTAAAAAGTAAAAAATAAAGCCAATTTCTCCAAATAATCTCATCACCGTATCGATAAAAACAACACTTATAAAGGCTTGAGGGGCTTGAACGATGAGATTAACCGCTAAAAAAACACTTAGAAAGAAACCGATAATTTGTCGGCTGCTTTTCTTTGCGGTTGTTACCATCACAGCCAACCACACTGGGCCAGGCGTTATATAAAAAATAAACCAAAAAAATAAAACTTTGTTAAAAACTTCAATATCCATCATCAACTAACGCTTAAGCAAATCTTCAGGTGTATTAAAATTAACAAACAATTCAGGGGAGTCCGAGAAATCTACCTCAATGGCATTATTTTCTTTAAAAAAATGGCCGAGCTTTCTTTGTCCACTTCGCAGGTATTGGTCCAGCTCAGTTTTAATAGAAGTTTCAAGTAATGCAAAAGTTGGATGCAAACAACCTTTCTCACTGGCCACACACAACTTAGCTTGCTTTGTTAGCATTTCATCAGCCAATCTTTCTAATAAGGTTGTATTAATATAAGGTCCATCACACGGAACAACCAGCAAATATCGAGTATCGATGTGACTTAACACAGCAGAAATACCGGCTAACGGACCCTGATAACCAGATAGCTCGTCACTGACCACTTGGCCAAATTTTTGATATAGGTCAAGGTTTCTGTTAGCACTCACCCATATACTACCCACTGATTGACTAACGGCATGCACTACGTAATGGATAAGTGGTTTTTGATTAAATAAAATCAACCCTTTGTCTTTATTACCCATGCGCAAGGCTTGGCCACCAGCAAGGATAACAACACTAACATCGCGTTTACTTATATTTTTCATGTGGTTATGTTATCGGACAATTAATAAGCATATGATACAATTAAACGCATTTTTTATAGACAACAGAGTATTAACCAATGAGTGATCAAAACACTGAATGTGGTTGTGATGAAATACCGCAACCACTTCTATCAACCGATCAAGCGCTAGCCACCCTAACCAATGCAGCCAAGGTTATTAGCACCACTGAGTCGCTAGAACTTGATGAAGCTCTGGGGCGCGTATTAAGCGCTGATATTCAATCTAACATCAACGTACCCGGGTTTGATAACTCTGCAATGGATGGCTATGCTATTCACTTGCAAGAAGAGCAAATAAATAAACCTGGCGCTCTTTCCTTTACTATTACTGGGAGAATTCCTGCAGGCATGACAGGCGCTGAACTACAGCCTGGATGTGCAGCGCGAATATTTACCGGTGCACCTATTCCCCAAGGGGCGAATACTGTCATCATGCAAGAAGAGTGTGAAGTCTCTGAAGAAGGTAATAGTATTGAAACCTGGCGCCCTTTATCATTAAATGAAAACATTCGCCCTATGGGCAATGACATTCAATCAGGCGACACAATTCTAGCAAAAGGCATAACACTTAAAGCTCAAGATATTGCGCTAGCAGCCTCTGTAGGCATTAGTACGTTAGCAGTATTTAAAAAAATTAAGGTGGGTATTTTTTTCACTGGGGATGAGCTTGTCAAGCCTGGGGATGAGCTTCGTCCAGGACAAATCTATGATTCAAACCGATATGCTTTAGTCGCCATGCTGAATAATTTAGGCTGTGACATTATCAACCTTCAACATATCAAAGATACACTAGATGATACTATCAGTGCTCTAAACTCACTCCAAAATCAATGCGACTTAATCATTACCACAGGCGGTGTCTCTGTTGGCGAAGAAGATCACGTTAAGCCTGCAGTAGAACAGCTAGGACAGCTAAATCTTTGGCGTATTAAAATGAAGCCGGGCAAGCCTTTAGCCTTTGGCCAAATTGGCCAATCAGCCTTTATCGGCCTACCAGGAAATCCTGTTTCAGCCATGGTCACTTTCTTATTATTTGCCCGCCCTTTTATTAAAAAAACCCAAGGCTGTGCAAATTATCTAAACACCCATTTTAAAGTCGCTGTTGATTTTGATTGGCATAGACCTAAGCCAAGACGAGAGTTTGTCAGAGTTAAGCTAGATCAATCAACCCTGCCTGCAACTGTAAACCAATACCCCAAACAAGGCTCTGATGTTTTGTCTTCAATGGTATGGGCAGATGGCTTTGCAGAAATTCCTGAAGATACTGTTTTAAAATCAGGCGAGCTGGTTAATTTTTATCCCTTAAATACAATGATGCTATGAGCAAACTAACACACGTTAATCACCAAGGTGAAGCCAATATGGTTGATGTATCAAGCAAAGATAGTACAACACGCAGCGCTAAAGCAATGGCCAAAATTCTAATGAAAAGCGCAACGCTGCAAAAAATTAAAGACAACGACTTTAAAAAAGGCGATGTTTTATCGGTAGCAAGAATTGCAGGCATTATGGCGGCCAAGCAGACGCACCACCTTATTCCAATGTGTCATAGCCTTAATCTTTCAAAGGTTAGCGTGGATTTTGAATTTATTGAAAATGGCGTGCAAATTACCACTTTTGCCAAACTTAATGCCCAAACTGGGGTTGAAATGGAAGCGCTTACAGCAGCCAGTATTGCCGCTTTAACGATTTACGATATGTGCAAAGCAGTAGATCGATTTATGCAAATAACTGATGTGCAATTACTGGAAAAACAAGGTGGAAAATCTGGCCAGTGGAGCAACGACACTCAACACTCTAGACAAACCTCTAAAGACCATGACTAAATTAGTCGATAAGTTTGGTCGCGAGATTAGCTATCTAAGGCTTTCTGTAACTGAACATTGCAACTTTAGATGTTTTTATTGTCGCGATGATGAGCTACTGCCAAACTGTAAACGTGAAGATATCTTAAGCTATGAGGATATTCAAAGAATTGTCAGGCTATTCGCTGAAATGGGCATCTCTAAAGTTCGTCTCACAGGGGGTGAGCCTTTGTTGCGTCGCGGAATCTCCAAAATCGCCAAACTCATTAGTACCATACCAGGTATTACTGATGTACCCTTGTCAACTAACGCCCAACTATTAGAAAAATTTGCCAACAAACTCCATGAAAACGGCGTCAATCGGGCTAATATTTCTATTGATTCTTTAATACCTGAACGATTTAAAGAAATCACCCGCGGTGGCGATGTGACACAAGTGATCAAAGGAATCGATGCTGCGATTGCAGCGGGCATGCATCCAATTAAAATTAATGCAGTAGCTATGCAAGGCGTTAACGATGATGAGATCGAATCTTTGATTGATTTTGCCATCGAAAAAGGCATTGACATTCGCTTTATTGAAGCTATGCCAATCGGTGAAGCTGGGATTGGTATGCAATCGCATCACATGAGTGAAGATGATATTATGGACAGGATTAAGCAACACCTTCCTGGCCAATTAACACCACTGATAGCCAGTAAAACAGATGGTCCTGCGAGTAATTACAAAATTAATAACACCAATACAACTGTTGGCGTTATTAGTGCTGTTTCTAATCATTTCTGCCAAACCTGTAATCGCGTTAGATTAACCGCTAAAGGTGATCTTATTTTGTGCTTAGGGCAAGAGGACAGTATTTCTTTAAAAGATGCGGTACGCTCTAATTTGAGCGATAAGGAAATCAAAACAATGATCATTAATGCGATTAACAAAAAACCTGAGAAACATGTGTTTAATGAATCTATTGATAATATCAGCAATAGACAAATGGTAGAAATTGGGGGGTAAAAATGAAAATTCTATACTTTGCATCTCTTAAAGAAAATCTTAAAATTCCCAGTGAAGAGATTGAAATTAACACTCAGATAAGTGTCAAACAATTAAGAGAGATTCTAGCCAACAAGCATGGTCAACATTATTTTCCTGAAAATATTTTATGTGCCGTTAACCAGGCTATTGCAGCTGATGCTTTAGTGATTCAGCAAACTGACGAAGTTGCTTTCTACCCGCCGGTAACTGGCGGATAAAAAGCGATACACTATTAATAATAAATTAGCAAACTGCATACCTAAGAAAGGTGTTCAGACCTTTCTATAAAAAGGGAGGGAAGCATGCAATTCACTAACTTATTATTAAGCGCTATTCGTCTGCGCTCAACAAGCTGAGTGGGCTAATCTTATCCAGTACTCCAGCCTCGTGGTCGTTTCATACCTGAGACCTTACAAGCCTGTTTCACGTAACCATAAGGAAACATAGTAAATAATTTTGCCTTGGCGCCTTTTTTGTCAATACCAAAATCAATCGCCATTTGCTTGGTTGTATGCCGCACATCAGGTGCCACGCCATGCTCGTCATAATAATGACGCATAAAGTCAAATACCACCCAATACTCTTCGCTTAAATTTAGTTGCTCTGAGCCAGCCAATTCAAGTGCGACATCATGACTCCAATCTTCTGGATAGATCAAATACCCTTCTGGATCTAGCTCTATTTTTTTATTATCTACTTCTATAGTCACCATACATTACCTCTAATCAAGCAAATTTTATAGATGGGTCTTAATCCGTTTTGTTCTAACAATTTGATAAGGGCGCATTAAATAAGCTAATGGCACTGACCAAACGTGCACCAAACGTGTGAACGGAAATACTAAAAATAACGTCATGCCAAATAACATATGCAACTTATAAGTATACGAAACGCCTGTTAACAAAGTTGGATCAACACTTAATGTGGCAATACTCTTTACATATTCAGCCAACACCAGCATAGTTGATACGTCTCCCGACTCAGCATGATGTAGTGAACCAAAAATCGTATTAAGACCTAATGTTGCAGTGACCAGTAGCCAAAAAATCACAAAATTATCTCTAAAACGACTCACCGCTTTCACGCGCTCGTTTGTCATGCGACGATAAAAAAGAAGGGCAGCACCAATAGCCGCCATACCACCAAACACCATGCCTGCATAAATAGCAATGTACTGATGTTGAACGTCGGTTGCCACTAACTGCCACCAACTATGCGGCAACAACATGCCTGCCGCATGTCCAAAGAAAATACCCAAAATACCAACATGAAATAAATTGCTGGCCATAACCATGCCTTTATTACCAAGTAGCTGAGACGAATCTGCTTTCCAAGTGTACTGTTCTCGATCAAATCGAATCCAGCTTCCTAGAATAAAAACTACGCCAGCGATATAGGGATAAACCCCAAATAAAAAGTTATCTAAACTCATATCATCTCTCCTTATGCTGCTTCAGCTAAATAGCTGCGCTTCTCAACAATTCTAATCAACTTAGAATAAGGACTTTGAGCCTCTTCCAAATTGTCCGCTATCACCTTAATGACTTTCTTGGCATCACCTAAGAATATGCGTGATTCCATTTCGCTTAACGTTGATACATATTCTAAAATCAAAGGTAGAAAATCAGGAATTTCTCCATCATTTACCTCAAAACCTTCGCCTTTATAATGCTCAGATAAATCAATCAAGGCAGGGCCACGATTATTATCATCACCAAAAATATGGTGTGTGATATGTAGATCGTGCTCTGGCACCATGTCAAATGTTTCGACATAGGTTTGCTGCAGGCCTGTTTCTGTATGTACCCCCATCCAAGAGATAAATTCCATGACAGCCTCTTTCTCGCTATCATCAATTTCTGATGAATCTTTCACAAATTCAATCACCGAATCCAAATTTTCCATCAACTCTTTATTTGGATAATCAATAAGTTTTGATATAACTTTAAATATTTGCATGTTAACTCTCCTTACTTTTATGCCTAGGCATATTTTCTACTGGAATAAATGACTTTTTACGGGTTGATGGGAATAAGCTAAACCCAGATCCACCATCTGGACCATGAGAACTAGTATTACCACCAGAAAAACCATTTTGACCCTGGAAACCGTACGGGTCTTCATGACGCATCTCTTCGTGTGAAGTTGGAATAACAAAACGATCTTCATAGTTTGCAATACCTAACATCTGATACATCTCTTCTGCCTGTTCAACACTCAAACCTGCATCTGCCAATACCTCTTTACCATCCGTTCCATCAACTGATTTAAAGCGTTGATGAGCTCTCATAGCGAGTAGCTTACTAATCGAGTTGATAATTGGCTTCTCATCGCCTGCAGTAAACATATTAGCTAAATACTTCGCAGGAAAACGTACAGAATCAACTGTTGGAATAACGCCATTTGATGTTTGAATCGTACCCTTATCAATCTGAGATTGAACCGGAGATAAAGGCGGAACATACCACATCATTGGCAAAGTTCTGTACTCAGGGTGAATTGGGAAAGCAATCTTCCAGTCCATGACCATTTTATAAACTGGAGAGTTTTGAGCAGCATCAATCCATGATTGTGGTACACCGTCCTCCAAAGCTTGTTTGATTACTTCTGGATCATTTGGATCCATAAATACATCTAAATGCTCTTGGTATAGGTCTGTTTCATTAGGTGTTGCAGCAGTATCACCAATTTTATCCGCATCGTACAACATAACGCCCACATAACGAATACGTCCTACACATGATTCTGCACACGCCATTGGCAAGCCAGACTCAATGCGTGGATAACAACCAATACATTTTTCAGATTTTCCTGATTCCCAATTGTAATAAACCTTCTTATAAGGGCAGCCAGTAACACACATTCTCCAACCGCGACATTTGTCTTGATCAACTAAAACAATACCATCTTCTTCACGCTTATAGATTGCACCCGATGGACAAGACGCAGCACAAGCTGGATTAAGACAATGGTTGCAAAGACGTGGAAGATACATATGGAATGTATTCTCAAAGTCCTTGTACATCTCTTTTTCAATATCTTTGAAATTGACATCTTTAGAACGCTTTTCAAACTCACCTGCAAGATCATCTTCCCAGTTAGGACCCCATTCAATCTTGTCCATATCCTTACCTGTAATTTGCGAGACAGGGCGCGCTGTTGGTGCCGCTTCAAGTAGCGGTGATGACTGCAACTTATGATATTTAAAATCATAAGGCTCATAGTAATCATCAATTTCCGGCATATCAGGATTGGCAAAGATATTGGCCAGTTTACTCATACGTCCGCCTGCCTTAAGTTCTAACTTGCCTTTGGCAAGCTCCCAGCCACCTTTCCATTTACCTTGATCTTCCCAATTTTTAGGAAAGCCAATACCCGGCTTAGATTCAACATTATTAAACCAAGCGTATTCAACACCCTTACGGTTAGTCCAAATATTTTTACAAGTAACTGAACAAGTATGACAACCAATACATTTGTCTAGGTTCAGTACCATTGAAATTTGTGCTCTTATTTTCATCTCTTATTCTCCTAGATGGTTTAATTGTTGATGCCTGGAGGATTCTTCTGAGCCTCTCTTTCTGGCGTCAACGGCTCTTCTAACCAATCAACATCTTGATCTTCAATCTTATGAACAATAACGTATTCATCGCGATTTGATCCCACTGTGCCGTAGTAGTTAAATGAGTAAGATAGTTGCGCATAGCCACCAATCATATGAGTTGGCTTAGGCACCGTTCTTGTTACTGCATTCAAAATACCACCACGTTTTCCTGTAGTTGGAGACCCTGGAACGTTAACAATCTTTTCTTGAGCGTGATACATCATCGCCATACCATTTGGTACTCTTTGTGAAACAACTACTCTTGCAGTTGTTGCGCCGTTATCGTTAACCGCTTCCACCCAATCGTTATCCTCAAGACCAACTGACTTAGCATCTTCTTCAGAAATCCAGAAGTATGGACCGCCACGGAAAAGCGTCAACATTCTTAAGTTATCTTGATAGGTTGAATGAATACCCCATTTTGAGTGTGGTGTAATCCAGTTCAACACTAAGTGAGGTTTATTTTTAACATTCTTAGGAATGTTGTTATGCGTCTTCATGTCGATTGCTGGCTTATAAGCACAGAAACCTTCACCAAAGTCTAGCATCCATTCATGATCTTGATAGAATTGTGCACGACCTGTTAATGTTCTCAAAGGAATTTTCTCATGAAGATTGGTGTAACAAGCATTGTAACTCACCTCTTCAGATTCGATACCAGACCAAGTTGGTGCGGTAATAATCTTACGTGGTTGAGATACAATATCTCTGTAAGTAATCTTCTCATCTTGACGGCCTTTATAAAGGTGTGAATGATCAATACCTGTTTTCTTAGATTGACCAGACCACGATTTATGCGCCACTTCACCATTAGTTTCAGGTGCCATACGCATTACCGCATCACACACATGAATATCTTCAGCGAGTGACGGCATGCCTTTAGAAACACCCTCTTCTTTAATAACACCATTCAATACTGCAAGTTCATCAACTTCATGATCGGTATTCCAATCAATACCCTTGATGTTATTACCAATAGTCTTCATTAGAGGACCTAGAGCAATATATTTAGCATATGTACTTGGATAGTCTCTTTCAACGACTTTAAAAATTGGCGCCGTCTTACCTGGAATTAAATCACACTCACCTTTCTTCCAATCTTTTACCTCACCGAAAGGTTGAGCCATAGCCATTGGTGTATCGTGTTGCATTGGTAGAGATACCACATCTTTTTGTACACCTAAATGCTTCTCTGATAATTCTGAGAATTTTTTAGCAATGGTTTTAAAGATTTGCCAATCAGACTTAGACTCCCAAGCTGGATCAACTGCCTTACCCAATGGATGGATAAATGGATGCATATCTGTCGTATTAAGATCGGCTTTTTCATACCAAGTTGCTGTTGGTAAGACAATATCAGAATAAGCACCTGTTGAATTCAATCGGAAGTTAATATCGACCATTAAGTCCAACTTACCGACTGGTGCTTTTTCATGCCACTTAATTTCTTTACAAGCTTCACCTTCTGTGCCTTCAGCAAGTACACCATTTTGTGAACCTAGTAAATGTTTAAGGAAGTACTCATGACCTTTAGATGAGCTACCAATTAAGTTAGCTCGCCATACGAATAAGTTACGAGGGA
Source organism: Candidatus Thioglobus autotrophicus (assembly GCF_001293165.1). Classification (NCBI taxonomy): domain Bacteria; kingdom Pseudomonadati; phylum Pseudomonadota; class Gammaproteobacteria; family Pseudothioglobaceae (SeqCode); genus Candidatus Thioglobus; species Candidatus Thioglobus autotrophicus. The sequence goes on along the minus strand of NZ_CP010552.1, from coordinate 1,256,504 downwards.
AGTTTTCCTCTGCATCGATATCTTCATAAGCAAAATTCAAATCACCACTTTTAAGCTTATTAGCAACATAATCTGATACTGCCGCTTCATCGGTTGCACCCGCCGCTTCAGCCTCTTTAGCAAGTTCTAACGGGTTTTGATCAAATTGTGGTATCGAAGGTGTCCAACCCATACGTTGCGCTGCAACGTTATAGTCGGCTAATTGATTACCCTTGTATTTAGCTTTAGCAGTTGATGCTAATAATTCGTCCGCTTCAACACGCTCATAACGCCACTGATCTGTATGGAAATACCAGTAAGTTGTTGAGGCCATGTGACGTGGCGGTCTATTCCAATCCAAACCAAATGCAATTGGCGCCCAACCTGCTTGAGGACGTAATTTCTCTTGCCCCACATAGTGAGCCCAACCACCACCTGATTGGCCAACACAGCCACACATATGCAGTAGATTCATAATGCCGCGGTAATTCATGTCATTGTGGTACCAGTGATTAATCGCCGCACCTAAAATAACCATTGACTTGCCTCGAGTTTTCGAAGCATTATCAGCAAATTCACGACCTGTTCTTTCTAAGTCAGCAGCTGGAACGCCTGTAATTTTGGCAGCCCATGCTGGTGTGTAAGGAACACTTTCATCATCGTATGAAGTAGCTAAGTTATCACCCAAGCCACGATCAATACCGTATTGTGCAATTTGTAAATCACAAACTGATGTAACCATTACTTCTTTACCATCAGTAAGTGTTAATTTACGCACTGGAATCTTACGAACTAATGTATCACCCTCTTCTGGGTTAAAGTGTGGGAAAGTTACATCGATAACTGCATCAGAATTATCAATACAACTAAGCTCTTGTTCAATATCTTTACCATTAGCCTGCTCTAAAATATTCCATTTACCCTCTTCACCCCAACGATAACCAATTGATCCGTTTGGAGAAACAAAGGTATTTGATTTGGAATCGAAAACAACTGTCTTCCATTCAGGGTTGTTATCTTCACCCATATTCTTGTCAAAGTCCGAAGCACGAAGGAAACGACCCGTAACCAATTTTCCGTTAACCTCTTCTAGGATAACCTGCATTGGGAAGTCAGTAAAACTACGCGCATATTCAGCAAAATACGGATCTTGCTTATCAACGTGGAATTCTTTTAATGCAACATGACCCATGGCCATAAATGCAGCTGCATCTGTACCTTGCTTAACTGGCATCCAAAGATCAGCAAACTTCACATATTCTGCATAATCAGGTGCCATTGAAACAATTTTGGTACCGTTATAACGCGACTCTGTCATAAAGTGTGCGTCTGGTGTACGTGTCATTGGTAGGTTTGCACCACAAATAATAATATATTTAGAGTTGTACCAATCAGCTGACTCAGGTACGTCAGTCTGCTCGCCCCATACTTGTGGAGAAGCTGGTGGCAAGTCACAGTACCAATCATAGAACGAGCCCACACCTGCGCCAATCATAGATAAGTATCTAGATCCAGCAGCGTATGAAATCATACTCATAGCAGGAATTGGAGAAAAACCATAAATACGGTCAGGGCCATATTTTTTAATCGTGTAGACATTTGCAGCAGCTGTCATTTCAACCACTTCATCCCAGTTTCCACGAACGAACCCGCCTAGACCACGAACACTAACATAAGAATCGCGCTTAGCTTTATCAGCTTGAATCGCTTCCCAAGATTCTACTGGATCTTTTCCGGTAGCGCGTTCAGCGCGGTATAAATCAAGTAGACGACCACGAACCAATGGATATTTTATACGGTGTGGAGAGTATAAGTACCAAGAGAATGAGGCGCCACGTTGACAACCGCGAGGCTCGTGATTTGGAAGATCTTCACGAGTACGTGGATAATCCGTTTGTTGCATTTCATATGATACAAGGCCATTTTTTACAAAAATCTGCCATGAACAACCACCCGTACAATTCACACCATGTGTTGATCGAACCACCTTATCATGACGCCAGCGATTACGATAGGTGTCTTCCCATGCTCGATCCTCACCAGTAACAATACCATGTCCTTTAGAAAAGGTTGATTTTTTACGACTAAGATATTTAAGTCTGTCTAAAAAATGACTCATATTTTTCTCCTGTTTATCTCTTTTTTTTATTAATTAAAAGCCCTGCTGTAAAGATAAATTTTGCTCACACTTACTAAATAAACCTTGATGTGGATCAACAAAATTCAACTCTTTATTAAAAATAACCATTTAAAATTATTTTTAATAAAGAAGAGTAGCTTGCACTACTCAACTTATTTATTTATGTCTATGGATTATGAAACTCAGCGTTTTTACGCAAGTAGAACCACCAGTTAATCACCATGCAAAGTGCATAGAACACCGCGAAACCATATAAAGCGTTCTCAGGTGTCGTTAGCTTAATTTGCTCACCAAACACTTTAGGAATGATAAAAGCACCGTAAGCTGCTACCGCAGATGTCCAACCCAGAACTGGGCCAGCTTGCTCTTTATTAAACACTTGTGAAATAGTTCTAAAGGTCGATCCATTACCCAAACCGGTCATTGCAAACAAGACCACAAATAAGATTAAGAATGGCCAAAAGAATTCTTCTGGTGTAGCACTAGCGTAAGCCTGCTTCATGTAATAAGCCACGCCTAAAGCTGAAGCAACCATCACTGCTGAGATAATTTGTGTCACTTTTGCGCCACCAATCTTATCGGCAATCATGCCGCCAATTGGGCGAATAAGCGCACCAACAAAGGCACCCATCCAAGCATAAGTTAATGCCGAAGGGCCATTTGGATTAACCGTATTATGTGTCATGATGCCATCAACCATAATATGCTGAAAACCAAAAATTACTTTAATTGACAAGGCTAGCGTTGCAGCGTAGCCAATAAAAGATCCGAATGTCATCACATAAATGATTGTCATTGCCCATGTGTGCTTATTTTCAAAAATCTTATATTGACGCTTAAGTCCATCTTTATAATCTTTACCTAGTGGTAACAACTTAAGTAACAACACTGTTAGTGCAATGATTATTGGTAATACTACCCATTTACTAATCATTAGTCCTGATCCAGATGCAACTTCAGGCAACATCAACCATAAACCAAATGCCGCTGTTGAAAGACCTAAAATTAACATAACGATAATCTTAATAAAAGCACCCATGGTTGAGCCAATATTTGGAGATACATGATCTTCGGTAATATTATTCATCCCCATCCATGATGCGATTGACAATGGAATTAAGATAATCAGCCAAACATAACCTGCATTTTGTAAATAGGTGTCTGTACCTGCAGGAATTTTACCAATCAAGGTTCCTGAAGCAATCTGCAGCTCGGTTGGATTTCCCATAACTGCTAGTGTCATCACTAAAGGAATAACGATTTGCATGGTTGTTACACCAAAGTTACCCAAACCTGCATTCATGCCCAATGAATAACCCTGGATTTTTTTAGGAAAGAAGAAAGAGATGTTTGACATTGAAGAAGCAAAATTACCACCACCAAAGCCAGATAACAATGCCAATAACTGGAATTGCCAAAAAGGCGTATCTGGTGTTGATAATGCCATACCCAAACCCAAGGCTGGTAATATCAATAGCGAGGTTGTTAAGAAGATAGTATTTCTACCACCTGCTAGACGAATAAAGAATGTTGAAGGGATACGTAGTGTTGCGCCCGATAAACCAGCAATCGCTGCTAGTGTGAATAACTGGGATTTATCAAAACCACCATAACCCGTATTCATCATTTGCACGGTAATAATACCCCACATCAACCACGTGGCAAAACCTGCCAGCAAGCTTGGGATAGAAATCCACAAATTGCGGGTAGCTATCGCCTTACCTGTGCTTTCCCACTCGGATGAATCATCCGGATTCCAGCTTTTTATGTCTTTAGCCATGATTAGCTCCTTTTATTAAAAATTGATTAAAATTATTCGTTTACTGTTTGAACTGCTTGTTCAATATTCTTTGCTTTTTGTTCTTTACCAAATGTAAAGTGCATCCAGATTAGTGATACTGCTGTTGCACCATATAGCAACATAAAAATCACAGAATTAACATGTGTGTAGTCAATCAATGCGCCAAACATGATTGGCAACAAGAATCCACCCATACCACCTGCTAGACCTACAATGCCTGAAACCACACCGATATTATCTGGATACTCATCTGATAAGAATTTGAATACTGATGCCTTGCCAAAGCCCCAAGCAATACCTAGGATAAATAAAAATGCTGTAAACACCCAAACGTTCAAACTAAGATCAAACTTTTCAGGTCCGTGAGTTGTTTCGATTATCATTGCAGTTTGTGGATATGACATAAAGAATAGCGAAACCAAAGAAATCCACATAACCCACCAAGTGACTTTGTAAGCACCATATTTATCTGAAAACCACCCGCCTAATGCACGAATCACACCAGAAGGCAATACAAAAATAGCAGCCAATAGTGCAGCTGTTTGTAAATCAAAACCATATTCGTTAATGTAGTATTTTGTCATCCATAAAGATAAGGCAACAAACCCGCCAAATACTAGTGAGTAGTACTGCATGTATTTCCAAAGCTTAGGGTCATTCAAGGCTTTTAACTGCTCTCTCATGCTGACATTTTTAGCGGTATGGTGAGCAGGATCTTCATAAGTAAACATCCAGTAGCCAATAATCACAATCACCATAGCCACTGCGTAAATTTTAGGAACTGCCTGCCATCCATACGCAATAACCAATGAAGGGGCAATAAACTTAGTTAACGCAGCTCCTGCATTACCCGCACCAAAAATACCCATAGCAAATCCTTGATGATCTTTGTCAAACCATTTGGCAGTATAAGCAATACCAACTGAGAATGATGCGCCTGCAATACCAACAAATAAACCCAATACTAAAAATTGCCAGTATTCAGTAGCATTACCAATAAACCATAATGGAATAATCATCGCCAGCATCAGGACTAGATAAACAACTCGACCACCAATCTTGTCGGTCAACATACCCACAGGCAATCTAAACAACGAGCCTGTTAAAATAGGAGTGGCTACTAATAATCCAAATTGTGTTTCAGATAATTCAAGTAATTCTTTAATTGGAATACCAATAATTGAAAACATAACCCAAACTGCAAAACAAGCTGTAAATGCAATTGTATTTGCCGCTAAAACAGAGTTGGCTTGTGCGCCATGGCTTTTAATCATCGATAAACCCATTATTTCTCCTTGTTATCAAATTTAAGAATACTTGTCAGCGATTTTGCCTTTAAAACCCTTATAAACCTTGACTTGGATCAATTTATAAAACTATTTTTAACTTTCTTGACCCATATCAAGAAAGCTAATTAAATTAGGTTTTTTTAATTTTTGACAACTCTTGACTGGTTTTTTACGATTAAAATTATGAAACTTTTAGTTCAACAAAAGAAATATGAATAACACAAAGATAAAAATTGGATTTATTACGATTTCAGATCGAGCTGCCCGTGGCGAATACGAGGATATTGGCGGTCCAGCCATGCAAGAGTGGATTAAAAGTGCAGTCTTGTCGCCTTATGAAATAGACAATATTATTATTGAGGATGAGCAATCACTCATTGAACAAACCATAATTGACTTTGCTGACAATAAAAATTGTAATTTAATCCTAACAACGGGTGGCACTGGACCAACCACGCGCGATGTTACCCCTGAGGCGACACACACTGTCTGTGAGCGTATTTTTGATGGGTTTGCTGAACAAATGCGTGCAGTTAGTTTAAAAACTGTACCAACCGCAATACTCTCGCGTCAGACTGCTGGTACACGTGGTAAAAGTTTAATCATTAACCTGCCTGGCAAGCCAGCTGCTATTGCAGTATGTTTGGGCGCGGTATTCTTAGCCGTGCCAAAATGTTTAGAGCTTTTGGATGGCTCTAATATTCAAATTGATTTGGATTTTGTTGAACAGGAATTTTAAGACTATTCGCTAATTAAATTAGCTAAGCGCTGGCGGTATGCGCCACTTTCTTCAGGGTTGGTATTAGCCAGCATGTTACAGATCATACCGATCATTTCTCTGGCAGCACCCTCTTTAAAGCTTGGTTCATTTTCTTGGATAAAGAATAGCATCTCCATGCCCTCTTTAATCTCATGTTGAGCAAATAAACAAACTGCCAAATCAAAACGAACCTGGTAGTCATTCGGGGTACTTAAAATTTGCACTTTCAGAGAGTCAATGCCTGATGTATTTTGAGCAAGCCTAATGAAATTAATCTGAGTTGAAATTGACAAGCCCATATCCTTTGTTTTAACGGATTCAGGTAATTTATCAAATAATGCTTGCGCTTGCTCCAGTTCATTAATATCCAAGAAAATTTGCACCATATCCAAAGCAATACGGGTATTACTTGGATCAGATGAAATGGCTTGAGTTAGTAGCATAATTGCAGACTGGGTATCGCCTGCCATATGCTTAGTTCTGGCTTGGTCGCGCAATTCATCAGACTTTCGAAAAACCCCATAATGTTTCAACAAGATACGTAGCTCTTCTTGCTGTAATTCACCCTCTTCACGCTGAACCTCTTTACCATCCTTGAATACTGCCAAGGTAGGTATGTTGGTAATTGAAAATTGCTGTTTCAATTCCTCTTGCTCATCAATATCAACTTTAGCAAAAACAAAGCCGCCAGGGAATTCTTTAGCAAGGTCTGACAAAATGTATTCAGTCTTAATACATGGCTCAGACCAAATTCCCATAAATTCAACTAAAACCGGTAAGTGCGATGAATTATGCACAACAAGATCTTCAAAATTATTTTGACTAACTTCAAAAATTAGGGGTTTATTTTCATCACTCACACGGCCTTCCTCTTTTAACGGGGTTCAAATAAAATCGATTTAATCGACTGATAATTGGTCGCTATATTTCTTAAATTTTCTTCGCCTATTTCAGTACCAACTCGACCTTGGCTTAGGTCTTTAACTTGGTCAGCATACATTTTTTTAAGGGTATCCAGAGTTGCACTTATCTCATAAACAGTAGGATTTCCCGTATCGGCCCAATCTTGCGGTAACGTATGAGGATATTTAGGAACAAACTCAATGAGTTTTTCATCATCCTCAAACATGTGATAACTAAGCAGTTAAACTGGCAAATAGTAACGGCAACTGTTCAGGCAATTTTTCAACATTTTCAATAACCGTATAATTATTTTCACCAAAAATTCGCTTCACATAAGCATCTGCATGTGGATCAAGCGTTAGACAGTATGTTAAAACACCAGTTGAATATAATTCTTCAACTGCTTTTTTAGTATCAAAACGTAAGTGTTGCGGATCTGTCTCATCGATATCTGCCGGCTCACCATCAGTGACTAACAAAATCAGCTTACGCTTTTCTTGTTGTTTATGCAAATGCGCGCCTGCATGCCTTAGCGCCGCACCCATTCGAGTAGACAAACCACCCTTCATGCCTGCTAAACGGGATCTTGCCTCATCATCAAAATGCTGATTAAAATCTTTAAAACGGAAATATTGAACATCGTGACGACCATCTGAAGCAAAACCATGAAGTGCAAATGGATCGCCAATACCTTCAATGGCAGTTGAAACTAATGTGGCCGCTTCACGCGTTAATTGCAAGATTGTCTTATCAGAATCACCCACCATTTCATTGGTTGACTCAGATAAATCTAAAAGCACAACTACAGACAGATCTCGATTATTTAACACATTACGCATGGTAATACGAGGATTAGGCTGCTCGCCCATGCGAATAGCAATCATTGCATCAATAGCTGCATTAATATCCACTTCATCGCCATCTTCCATGCCGCGTTGTCGCTGAACACCCGCTGGAGACAGTAAGTCAATAATTTGCCTAATTCTATGGGCAATTGGCTTATGCTCGGTCAAAATCGCCTCAATATCTTCTGGATTTCCTTTGGTGGCACGCCTTTCATAAATTGTTGCCCAATCTGGACGATGAAGTTGGATTTGATAATCCCACTCATGATAATGATAAGGATCTGAAATTGGCTCCCTACCCCATTCATCATTAAACGATCTAGCGGTATCTGTTAAATCATCCTCATAAAAACGCATATTATCTTTACAAGTCCAAACTTCTTGAGCATCATCGCCGGCTAATTCACAATCCACTTCATGCGCCATCATTAAGGGGCTTACTTCATAACGCACTTGCTGTTGACTGGCAGCCATGTATTCAATACCCATGTCCCAGTTAATATCTTCGTAATGCCAAATAATGCGATTATCATCACGGTAATCAATGCGGTAGCGTTCTAAAATTCTCAAACTAGGAATTTCTTTACGCCCCTCAAAAATATTATAAAGTTCAACACCCATTAACCAAGCAAAGTGATTATCATCTTGATTGGCTTCAATCTCACGATGGAACTTTTCTGCAAAATCGTTTAACTGTTCGTCACCTCCCTTAACCTCTGGATCAAGCAATTGCAAAGCAAAACTCTCTAAAATATCCATGGTTTTGTGCTCTGAAGGCTCTTCATGCTCTAACACCATTAACGAACGCCATAACTTACCCAATCCAGGAAAATCATTAATCGCTTTATACTCAACACGGGCATCTTCAAGCAGGCCAATAAAAAACATTTGCGCAGGGCTAAGCTGCTCTGCTGACATGGATTTATTGGTATACATCATGTGTGCAGCCATATGGGCTACAGTTGCACGATATACTTCTAAGCCTTCAACCCCCTCAACATCATCTAGTGCATCTGGCACATAAATAATCCGATCTTCAACATAAGGTCTAAAATCAGCATAGTCAGCGCCCGTTGGACGAATAAAGAAGTCACGCCCCCATAGAGCACGCAAATAAAAGTTTAACTTTCGCTGAACTCTAACAAATAAAACGCCACGACGTTCTTTTTCAAGCATGGCACGAGAATCTGCCGAATCTAGGGAGAAATAAGAGGTTAGATTTTTAAAATCACGACGGTAAGCTTTGGCACCAAATTGGGACCAGCGACGCAACCCACTTAACGTTAGTTTAGACAATAACTCATCGATATTGAGTAGCATTGGGCGCAATCCACGGGCTGCTGTAGAGGCAAGCTGATGAATCATCGTTAGATAGCCACGAACCAACTGAGCATCACCCAGGTGTCTAGAAACCACTGGAAGTGTCGATATCAACAATGAAATAACTTCACCTGAGGTTAGAGATGAAGCCTTCATAGCGGCAGTAACACAATCAGGGATAATATCCTCACCACATTCTTTTGCAATTTGTGGCATAACCTCTAAATAAGTTATGACAAGGTCATTACCTCTACCCAAACCACATAAAGACTTGGCACCATCTAAATAATCTTTTAAACCTGCAGGAGAAATTACACGAGCAGCATCCTGAAATGTTGCATCCAAAACACCTCTTACTTCAGGTGCGATTTTTTCTAGAAATTCTGCATAATCTTCAAGTACAACTTTTGACATGACAACTCACCTTGATTAATTACTTAAAATCAACCCGTTAAGCCAATAATATTACCAAACGAGAAATTATTGTTAACGAATAGTCTGTTTTAGCCTAAAAACGTTTGTACAGCAGCATTAAGTGTATCACGCATATCTGGATCATCTGTCAACGGAGTAATCATCGTCATGCTACAAGCTGCTTCAGCAGCAACACCTTTAGCAATTAACTGACCTGCGTAAACCAATAATCGAGTAGAGATACCTTCATCAAGACCATGGCCTTTTAAGTTTCTAGCACGATGTGCAATTTGCACTAGTTTTTCAGCAATCGCCTGATCAACACCAGACTCTTTAGTAACAATTGCCACTTCTAATTCAGTCTCTGGATAATCAAAATCCATGCCACCGAAACGCTGTTTAGTAGATTGCTTAAGATCTTTCATAAGAGACTGGTAACCAGGGTTATATGAAATAACTAATTGAAAATCAGGATGTGCCTTAACTAACTCACCTTTCTTATCAAGAGGTAATTCACGACGGTGATCCGTTAATGGGTGAATCACAACTGTCGTGTCTTGGCGCGCTTCAACGATTTCATCTAGGTAACAAATCGCACCAATACGAGCAGCGGTTGTTAGAGGTCCATCTTGCCACTTTGTACCATCTTTGTCTAATAAAAAACGACCCACTAAATCAGAGGCAGTCATATCTTCGTTACAGGCAACACTGATTAGTGGCTTTCCAAGTTTCCAAGCCATGTGCTCAACAAAACGTGATTTACCACAACCTGTTGGACCTTTAATCATCATTGGCATACGTACATCGTAAGCTGATTGATATAATTCTATCTCATCATTAACGGCCTCATAGTAAGGCTCATCTTTAACAATATATTGTTTTGGATCTACTTTTATTTCAGACATAATTCTCCTTTCCTATTTATTCATCTTCATCATCAGTTTCTGATTCGCCTGACCAGCCTGCTTTCTTAGCATTTTGAATGGCAACATCATGAATACGCTGATGGCGTTCTCTTAGCTCTGGTGGTAAAAAACCGACTAAACAGCTGTACTTATCCCACTCATTATTAACTTTTTCTAACAATGCGTCAATACCTGCCAGGTTCCACCCTTCACAAGTTTCTGTTTCTTCAATTAACTCAAACACCCAGGCATCGCGAATTATTTTACCAATGGTGGTCATGCCGCCATTGATCTCATTATTAATACCGATATATGTTTTTGGTTTATTTGTCATAATTATTTGATAGTTAAAAAAAGCCCTAACCAAATTAATAGCTAAGGCTTTTTAAATCTATCACTTAAGAGTTATTAAACCGTTTTACCACGGTAGATAACCATTGAAGCGCCAGCACATTGTGCGAAGTTGTCTAGACCTAACAAACGAACATGGTTGTCCGGATGTGCAGCATGACAATTTTCAATTTCTTGAAGAATCGCGTCAACGTCTGTTTCACCAAACATTGGCAGTTTCCACATGTACCAGTACGAACCAGCAGCATGCTGTGGCTCAGTGTGCTCAATACTCGGGTTCCAACCTTGATCAATAATGTATTGAACTTGTTGACGAGTTTGCTCAGCGTTCATTGTAGGTAAGTATGAGAAAGTCTCAAATTTACGACTGTCAGTGTTACCTAAACTTGATTGATAATCTTGCATATTAATGCTCCTTATATATTAGTTAAATAGCAAGGTTTTGACACCTTGCTAGTGACACTTTACTTATGTGCTGCGTCAATCTTGTCAACTGTATCGAATTCAAACTTGATTTCTTTCCAAGTTTCCATTGCGATAGCAAGTTCAGGACTGTGCTTAGCTGCAGTAGTAAGGATGTCTTTACCTTCTTTCTCTAACTCACGACCCTGGTTACGAGCTTCAGTACAAGCTTCAACCGCTACACGGTTTGCTGCTGCACCAGCTGCGTTACCCCACGGGTGACCTAATGTACCACCACCAAACTGTAATACAGAATCGTCGCCGAAAATGTTTACTAGTGCTGGCATGTGCCATACGTGAATACCACCAGAAGCTACTGGGATTACACCCGGCATTGCGCCCCAATCTTGGTCAAAGAAGATACCGCGTGAACGATCTTCTTTAATGTATGAATCACGCATAATGTCGATCCAACCTAAAGTAGCCTCACGGTCACCTTCAAGCTTACCTACAACAGTACCTGAGTGTAAATGATCACCACCAGATAAACGCAAGATCTTAGTCAATACGCGGAAATGGATACCGTGATGCGGGTTACGGTCTAATACCGCATGCATTGCACGGTGAATGTGTAATAACATACCGTTGTCTTGACACCATTGTGCTAGCTGCGTGTTAGCAGACCAACCACCAGTAATGTAGTCATGCATAATGATCGGAGAACCGATTTCTTTAGCATACTCGGCACGCTTCATCATTTCATCAGAAGTCGGCGCAGTAACGTTTAGGTAGTGACCTTTACGCTCACCAGTTTCAGCTTCAGCTTTCTCGATAGCTTCTTGTACGAAGTCAAAACGAGCTCTCCAACGCATGAACGGCTGTGAGTTAACATTTTCATCATCTTTCGTGAAGTCTAAACCACCACGAAGACCTTCATAACATGCACGACCATAGTTCTTAGCTGATAAACCTAACTTAGGCTTAATAGTACAACCTAATAAAGGACGACCGTATTTGTTCATGATGTCACGCTCTAACTGGATACCTTGCGGTGGACCGTTACAAGTCATTACGTATGCAATTGGGAATCTGATATCTTCAAGTCTAAGTGCACGTAGAGCTTTAAAGCCGAATACGTTACCAACTAATGATGTCATTACGTTTACAACTGAACCTTCTTCAAAAAGATCAATTGGGTAAGCAACAAAACCGTAGAAACATGTATCATCGCCCGGTACGTCTTCGATCGCATAACAACGACCTTTATAGTGATCAAGATCTGTTAATAGATCTGTCCACACCGTAGTCCAAGTACCTGTAGAAGACTCAGCTGCTACTGCCGCTGCTACTTCTTCACGTGGTACACCGTCTTGTGGTGTGATTTTAAAACATGCCAGGATATCCGTTTCTAACGGTGTGTAATCCGGCATCCAATATGTTTCGCGGTAATCTTTAACACCCGCATCATAAACCTTTGCCATTTTTTTAACTCCTTTTTTTGTTAAATTGGAGCCCCCATTATAGGTAGAGAAAAAAAAATGTAAATTAATTTTTTTTTAGTTAATCATAAGTTATTATTATTATTAGAAGTTGGTAATATATCAATTTCTTGCAAAAAATACTGACACTAAAGGATATTTCTATATTTTTTTCTATTGAAAATAGAAAAAACCTAGTGCTTTTATAAGGTATAAACCTAAAATAAACATGGTTAATAGCTATAAATCAGCTCTATTCAGCTAAAGAAAGTAAGAAAATTAGCTATTTTTTCCTTTAATATATGCATCTGTTAGTGCATCGAACGTATTTTTATCGTCTTTCTTCAAATCATATTTATCCATTAATTCAGTTATAACTGATGTCAATAGTTGTTTGGTATGTAAATCTCTCAATTTTGATATATCTATATCTCCATTGTTTAAACACTGCTGTATATATCCATCCTTATCTGAAAATATGATTTTCTGATCCATCATAATTTCAAGCTCATAACTGTAAAGTCCAACACTATTCTCCCTTGCAATTGTCAGATAGATAGATTCACAATAGTTATCTTGATTAATGATTGTCTCAATATCAATCTCTGAAGACAGTTTGTAATGCTGAGCTTTATAATCAAATTCTACAGTGGCCGTAATATTTTTCATTATGTAGTTAAGGATAAAAATAACTGTGGTAATTCTTTTGGTAGAGACTCAATACGATCAATCACTGAATAATGCGATCCAAAAATATCAGCAATATACTCATCCGCTTTTTTATCTAAACTAATGCAATATGGATACATGCCTTTTTGCTGCGCTTCTTGTACTGCTTTGTGCGTATCTTGAATCAAAGCTTTTGAATCATGCATATCAATATCAGCAGGCTCGCCATCAGTTAGGATTAACATGAGTTTTTTATCGCTTTGCTGCATATCAAGATAATGTGCACCATGACGAATAGCGGCGCCCATACGCGTTGAAAACTCAGCCTTAAGGTCGGCCAATCTAGATTTAACCGTATCGTCCCAATGCTCACTATAGCCTTTAATGTGATAATACATAACTTTTTGACGAGTATCTGAATTAAACCCTGCAATGGCAAAATTATCACCCAATTGTTCCACCGCCCAAGCCAATAGCGATACCGCTTCTTGAGAAAGCTCTAAAATGGTCTGACCAGAAGACCCTGCCACTTCATTAAGTGATTGTGATAAGTCAAGCAACAATAGCACTGAGACACTGCGAGAATCATGCTCAAAATCAACATTAATTCGAGTATCCGGCTGTGAGCCATTTTTAATATCAATCACGCTACGAAGTGCAATATCTAAATCCAACTCAACACCTTCTTCCTGATAACGAACACGCTTCTTATTTTGAGGTTTAAGCAAATCAAGCACCTTCTTAAGCTGTTTAACTAAAGATGAATGCTTGTCTAAAATTTGATCAATTTTTGAAGCATTCGTATGTGTATGCAAGCGCTCATAAACCGCCGCCCAATCTGGCTTATACGATTCATAGGCATAATCCCATTCATCGTAATAATGTGGCGGAATTACTTCAACCTCCTCATCATCTTCATCCTCAGATTTTTTCTGATGTTCAAAAATATTATCTTCTTCATCAAACTCTTCAATGAACAGCCATATAGAACGATTGTCATCACGATAGCTAACCTCAGTATTTTCAAAATAAATACTGCCCAGTGCATCAGACGCACTTCGAGTTTTAATTAAATAACCAAGGCCAAGACTTAAACTATCGGAAGTAGTTGTTTCACCCCTACTCATTAATTCTTTGAACTTTTCAACATAATCCAAAATAATTTGATTTTGATACGGATGATTGTCATCCAGTAATGCGCGAGTAAGCATAATGGCTCGGTGTCTTAGGCAAGACTGCCTCGTATCGTCACAATCAAACTCGTCCACTACTGGCATTAAACTTAACCAAAGTTTTTTCAAACCTGGATATTGCTGAATGGCTAAATATTCAACGCGTGCATCTTCAAACACTTCGGTAAAGAATCGTTGCTGTGGTGAGACGTTATCAGCCACAATTTTTGTGGTGAACTGATGATGGGCAATAATATGCGCAATTAATGCCATATAGCGCTTACAACCGTTAACACCATTTAAGTCGCTATAAATATCAGGCAAGCGAATAACTTCATCTTCTAAATAAGGATGAAAATGCTCAAGCGCTTCAAAATCTGGTGAATACGGCGCGTACATAAAATTCGTCTTCCATAGAGCTTGCTGGAATAAATTAATAGGACGTTCAATATCACTAAATAACAAACCTTTTCGTTGACGCTGAAAGACTGCTTTCGAATCAGCCGTTGTTAACGTAAAATACTCTTCTTGGCGCTCTGGATGATCTTTAAAATATCTAAGACCATAATTAATCCACTCATAAATACCTTTAAAATCTAGTTGCTCTAATAATAAATTAATATTAGCAAGCATTGCTATTAGCGATGGCGATGGATGTGTGTCGTGAATACCATGAATAGAGAAGGTTGTCTCAGACAAATGATATTCAATTAATGCTAAATATTCATCTAGCTGATCTTTGTCAATATGATCAACAACAATAATAAAGCTATCTAGAAACTTTTCAACAGCTGGTTTGTTGGGCGTTCTACAAATTTTATTGTAGGTGAAATCAGTAATTTTTTTAATGCTACCGTCACCAAAATGCTCACCCGCCCATGGCATGGTTTTTAAAAATGCAATAGATAATTTGTCACCCTGGCCAATTTTAGCCAAAAACTCAGCACCCTCATAATACTCACTAAGGCTGGCTTCTGATAAGTGCTCTACTGCCTGCTCAATATTTAAGGCAAAAACGGCTTGTACGGATTCAAATGCGCAATCTAGAGGCTTATATTGAACTTCTTCGGTCATAAGTTATTTACCTATTAGCCAAAAATAGCGTCAATTGCACCACTCATAGTTGTGCGAACCTCAGCATCATCTGTAATTGGACACACTAATGCCATATGGCAAGCATCCTTAGTATCAACACCAGCAGCAATCAACGTGCCTGCATAATTTAAAAGACGCGTTGAAGCACCTTCATCCAATCCATGCCCTACTAAATTACGAGTGGTTTCAGCAAGCTTAACCAATTTAGCGGCAGTATCTGCATCTACATCCGATTCCTTAACAACAATTGACGCTTCCAATTCAGCTGAAGCATAGTCAAAGTCCATACCTGTAAAACGCTGCTTGGTTGATTGCTTAAGATCTTTCATGAGTGACTGATAACCAGGGTTATATGAGATCACTAATTGGAAATCAGGGTGTGCCTTAACAAGTTCGCCTTTTTTATCCAACATTAATTCACGACGATGATCCGTTAATGAGTGAATAACCACCATGGTGTCTTGACGAGCCTCAACGATTTCATCTAAATAACAAATAGCGCCATGACGCGCTGCTAATGTTAAAGGACCATCTACCCAACGAGTACCATTAGAATCCAACAAGTAGCGACCAATTAGATCTGAAGCGGTAATATCTTCATTACAAGAAACGGTAATAATAGGCTTATCTAACTTATACGCCATATACTCAATAAAACGAGATTTACCACAACCTGTTGGACCTTTAACCATCACCGGAAATCTTGCATTGTATGCCGCCGTATAAAGTTCTGCTTCGTTTGATTGTGCTTCGTAAAACGGCTCTGATTCAATTTTAAATTGATTGATATCGAAATCTGACATAGTTCTATCCTTATTAATTTAAGTTATACTTAAACACAATAACTTGTGTAGTTTGAAACGCTTACCAAAATAAGAACCTACGTTCTCACTTGGGTAAGAGTTTCTTAGAAAAAAAAGCCTCTACATGTAGCAGAGGCTTTTATAACTAAACGTTACAAGATTTACTTGTGAACACCTAGCTGATCTCTCCAACCTGGGTATAGAGAATCTGCATCACCTGGGAATGACTCGAATGCACGAGCAAACTCATTGTGTTCTTTAGCAAACTCAATTGGATCAGCTTTAGCCATCCAACATTCGTACGCTTGACGCAATGACTTAGCGCCCGCTGCAGGAGAATCAATATGTCCGTAAGAACCACCACCAGAAGTGTTGATTACATTACCGTGACCTAGGTTTTCGAAGAAACCTGGAAGACGTAGCGCATTCATACCACCAGAAATAATTGGTGTAGTCGGCTTCATACCGTGCCATTCTTGGTGATAAACTGGACCTTGAGCGCTATCACGTTCAATCATGTATGCAATATGCTTATCATCTGCACCACCTTCCATCTTACCGAAGCCCATTGTACCCACGTGGATACCAGACGCACCCATAAGGCGAGAAAGCTTAGCAAGAACAAATGCAGTGTAACCACGAACTGAAGATGGAGATGTAATCGCACCATGACCGGCTCTATGGTAATGTAAGTATTGACCAGGGAAGTTACGACGTGCTGTAGTAACCATACCACAACCACCAACATAACCGTCAACTAAGAATGCAACGTGATGAGCATTCTCACCGAATGCTTCCAAGATGTATTCACCACGGGCAATCATCTCATGATGATCATCAGCTGTAATGTTTGCAGAGAAAATCTTAGCTTCACCTGTTTCATCTTGTGCACGCTTCATTGCATCAGCAACTAAAGGCGTTACATCCTTCATACGAGCATAAACTTGGTTACCTTGAGGCTCATCGTTCTTGATGAAGTCGCCACCTAACCAGAACTGGTATGCAGCTTCAGCAAAAGGCTTAGGACGCAAACCTAACTTAGGTTTAATAATAGTACCAGCAATGTAACCACCATTTTCACGGTCGCGACCTAATAGGCTCCAAAGATCAGTGATATCCATAGATGGGCCATCAAAGATGTCAAGCATCTGCTTAGGAACATGGAAGTCAATCATTTGCGCATCTTGAACATCACCCATGCCTTGGTTGTTACCAATAGCAAGTGTCAAGAAAGATACAACCATTGCACGACCGTCAATTACATTGCGGTCAAATAAGCCACATGGGTATGCAATCTTCATGATGCCTTTAGCTTCATCAATTTCATATACCATTGCATCTAGATCTTTAGTAAAGTCGTCTGTTGTGCAAACTTCTACGTTTGTACCTGTTGAAGACTCAGCTGCAAAGTGAGCAGCAGTTTCTAAATAGCCAAAAAAACCAGGCATTGGGTGCATAGTGTATGTAACCAAAATATGGCCACCTTGTGCGATTAGCGTATCTTCGTCTAATGACAAATCAGCATATCTATTCGATTGATCCATTGTGGACTCCTATTTAACAAAAAAAATACCATTATAATTAATACCATTCATTTTGTAAGTCTTTTGTTTTTCAGTTTCAACATTTTTTGGCAAAAAATACCGATATAAAGCCATTTTTCTTAATAAATCCTTATATATTTTTATAAATATTTATTAATAAAAACTAATCAAAAATTTAATAAAAATAAACTTTACTTATTTATTAGGGTATTTATATAAAACCTTGTTAAAACAAGGGTTTATATAAAAACATATTGCCAATATGGTTAGTATCAATAATCAAATTAGCCATAAAAAAAACACCTAATAAAATAGAGGTGAAAGCTAATTTAAATACTTGATTAAAAAGGTAAAATAATATTTTTTTATTAAATAATAATATTTATTTATGATTAATTACACACTTAAACAATTGTATAGCTTTGAAGCGGTTGTGCGCACCAAAAGTTTTACCCGAGCAAGTAAAGAGCTGTTTGTAACCCAACCTGCTGTTTATATGCAGATACAACAACTCACTAAAAATATTGGGGCAGATCTTATTAATACCAAAGGAAAAACAGTGACACCAACCTACATTGGAAAAATGTTTTATCAGACCTGTATCGACGTTATTGATACGCTTGAAAAAAGTAAATTAGATATTGATCAAACGCTAGATCCTGAAGCAGGTCATTTGCAAATTGCCGTTGCCACGACCACCAACTCATTTGTTAGTCATATTTTGGCTAAATTTAAGAAAAAATACCCACGAATGTCTTTTTATTTAGATGTAACCAATCGTGAATCATTACTTAAAAAGCTTGATAACAATGAAGCGGATTTGATTATTATGGGGGAACCCCCAACAGACATGCCTCTGATTACCCAGCCATTTATGGAGAATCCTCTAATTGCTATCGCTCATCCAGAGCACCCCTTACTTAAAAATCAGAAAAATACCATTAAAAATCTCACTAATGAGACACTTATTACTAGAGAGCAAGGCTCAGGTACACGCATTACCATTGAAAGAATTATTGGCATGCGACTCAACTCTGATATTGAAATAAACTCTAATGAAGCTATTATCCAGGCTGTTCAAGCTGGACTGGGTATTGGATTTGTATCCAAACATACGGTTAAATTAGAGCTTGAAAATAATGTTATTAAGCAGCTTGATATTGATAAATTTCCGATTACTCGTCATTGGTATGTTGTGCATCATTCTAAAAACAAGCTTTCGCCGATTGCCGAACGCTTTAAAAAATTTATCGTTGAAAATAGTTAAAAAACTATTTTCTTAATAAGTAGCGCAATAGCCACAAGAATAACCAGACCTAGTATTTTCTCCATAGTCTTTGGGTTAAACTTAAACGAACCCATATAAGAGCCTAAAAACCCACCCACAACGACTGCCACAATCAGAGGTATATATTCAGATAGATCGATCGAATTATAGTGCAAACGCGATACCAATCCTGATAGAGACACCACCCAAACAAACACCACACCCGCTGCTGCTGCTTCTTTTTGCGTACCAATATTTAGCATAATAATCAAAGGCACCAAATATACGCCGCCGCCAATACCGACAATACCCGCAACCAATCCCATAATAGAGCCAGCAATTAAAGAAATGGCAATTTTACCCCAATGGTTTAATTGCCACCTAAAGCCTGTATCTTTCCAGAAGTAAATTCGTATAGCAACTAATATCAACGAGGCCAGCAGTATCCATAAAAATACTTGTTTAGGTAAATGCAGCGCGCCACCTACATAAGCGAATGGAATTGCTGAGAACAAAAATGGCAGAATAATACGCAACTTACCATGCTTGTTACGCAAATAGTTATAACTTCCAATGGTCGTTACAAAAAGGTTAAGCGATAAAGAAACCATCGGGATCACTAAAGTAGACATGCCTGCAATCACCATAATGGCTGTATAGGATGAGCCGCCCCCCATGCCAACCGAAGAATAGACAAACGCCACAATAAAAAACAAGAACGGCAATAGATAATCAATATAGAGGACTGCTTCCATGTGGGTTTATTTTACGGATAGCCCCACTCAATTGATTGACCTAAGTCAACAATTATGAGAATACAATGGTTTTATTGTTACAGGTTAAAACGCGATCTTCTAGATGATACTTGAGGCCTTTAGCTAGGGTAATTTTCTCAACATCCTGGCCCATTTTTTTCATGTCATCGGCGCTATCACCATGATCAACACGCACCACGTCTTGTTCAATAATCGGCCCTTCGTCCAAATTAGCCGTCACATAATGACAGGTTGCGCCAATCAGCTTTACTCCACGTTCAGCGGCACGTGCATACGGATTAGCGCCCACAAATGATGGCAAAAATGAATGGTGAATATTAATAATTCTACCGTTATATTCAGCACACATCTCTTCAGGGATAATTTGCATATAGCGCGCTAGAACAATCACATCTGGATTAAAGCTGTCAACCGCTTGCATCATTTTCACTTTATCAGCCTCTTGAGTGTCTTGGCTAATACTTACTTTTTTAAACGCCACGTCGTACCAACTAGCCAGCTTTGAGAGTTTGCTATGATTTGATAAAACACCAATAATTTCACCTTCAAGCTCGTCTTCATGGTCGCGATGCAAGAGATCTGCCACACAATGTGAGGCACTTGATCCCATAATCAAGATACGCTTAAGCTGTGTAGCGTCACTCAGCTTCCAAGCCATGTTACACCGCTCGGCTAAAACAGAAAAAGCCTCTTTAAATTCATCTAAAGAACAGGAGATAGAGTTTGATTCAATCTCAATACGCATAAAGAAGTGCTGGTTTTGCTCATCCAAATGATGGTGCGCTTCTTTGATATTGCCATTATATTCAAGAATAAACTGACTGACAATAGCCACCAATCCATGGGTATCAGGGCAAGAAATCAACAATCGATAAACACTCATGTTCGATACTCCGCATTAATTTTGACATAATCATAAGAAAAATCCGTCGTCCAAACACTTTCTTGTAGATCGCTGGCGCCAATTTCTATGGTAATCACAATATCGGTTTTTTGCATTTGTGCACTACCCAGCGCCTCTGTATAAGTAGGATCTGGCTCGCCTGCCTTGACTAGGCTAACTGAATTTAGATAAATATTAATATTACTAATATCCAAGTCTTTAACATGTGCACGCCCCACGGCTGCCAAAATACGTCCCCAATTTGCATCACTAGCAAATAAAGCTGTTTTAACTAAAGGAGAGTGTGCGACCGTATAGGCCACTTCTAAACAATCATTATAAGTACTGCCACCCTTGACACATACTTCAACAAATTTTGTGGCGCCTTCACCATCTTTAATAATTTGATGCGCTAAAGACTTTGTCACTTCATTTAGCGCCTCTTGAAACACGTCTTTGCAATCAGCGAAATTAATACCGCTTGCCCCTGTTGCACTGAGTGTACAAGCATCATTAGTAGAGGTATCACCATCAACGGTAATTCGATTAAAAGACTGATTGGTCGCCTGTGTTAAGCAAGCTTGCAACTGATCTTGAGTCGCCTTAATATCAGTAAAAACAAAGCTTAACATGGTGGCCATATCAGGACGAATCATGCCTGAACCTTTGGCAATACCACTAATAGTTACCGTTTTCCCGGCCACATCGAATGTCTTGGAATGGGTTTTTTCTAGCAAATCTGTAGTTAGTATGCCTTTCGCCACCTTATCCATAGCGTCTTCTGACAACTGGGCAGCCACACTTGGAATGCCTACTTCAAACTTAGAGACATCAAGCTGCTGGCCGATCACGCCCGTTGAAAAAGGTAGCACTTGCTCTGTTTTAATATTTAGCTCGCTAGCCAACAACTCACAAGTTTTAACCGTATTTTTCAACCCTTGCGCACCCGTTCCAGCATTCGCATTACCACTATTAATTAGTAGTGCCAATGGCGAGCACTGCAGGTGATTTTTAGCCACCAAAACAGGTGCTGCACAAAAAATATTTTGAGTGAAAACGCCTGCAGTTGTTGACCCTTTAACCAATGAAATAACCGACAAATCCAGGGCGTCATTATTTTTAATATGTGCATTAATTGCACCGCAAATTACACCTTTAACCTTTAATAACGCTTGACTCATAACTGATAAAAAATCCTTAATAATTAAGGGTATTTTACTGACTTACGAAGTTTTTGAAGATTTTTTATCCAGATACTGGAAAACACCCATTAGTATTGCACCAAACAGCACCATAATCAACGCTGGAATTGCAGCACGTTCAAACAAACCTTCAGCACTAAGCTCATACACTTGGATAGCCAAAGTATCCCAGCCAAATGGGCGTAACAGGTAAGTAGCTGGCAACTCTTTCATGACATCAACTGCTACTAACAACCCTCCTGCCAAGATTCCCGGCATCATCATGGGTAAATACACCTGCCAAATAAGTCGTAATCGCGACGCACCTAAAAGCCTTGCACTTTGGGTGTAAACCGGCTTAATTTGTTGGGCGCTTGCCTCAATTGAACTATAAGCAATAGCCATAAAACGAGAAACATAGGCAAAAATTAAGAGTGCAATGGAGCCAAAAATAAGATGATTAATACTTTCACCACCCCAATGAATATTCACCTCAGAGATTTGATTAATCCCATATAGTAGCCCAACTGCCATCACTGAACCCGGTAGAGCATAGCCCAATGTAGCCAGTCGAATGACGCTTTTAAGCCAAATACTACCTTGCTTACATCGTCCCGGTAGCGCCAATACAGTCGCAATCACCACCGTTATCAATGCAGCTGAGATGGTTAAAATAGAAGTAGATGTGATCAAATCAAAATATTTTGAACTCCACTCTTCGCCCACCGACGCCCAACCCCAAACAACCAACTGCAACATTGGCAAGGCAAAAGAAAACATAAACACACTTAAGACAAATAAACTAATCAACCAACCAATGACCCCTGTAGCCTGATAAGGTTTTTTATTAACAACATCTGCTGAATAATATTTAGCCTGACCGCGCGCTTTCTTTTCAAAATAAATCAAGAAAAATGCCACCAAAACTAATAAAGATGCCAGCTGAGCTGCCACTTCAATTGAGCGGAAATCTCCCCAAGCAGAGTAAATAGCGGTTGTGAATGTATCATAATTAAACAAACTCACCACACCAAAATCTGCCAGGGTTTCCATCAGTGTTACTAGCAGCCCTGCCGCTACTGCCGGACGAGCCAAAGGCAAGGAAATTTTAAAGAAAACACGAATGGGGTTAGCACCAAGCAACTTACCCGCTTCAATCATGCTAATTTTTTGACGCTTAAACGACGCTCTGGTCATCATGTAAACATACGGATAAAACACCAATACAAAGGTAAGAATAATCGCCCATGAGCCAGCGCGAATATCAAATCCTGGTAAGCCTAAGACTTCGCGCATCCAAACTTGTACATAACCTGAATAATCAAAAACCCCTAAATAGACAAATGCTAAGACGTAAGCAGGAACCGCAAAGGGCAAAAATAGCGCCCATTCCAACCATTTTCTACCCGGAAACTCAACCATCACCACCAAATAAGCCAATACAGTGCCTAGCAACGTGACACCGAGACCTACCCCAAATAACAAAATAACCGTTGAACTGATTAAGTCAGGTAGCAAATTTTGAGAAAAATGCGTCCAGAGTTCATGCTCAGGAAGTAGCCAAGAAAATGCCACCACAAAGATTGGCATGGCCACTAACAAAGCTAGTAAGCTAATCCAAATTTTTGAGCTAAGACAGTATTTTTTCAAAATTTTTCTCTTATTTTTTAATTTAATACTAAACAACAAAACCCAAGTATCTAGCCTGGGTTTTGTTGTTTAGGTTAACTTAGGTTTATCGATAGCCTTTTATCTGCATCAACTTAACCGCTTCAGACTGCAAAATACCTGCCTGTGACAAATTCATGTTATCTTGTTTGAAAGACCCCCAAGTGGACACTACCTCATCTGCTGCAATATTTTGATTAGCCGGATACTCTTTATTCAAAGAACCATAAATCGCTTGCGCCTTTGCAGATGATAACCATTCTAACAATTGTATAGCGCTAGCTGCATTAGATGCATGCTTAGTCACGCCCGCACCAGAGACATTAACATGTACACCTGTTGTGTCTTGATTAGCCCAAAATAGCTTGAGTGGCGCTTCTGGATTTTTCTCAATCAGACGGCCAAAGTAATATGTATTGACCAGTCCAACATCACACTGGCCTGCCAAAATAGCATTCATGACATGCGAATCCTTAGCATTCGGTGTGGCGCTCAAATTATTCACCCAACCATTAACAATATCACCCGCCTTTTCCTTACCATGGTGGTAAATAACAGAGGCCACTAACGATTTGGTATAAACCTTTTTACTGGTTCTTAAACATAGGCGCCCATTCCATTTCTCACTTGCAAGATTTTCATAGCTTGATAGTTCATTAGGGTTAACGCGGTCCGTTGAGTAAACAATCGTACGTGCACGAACTGATAAACCCGTCCACAATCCTTGAGGATCTCTTAAATAAGCAGGAATATTGCTTTTTAAGATATCTGTTTGCACACTCTGGAACAAGTCTTGCGAACCTGCATACCAAAGATTACCCGCATCGACTGTCATAAATATATCTGCTGGCGTATTAGCACCTTCAAGCTTCAAACGCTCAATCAACGCTCCGCCCTTACCTGTTAGGTAGTCAACCTTGACGCCTGTATCTTGTGTAAAGGCTTGAAACAATGGCTTAATTAAATGCTCTTTTCTAGCACTATAGACAGTGACTGAATCGTCACTTGCTGCTTGCACTGCTGACATACTTGACACTAATGCCACTGATAGCATAATTGCTGATGAAACCCATTTCTTAATATTCATTTTACTTTTTCTCCTGATTTTTTTATAAATGATAATGATTATCAATTACTAATGATACTCATTATCATTTAATAGTCAAGCGCTTATTCTGAATTTTTCCCACTTTATCAGCAAGGGCATTAGCCTCATTAATATCATGTGTCACCAAAATTGAAGTGGTGTTAGTTTTTTTAAGGATGTGTCGAACTTGCGATACTAATTGATCACGATGATTTTTATCCAAACTAGAAA
This sequence comes from Candidatus Thioglobus autotrophicus, assembly GCF_001293165.1. NCBI lineage: Bacteria > Pseudomonadati > Pseudomonadota > Gammaproteobacteria > Pseudothioglobaceae (SeqCode) > Candidatus Thioglobus > Candidatus Thioglobus autotrophicus. Next base: position 1,231,541 of record NZ_CP010552.1, on the reverse strand, counting down.
AAGGCTCATCCATTAACAAGATTTTGGGCGAAGGTGCCAGGGCTCGAGCCAGAGAAACTCGCTGCTGCTCACCTCCTGATAACTGATGCGGATACTTACTTTCAATACCCTCTAAACCAATCATCGACAACAATTCTGCCACCCTTTGCTGTTGTGTATCGCTAGCAAGATTATGAATGCCAAAGCTAATATTCTTAAAAACTGTCATATGTGGAAATAACGCATAATCTTGAAACACCATACCAACTTCCCGGTTTTCTGGTGTCACCAAATGAATGCCGTCCCGGGATAATTGAACACTGTCTAATAATACATCTCCATTAGCTGCCTCATCAAGTCCTGCTATAAATCTAAGTGTAGAGCTCTTGCCACTACCACTATCCCCCAGTAAGGCAAAAATTTCACCCTGCTCAAGGCTCAGATCAAAGCCTTCTAAAACAATATTGTTTTGATAGACAACCGATAAGTTATGAATAGCCAACATAAAGTGTAAATACTAATAAGAATGATTCTCAATATTATACAAGACGACGGATTACAAAACCAACAAACTCTTTAAAGATGTTCATCATCTATAGTGAATGGCATTTAGTAGCTATAATAAAACAACAACTTGTTATTAATAGGGGTATTACCCAATGATCAAATACAACTTGAAAAAACTATTCACAAGAAAATATTTGGTTTTATTACCTTTGGCCTATTTTTTATTAATCAATGCTTTAGCCTTTGTGCAAGATATTAATGAAGGATATCATGACAACCTGCACTTATTTAATGAGGGCTTAATCTTACTTTTAACCATTGTGGCAACTACTATAGTATGGAAAGAGATTAAAGCGGGCTATCGCAATGAAAAATCATTAAAAAAATCCATACAACGCCTAGATTTGGATAATCTTAACTATTCTAAACAAGTAAAAATATTGAAGCATGAATTGTTTCAAGTGGTTAGCGCTCAGCTTGAAGACTGGTTATTAAGCAAATCAGAACAAGAGGTGGCAATATTGCTACTAAAAGGCTTGTCGCTGGATGAAATTAGTCAAATCAGAAAGACTAAAGAAAAAACAACCCGTCAACAAGCCTCTGCAATTTATAAAAAATCTAACCTCAAAGGTCGGCACGAACTTTCCGCTTTTTTCTTTGAAGATTTGCTTTAATCATTATCCCAGCCTCTAAACCCAGTATTTGGAATGCGAACATTATCATCATCAAAACTACCAGTATCTGCATTTTGGTGACAAGCGCTACAATTGGCAATAGAGCCCACTTCTTTTTGTTTAATTAGCTTGTCTGGAATCTCACGATGCTTACGAATAATATACGGGGTATCGGTAATGCGTAAAGGTGTGTCAATCGACCCAAGAGAGCGCATGATTTTTCGTGAACGTTTATATGAAGAATTATCGGCCGCGTTTTTTATTAAATAACTGGTTAGGCTGTTAACGCTCACTTGATCATCAAATGCAATATCTTCACCAAAATGATCTGTCAATTCCTTATTGCTCATTAGCCGATCCCATGATCTAGCTGGCAATAGCCCTGGCTGGTAAGTAAAATGGCATGCGCCACATTCTTCCTGATATAAGTCGTTGTTAACCGCAGCAACACCTCGCTCTTCGCCACTAAAATAACGCCAAATACTACTATCTGATTGACTTTGTAGTGCAAAAAAAGTCACCGCAAAAAATAAAATAACTGATACATTTTTTTTAAACATAATTTTCTCCTTAGTTTGTTCTTATAAATTCAATAAAATTAACTTTCTCTTCCGGGGTGCATTCGCGCTTATAAGTAAACTTACAATTGCGTTTCAACCATTTATTTATCTTACTAACTTTGGTTAATCGCTTCGAGTTTGTATTGGGCGATAAAGGCTTGATCAATTTATTGGTCTTAGTATGTGAGCCTGATTGAGCAAGATCACTACCATGACAACTAGCGCAACTTTTTCCAGGAATTAATTCATACTCCCATAACTCTTGACCTTTAGAGGCGCTGGGAGACACCAAACTTGTGCCCGACCATGACTGATACAATTGGTTAAAATCAACAGCTTGTGCGTGACTTGTGCAAGCAAATAATATCAACACAGTTAGATATTTTTTATTCATATTTTTCCCTTATTTTCTATAAAATGAAGACGTCCAGTAATCATCATCAGTGGCATGTTGACTCGGTATCGGTAACTTGAGTATAAAACCCCTAGAAAATGCAACGTAATAGCAAATAACATAAGGTGTGCGGCAATACCATGCAGCTCTTTAATTAGAAAAGACTGATCATCACTAATAACAGTAGATAGCCATAATAGTGCACCGCTAAATTCAAACACCGCCTCCAATAACAAGCCACTAAACGTTGTTATTAATAACGTCAATATCATGGCCAGTATCATGCTGCTACCAGCAGGGTTATGCATTTGAAATTTAACTTTGACGGATGAAAGTAATTTAGATAAGTAAGTAAATATCAGCTTTGGGTGATTTAGGTAATTTTTCCAAAGTGCATTTTCATCACCGATAAATCCCCATAATATTCTTGCAACAATAACACTGATTAACAAATATCCAGTAATGATGTGCATGGCATCAGCGCCATCGCCCTGATCTCCAGTGATAAACAAAACACTAAATAAAATGACAACACTCCAATGGAAGACCCTGACCATAATATTAATGGACGCTTCTTGGATTAATGGCATTGACTGGACAGACTTCATTAGTAAATACACTTCTCAATTAAAATAACTTGCAATCAAGAATAACGACAATGGCTTGCAAAGTCTATTGGACAAAGGTTCGTATATTACTAAAAGGACGCAACTTTAGGACATATGTCTTATTTCAGTTACCAGACTGAAATCGCACCAATAACACGAATGGCTACTTACAGTGGTGACATTCAGTCTCAGTAACAACTGGAATAGCTCTATTACTGGCATTACTGCCTGTTGTCATCAACATCATCACTGAGATAATTAATATGACGATAGACACGCCAATCCATAGTAGTGAGTGCATTGGATGTTGTGAGAATGTGCCGATTTGATAAAAAACAGTTGCTGAAAAATAGGCTAAGCCTGTTGCCCATAGGGCACCTACAATCGCCCATTTTTTACCCACTTCACGCGTCATAGCACCAAAGGCGGCGACACATGGAAAGTATAAAAGAATAAACAATAAATAAGCAAAAGCACCTATTTTTCCATCAAAACGAGAAACCATCACCCCAAAAGTATCTGCAGAAACGGCTTGCGACTCTGCCGCTAAATCTTGAGAATGTGTATCATCCAAAACACTCAAGCCTAATGGGTCTGAAATATTTGACACGGCCTCTGCTATATTAACAGGAATGGTTGCTAAAGCTTCACTCACACCATTCACCAAATCATACTCAGCCGCTATCTCATTGGCATCCACTGTTACATCTAAATTTGAATACAAGGAGTCAAGCGTTCCAACCACCACTTCTTTAGCCAAAATACCTGTGACAATACCAACCGTTGCCGGCCAGTTGTCTTGATCAATACCCATCGGCTCAAAGACAGGTGTAATGGTTTGTGCCAACGCACTAAGTGCTGAATTCTTAGAGTTTTGATTACCAAATGAGCCATCCATGCCCACACTGTTCACGACATTAATAAGAGTGACCACTATCACAATCACCTTACCTGCGCCTAGTACAAAGCCCTTTAATTTATTCCAAGTGTTAATACCAAGATTTCTGAATGAAGGTAATTGATAGCCCGGTAACTCCATTAAGAAATCACTAGTATCAGCGCCTCCTTTAAATGCGCGCTTTAAAATTAAGCCGGTTAATATGGCAAACATCACACCAATTAAATATAAGGAAAACACAATATTTTGCCCACCCACCGGGAAAAAAGCCGCCGCAAACAATGCATACACAGCGAGTCTTGCGCCACATGACATAAAAGGTGACATCATCACTGTAGTAACCCTTTCTCTGTGAGTATCAAGTGTTCTGGCCGCCATAATGCCGGGCACATTACAGCCAAAACCCACAATCAAAGGAATAAACGCCTTACCTGATAGGCCAATACGGCGCATAAATTTATCCATCACAAAAGCAGCGCGCGCCATATAACCCACTTCTTCTAACAAAGTTAAGAACAGATACAAGGAGGCAATAATAGGAATAAACGTTGCCACAACTTGAATGCCGCCACCCACGCCATCCGCTAAAATTACTTGCATGAATTCAGGTGTACCAATGGAATCGAGCACGTAGCGTGTGCCTTCTACAAAAACAACTCCGGCAAAAATATCAAAAAAATCAATCAGTGCGCCACCAAAATTAATACTAAACAAAAATAAAAGATAAATAACTGTCAAGAAAATTGGCACGCCCGTCCAAGCGCCCAATATCCAATGATCTATGGTATCAGATAATGTTTTTTTAAAACTTTTTGCATGGGTAGTGACCGCCTGAGCAATACTATTTGCTCTGTTAAATCTCGTTTCAGCCTCTAATAATTCTATCGCTTTATGATCACCCTGTAAATCGGTGATTTTTTTTATTGGGTATTCGATGTTAAACGCCTGTAGAGGCTGATAGTGCGTAATAGATTCGAGTAATTGTGTTAAATCGGCTGCTCCTTTTAATGACACAGGAATCACTTCACAAGCAAAGGCGCCCTTTAAAGCTGCGACATCGATTTGCATATCACGCTTAGCAACAACGTCCATCATATTAAGCAAGACCACGACATTCACCCCAAGCTCTCTAAGCTGAGTTGTTAAATATAGCCCTCTCTCTAGTGTGGATGCGTCGACAATATTAAAATATAAATGATCAGGATTATTAAGCACAAAGTCCCGAGCAATTTGCTCATCTATGGATGAGTTTTTATCGTCAATCGAGTACACCCCTGGCAAATCAGTGACTGAAAATTGCTGATTCTCAATATAAAATTCACCCTCTTTGCGTTCAACTGTCACACCCGGCCAATTACCCGTACGCTGCTTAGCACCTGTTAATAAATTAAATAATGTTGTTTTGCCGGCGTTAGGATTGCCAATTAAGGCGATTTTTTCAAAACTCATAACTCACGCACCTCAATAAGCTTGGCCAAAGTTCTGCCTACACTAACTCTAGCATTACCCAGTGCCAGCACCATATCTCCCCCTCGATTCCTAAGTACAACAATACTAGAGTTGGTATTAATACCCAAACCTAATAACTTGATTTTCTTTTCATGCGTCGCATTAATTTGACTAACTAACCCTTGTTGGTCAGTATCGAGTGTGCAGAGTAATTTCATAGATTGTATTATTTTAAACGGTTAATAAAATCTTTCAACTGTTGTGGTGTTAATTTTATATAAGATTTTTTACGAGTCACTTTACTCCCTATTTATTGTTAAATAATTAATGCAAATGATACACGTTATCATTTGCATTAATATAAGAATTAAAAAATAGTCCATTTTAAAAATTTCCGAAATAAATAAAATACAGGACATTAAGTTGTAAAAATAAGGTGTTTTTCTTGAAAATCAAGCTCTAAACCCTTTCAAAAGACTCTTATTTATAATATTTTCACCCAATTAAATAGCCATTCACAAAATTTCCTAAATTTTTATACCGCATTGATAAATACACAATCAGCGCCAGATGTCATAAAATGGTCAAAATATTAAATACGAATACGCAATAGCTATGAATTTAGAAAATCGCGCAAAAGCCAGTCAAAAAGTAACCATTATTGGTGCTATCATTGATTTCTTGCTAGCAATCTTTAAAGTTATTGTTGGCACCTTGGGCAATTCAGGCGCTTTAATCGCCGATGGCATTCACTCATTTTCTGACTTATTATCAGATGGTGTTGTACTCTACGCTGCCAAGCATTCAGCCGAAGAGGCAGATGATGGACATCCTTACGGTCATGAGCGGTTTGAAACTGTTGCTACACTTGGTCTTGCCATCATCTTAGTCATCATTGGCATAGGGATTATCTATGACGCGTTTGAGCGTTTATTTAGCCCTAGTGAGCTATCGTACAACGTGCTGCTGCTTAGTGTTGCCGCGCTATCAATTTTTTCCAAAGAAGCGTTATATTGGTATACGCTAAAAGTGGCCAAAACTTACAAATCAGACATGTTGAAAGCCAATGCCTGGCATCATCGCTCTGACGCTCTCTCTTCTATCGTTGTATTTATTGGCATTTTGGGTAGCCTTAATGGCTATTTGTACTTAGATGGTGCGGCGGCAATCGTAGTAGGATTCATGATTATCTATATTGCTTGGGAGCTAGGACTGGGTGCTACCAAAGAGCTGGTCGACTCTTCGATTGATGCAGATCAGGTAGAAAATCTTAGAAACGCCATTGGTAGAATTAGCGGGGTTAATAGCGTCCATTCATTACGCACTCGTAAAATCGGGCATGCAATCTCTTGCGATGTGCATGTACAAGTTGATCCTTTTTTAAGTGTGAGCGAAGGTCATATTATTAGTGTGAGCGTCGAGCGTGTCGCTAAAGAGTGCCTAGAGGATCTTAATGATGTAACTGTTCACATCGATCCTGAAGATGATGAGACCGTTGCCCCTTACGCAACCCTTCCAGAGCGAGCTGAAGCGCTAGGAATGTTAACAAAAGCCTTATTTAGCAATAAATGTGATGGGGAGATTGAGCGCATTCAATTGCATTATCTAGATAGTAGAATTCATGTTGATTTTTACCTGCCACTAAGCTGCCTGGAATCTGACCAAAGTAGTGATGAAATCTTATCTAAATTACATGAAACAGTGGATGCTTTAGAAGGATTTGGAAAGGTTAAGGTTTACTTTAGTAAAAGCTAAAGACTGTGATAGGCATGACATATAGCACCTGCTAACGCATCTGCCGCATCCTCTTGAGGTGCTTTGTTAAGCTTTAAGGACTCACACACCATATAAGACACTTGATCCTTACTCGCGTGCCCTTTGCCCACAACTGCCTTTTTAATTTGATTGGGGCTATATTCAACCATCGTAATGCCATTCATACCTGCAGCCGAGATAATAGCGCCCCGTGCATGGCCCAGCTTAATAGCTGCATCAGGATTAGGTCGATCAGGGCGCATAAAAGCACGCTCAATCACTACGATATCGGGCTGATATTTTTTAACCACCTGATCAATTTCTAAAAAAATCGTGGTAATTCGATCTGTCAACTCACCCTTAGTACGAATGCAGCCGCTAGCAATATAGCTAAATTTAAGCTTTTGAGCTTCAATCAGGCCAAAGCCTGTGATTCTTGAGCCAGGGTCAACTCCTAAAATTTTCATGAACTATTACAAATATAAATACCTAAAAAATAAGTTTACTATAAAAGTATTTCTAGCTGAACAAAAACCCATATTAAGCCTTAAAATCTTGTTGCACAGGTTGATAGATATAAGGCATTTATGATATACTTTAGCCCTTTAAGATTAAACAAGGATAAATCATGGCAGTATTAGAGCTAAACAAAGACAACTTTGACGACACTATTCAAAACAACGAGCTAGTTATCTTGGATTTTTGGGCACCCTGGTGTGGACCTTGTAAATCATTTGCACCAACTTATGAAGCCATGAGTGAAAAAATTGATGGCGTAACATTTGCCAAAATTAACACCGAAGATGAGCAAGATTTAGCCGGTAAATTCCAAATTCGCTCTATTCCAACTTTGATGATTTTCAGAGATCAAATCGCTATTTTTTCACAACCTGGTGCAATGGCAGAAGCAGACCTTGAAAATGTTTTAAATAAAGCGAAAGAGCTTGATATGGATGTTGTGCGTAAGGAAATTGAAGAACAAGCGAAAAGCTAAACTAAATCTGAATAGCCTTTTTCACTAAACCCAACTCTTATATTGCCATCTGTTACTAAAACAGGTCGCTTGATAAGGGTTGGGTTTTTTAACGTCAGCTCTAAAGTGATATTAGCCTTTTGTACATCGCTCAAACTTCTATAAGTTGTAGAGCGTTTATTGATTAGCTTATCCCAGCCAATTTGATCAACAAAACTTTGTAACAGTGTTGGCTCGATTGGTTGCTGGCGAAAATCTATAAACTCAAATTCAACTTGATGATCCTCTAAAAAACGCCTGGCTTTTTTAATGGTGTCACAATTTTTAATGCCGTACATGGTTATCATCTGCTGACCTACTGATTAAAAAATTCAAGAATTTCTTTATGCTCATCGTCAACAATAATACGCAACCCTTTTTGAGGATAATGCCAATAAGACACGCTTGGAGAAGCAGACTCTATTTGCTCTGGCTTGCCAAATAAATTCAACATCACTTCCTCACTTAAATCGGTCTTAGGTACAAAGCTCAGAGATTTAATCTGATAATGCGACATTAGTGCCTCACCAGTTGTTGTAAAGGTAGTTTTCTTAACCCCTGAAGGCATTAACATAGATTGGTCTATATTTTTTCTGAGCATTTCAAGGTGCTGAGCATCTACTGCCAAATTTAAAATAATATTAGCGCCAATACCGCCTACTTTGGTACTTGGAAAGTATACTTCTAGCTCAGGCTCTATGTGTTCACGCTCAAACAGTGATGCCTCAATCTCCACACCAAACTGGCGCGCCGCATCAATTAACTGACTACGACCCATGGTCAATTCAAAAACCACAGTTTGACCCTGCTCATTTAGATAACTTTGCCAAGGCATGGCCTGATTTTCAGGCATTTCAACATCACGCGTTAATAGAAAAATTAGCAAAAATGCTAGTATGGAGCCTAATAACGTGTAGCCAACTATGTGTCTTTCTTTCATCGTTTAAATGGTGGTTTGCTGGCTTTTTCTCTCAGCCAGTTTAGGGTTTTAAATGTTGGATCGTGGTTAATAATCTTAAGCTCAAGTTTGCGCTTACCGGGAAACTCCATTAGAAACAATCCCAATAAAATTGATATAACGCCCTGTCCTGGGGTAACAAGCATAATGATTCCAGCAAGCAATAATGCTAGGCCAATAACACTTTTAATAATTACCGCAATAACATGACCAATATGCTTAATTTCTAACTTATGGGGATTTTCCATAGTGAAATAATCACTAGCAATAAGTCCGAGTAAATATGGTGTTAATAACAAAGTTAAAACAAACACAACTGCAGAAATCAAGCTGACTAATATCAATAACTCTTCGTATTGATTAAAATATTCAAACAAATCTGCTAGCATGACAATAAAAAAGTAACTGGCCCATCATTGGTTAAAGACACTTGCATATCTGCACCAAACACCCCACTTTGAATCTGCGCATACTGCTGAGAAATACTCGATAAAAAGTATTCATAAAGCTCTTTAGCTTCTGCGGGGACTTTAGCTGTTGAAAATCCAGGTCTTGTGCCTGAGTTAGTGTCTGCTGCTAAGGTAAATTGAGAGACCAACAAAAGCTCGCCTTCAACATCCTTAACTGATAAATTCATTTTTTCATCTGCATCATAAAACACTCGGTAGGCCAATATTTTTTTAATCATTTTATTAACCTGTGCCTGCTCATCATTTTTCTCAATGCCAATAAACACCAAAAGACCTTGATTAATCGCACCTGTTATCTGCCCATCGACCTCTACTTCGGCTTTAGAAACGCGTTGAATTAGAGCTTTCATTTGATATTAAGCACTTAAGTGTGATACATCAGCAACCGACAAAAACAGCGATCTAACCCAATAGATTAAATTAAGACGAGCCTGCTTTAGTTCAGCCACATCACTATTAACCATCACTTGGTCAAAGAACTGGTCAATACTCACTTTAAGAGAAATCAACTCACTCATACTGGATGCATAATCTGTAGAGTTAGACAATTTTTCAGCTACCGCTTGCGTCTGAGCAAATAAAGTTTTTTCTGCTTTTTCAACCAATACAGAGGCGTCCACCTCAATGGATAAATTCTTTTGATCTTTGAGCATATTAGCAATACGCTTATTGGCCTCAATTAAACTCTCAGCAGCCTGATCTTGAGTAAAGATGTTTAAGGCCTCAACCCGTAGATGAAAGTCGTATGGAGATTCTGGCGCCACTGCTAACACCGCCTCAAACGCCTTACCACTCACTTGTTTTTCTTTGTAATAAGCACGCAGGCGATCCATCATAAATGTGTAAATAGCAGGTGCACATTGCCTATCTACATCGGCAGAGTGAGCGGATAAAGAACTGGCGATTAAAGCCTTAAGGTTTAGCTCAAGCTTACTCTCCACCATAATTCTTAACAAGCCTAATGCCATTCTACGTAATGCATAAGGATCTTTAGATCCTGTTGGCCCTTGTCCAATACCGTAAATACCGGTAATCGTATCAAGCTTATCTGCAATAGCAACCGCCAAGCCTGTCTCGGTTGAAGGTAGCGTGTCACCAGAAAATCGTGGATGGTAGTGCTCACTAATCGCTATTGAAACAGCAGAACTCTCCTGATCGTTCTGAGCGTAATAACCGCCCATCACCCCTTGAAGATCGGCGAATTCACCCACCATTTCTGACACCAAATCTGTTTTACAGAGTAATCCAGCGCGCTTAGCGTCCGCTTCATCAATGCCAATCATTTTAGCAATATCGCCTGATAAAATCTCAATACGCTTAGCCTTATCGCCCATAGAACCTAGTGATTTCATAAACAACACACGATCTAGCTTTTCTAAGCGCGAGTGTAGTGTTTGAGATTTGTCTTGCTCCCAAAAAAACTCTGAATCCGCTAATCTTGGTCGAATAACTCGCTCGTTACCGCTAACAATAACAGCAAGATCACTTGATTCAATATTAGCCACCGAGATAAAACTTGGTAATAATTTGTTATGCTTGTCTAGCATATGAAAATATTTTTGATGAGATTTCATAGCAGAAATAAGCGCCTCTTCAGGCACCGCTAAAAATGACTCGCTAAACCCGCCAGAGAATGCACGAGGATACTCAACCAAGGCACAAACCTCACTCAATAGCGACTCATCGATCACTGCTGTTGCTTTATTCTCAGTGGCCACTTGGATAACCTGCTGTCGAATCATCTCTTTTCGCGTATCAAAATCAACTTCGATTTGTGCTTGCTGTTGCATAATAGTACGATAGTTTTTAGCTTGGTCAATCTCAATCGTTTTTGGACCTGTAAAGCGTAAACCGTGTGTGACATTACCTGCATTCAAACCCATCACCTGCGTTTGAATAACCTCAGCACCTAATAGCATCACCAGCCAATGCGTTGGGCGTACAAATTGCTGCTCAGAACTCCCCCAGCGCATAGGCTTGGCAATTGGAATATTTTTAATAGCAGTGTCAACTACTTGCGCCAATAAGTCTTTAGCTTCCAAGCCTTTTTGTTCTTTACTAAAGAAATAATAATCTGATTTTCCAAATGGTTTTTTATCAAGCTCAGACGATAACACCCCACAAGACTTTGCAAAACCTTCAACTGCTTGCTCTGGTGCAGAAACCGAAGGCCCTTTGCGCTCAATTATTTGATCCTCTTGTTGGCATTGTAAATCACGTACCAAAACCGCTAAGCGACGCGGAGTAGCAAACGACTCAACTTTGGCATGACTAAGCTTTAATTCAGACAATTCTTTAACTAAATTAGCTGTCAATGCTTGTGAGAGTTTTGGTAATAGTTTAGGTGGTAACTCTTCCGTGCCTAATTCGAGTAAAAAATCTTGTGTATTCATCATAATAAATTTTAAATAATTTGGAATCGAAGCTGGCCATTGGACAAATCAATCATCACTGAGCGAGCGTATAACTTAGTTGGCACTACATCAAACTTCTTATAAACACCCGCAATGGAAACTAATTCTGCATTAAACGATTGTACAAAAATAGTTGCTTTATCATCGCCTTGAATGCCAGCGAATAAACTGCCCTGAACCTCTTTATAAGCAGAAATAGAGCCAAATGACATAACATCAGCGCCCGCTTTAACCTTGGCCAATAGCACCAAGTCTCTATCTTCAGCGATCACCTGCTGAAACGAATAAACTTTATTGGTAATAATTTTTGGTGCTTGGTAGATCTTGTCTTGATGTGGATTTGGTGCGCTTGGTGTTGGTTGTTGTGGCGCTTGAGTTTTAATTTTTGATTTGCTACTTGGCGATAATGATTTTCCAAATACAGCCAAACCAGAGAACTTTGCAAAATCAATTAACTCTTGTTTACGTGAACGAATACCCACTGCCACCATTTCATTTTGCGCCAAAATTTCAATTAAAACCGCTAGTTCATTGGCTTGAAAGTTTTTATGTTCAATTTCCAAGATCACCGGGGCGTGCTGAAATTGCGATTTATTGCTACTGGCAAGCGTGGTAATTTCGTCCACCAAAGCGTCGGTGTTATTTGTTAAAACCCTTAACGTGTAGAGTGCCTCTGTTTGAGTAATAACTTCAATCTGATTCAACTGCGCCACCCTTGCGTGCAATCTAAGAAATGCCATACTCGGTTCATCCCACCATCGCCACTTAACATCAACTCTAATGGGGTTTTGTGTTTGAACTTTTTCACACTACGCTTGAGCCAGACACTGGCATATTCTTTATTGGTAGGAAAGGTGGTTCCCAATGACTCGTGAATGCCTAGAATCATTCTACTACGCTTCACCATATTGTCATTAAATTCAAACGCTTTGTCGCCACGGCGATATAAATACAAATGCCTAGGCTTGATGATATCCTCAAGACCCAAAATAATCAATTGATCGCTATCTTCTAATTTCCAATTTTCTAAAATTTGTGAAAGCTGGAAAGTTAACTGGTTTTTTTCATCATCATTGAAATTAACGATGTCTTGCTCTGAGGCGGTATTTTTATGCATCAATTCACCCTAAAATGGAATAACACTTCGCGATCAAATACACTTTTATCAGGCGCATGTGGCAGTGGCGAAGCCTTGTAAACTGCCCTCTCAATAGCATCTTTAAATACTTTTGCTTTGGCGCTATTGCTAACATTGCAAGATTGCAAATTAACACTTTGTACATTGCCGTTTAAATCTTGCAATATGTAAACATCACAACCCCAATCATCTTGTGCGCCTTGATAGCGCCATTTTTCTTTAACTCTTGCAGCAATTTGATTGACATAATTTGCCTTTAATTCGCTTAAGATATCTTCTTGAGCAATCTCTCTTTCTTGATCCTCTTCCGCTTGAATCTCTTTCTTTAGAGAGCGAGTATCTTGTTCTTTTTCAAACTTATTAGCCTCTACAGCTCTTAATTTTTCAATTTTTTGCTTTTCTTGTTCAGCTGTCTTTGCTTTACTTTCCGCTATCTTTTTGCGTTTTTCAGCTTCAAGTGCTTTTTTCTCTGCTAATTTCTTTTTCTTTAACGCTTGCTTGTTTTTCTTTTCAGCAGCTTTTCTACTTTTTTCAGCTTTGGCTTTAGCTTGTTGCTCTTTTTTGGTTTTTGCTTTTAATTTTTTCAAGCGTTGCTGTTCTTTATAACGCTCATTTTCGACACGTTTTTCAGCACGCTTAAGGTCTGCTAAGCGTTTTTCACGCTTTTGCTTAATAGTAATTAAGCGCTGCTTTTCTTTTTTAATTTCGCTCAAGTCAACAGTGACTGCTTTAGGCACTGAATGGGCTGAGGATTTTGGCGCTGTTTTAGGAATCTCCCAACGCTGAACACTCGAAAACACCAAGCCAATAACCAATATCACATGTAGCGCGATTGCACTCCAAAATGCCACAGGATGCTTGTTGGCAATTTTGGGCAGCTTAATGTTTTTAATTAGCTCAGTTTTCATTATTGACCATCGCCCGATTCAGTCACAATGCCAACCTTATTAACACCATTTTTTTGCAAGAAAGACATAAGAGACACGACCGATCCATACGCCACACTGGCATCACCCCTGACAAAAACTTTCATGGTTGGATAAATCTCTAGGCGCGCACTCACACGACCTGCAATAATACCGAGTGGTAGTTTTTCACCTTGGGCAACATCTGAATCATCTTCATTCAGTGAATTAATAAAATACTCACCTTCTTTATTAATGGTGACAATGGTAGGCTGTTGCTCAGTAAAATCTACCATTTTGGCATCAGCTGTTGGCAAATCAACCTCAATACCTTGCTCAATAATAGGGGTTGTCATCATAAAAATGACTAACAGCACTAACATAACATCAATATACGGCACAATATTGATATGTGCATCAACACTTGGTCTGTGGCGTTGAGGTAGCTCCATCATAACTAAAAGCTATTTTTGCCTTTGGAAGGTAACAAACAATTCTTCAACAAACGATGTATATTTGTTTTGAATCTCACCCACTTGGGTAATTAATCGATTGTAGGCAATGGTTGCCGGGATTGCGGCAAATAAGCCAAATGCTGTGGCAATTAATGCTTCAGCAATACCAGGTGCAACAATAGCGATGGTTGCTTGCTTAACAGATGCCAGACCAATGAAGGAATGCATAATGCCCCAAACTGTACCAAATAAACCAATATAAGGGCTTGATGAAGCAATCATGGCCAACACGCTCAAGCCATGATCTAAGCGGTCAACCTCATTATTAACGGCAGTATTCATAGAGCGATAAGCACGCTCTGAATTCATCACTAGCGCCTGGTTAGAAGCAGAGGTGGTATGAGTAAATTCACCATAACCCGCACCAAAAATATGCTCCATCGGGGTACGATTAGAAACTTGAGCGGGAATCTGTCCATGCAAAATTGACAAATTTGTATCAGCTAAAAAATTATTATGAAAACGCTTAATGTCTTTGTTGGCGTCCATTAGAGTTTTCTTCTTAGACATAATAACAGTCCAAGAATAAATACTCATTAATACCAAAACAAACATCACTACCTGCACCACAAAACCTGCGCTAATAATTAAGCTAAAAATTGATAAACTACTGTCCATTTATTTTCTCCAGAATGTCGCTTGGAATGGCGCGCGGTTTAAAATTTTGCACGTCCAAACAAGCAACGGTAACTTGTGCCTCAAATAATACCTTATTTTGCTTAAGATCCCTTATTTTCTGTGAAAAAATCAAGCTTGCACGACGCGATTTTTTCACCTCAGTGTGGACCCTTAGCAAATCATTAAATCTAGCTGGCAGAAGATACTCAGCCTGCAATGATTTAACCGCAAAAACAACGCCTTGATGCTTAATCAGCTGATCTTGCTCAAAACCCATTTCACGCAAAAATTCACTGCGTCCACGCTCAATAAACTTCAGGTAATTAGCATAATAAACCACACCGCCACTGTCAGTATCTTCGTAATAAACCCTAACTTCTAAATTACTCATTAAACAAATCTTGGCGATTTGAAGGCTGGGCCAAGCCTAGATGTTTATAGGTTAAATTGGTAGCGCTACGCCCCCTGGGAGTGCGCTGAATAAAGCCTTGCTGAATTAAATAAGGCTCAACCATATCTTCTAAAGTGCCACGCTCTTCACCAATGGCAGTGGCTAATGTATCTAGTCCAACCGGACCACCTGCGAATTTATTAGTCATAATAGATAAGTAATCACGATCTAGCTGTTCTAGCCCTGCTTCGTCTACTTTAAGCGCACTTAACGCTTCGTTGGCAATCGCTTGATGAATAATACCGTTGGTTTTAACATCTGCAAAATCACGCACTCGGCGTAATAGTCGATTAGCAATTCTTGGCGTGCCACGCGAACGTTTGGCAATTTCATATGCACCACTTGACTCAATTTCAATATTTAAAATCTTAGCGGAGCGCTCTACAATAATTTGCAAATCGCGATTGTTATAAAATTCTAAACGCTGGACAATCCCAAAACGATCGCGTAGCGGAGAAGTAAGCATGCCAGCGCGTGTGGTTGCACCAATTAAGGTAAAGGGTGGCAGATCTAATTGCACAGAGTGTGCAGCCACACCTTCGCCCACCATAATATCTAATTTAAAATCCTCTAAGGCTGGGTATAAAATCTCTTCAACCACAGGATTTAGACGGTGAATCTCATCAATAAACAAGACGTCATAAGGCTCTAATTTTGTCAAAATAGCGGCTAAATCACCCGAACGCTCTAAAACTGGTCCAGAAGTTTGCTTCATCCCTGCACCCATTTGGTTGGCAATGACATTGGCTAAAGTTGTCTTTCCTAGCCCAGGTGGGCCGTAAATTAGGCAGTGATCGAGTGCATCTTGGCGTTTTTTGGCGGCCTTGATAAACAGGGACATTTGCGATTTAACATCATCCTGGCCAATATACTCTGACAAGCTATCTGGGCGCACTGAGGCAATAATAATATCTTCGCCGCCTTGGTCTTCGCCGCCTACTAAAGAGTCTTCTTCTATCATGCTAATTTAATCATTTTTTAAGTTATTTTAACTGATTAACTTCTTGGAACAATAGTTTGATTTTGATTGGCTTATGTTGATGCTGTAATTTAACCAATTTGGCTACATTTACTTCCTGATATGGCATAAATCTACTAATCTTAACCTGCCATTCATGACTCGCATTAAGCTGATGCTCAAAGACAATATTGGCCAAACTACTCAGTGGTAGATGCCAGCCCAACTCTTGCTCCATCCATTGCTGCAGACTGAGTGATGTGCGCTGATGATTTACCCATAGACCTTGTACTGTTGAGCGAATATTCACCTTGCCCAATCCTAGTGCGCCGACCAATACTAGCTCAAACTCTTGGTCTACAAACTCAACATCAAAACCAACACTTTGATAACTATCGTCAACGCTAACACCCGCTCTACCTTTAGCAGACCACGATTCAGGAATAGATCCTGAAGTAGCAGGCTGATCCCGAATATTAAGCGTTTCACAGCCCTGCAAGAACAAAAATATAAGGACGATAAAGAGTGCTTTCATAAGGTGGCTATTCTAACATTGGAGTTGTAATAGCGAACGCCTAAAAAAATGCGTTTGCTGTATAATTAAGCGCTTATTGAGTTTGTTATTTAGGTTTATGTCACGCATTGCTATTTTAAGTGTTAACCATGCACAAGCACCTGTTTCGGTGCGTGAGCGCGTGGCTTTTGCGCCCAACCATTTAAATCGTGAATTGCAAACATTAAATGCTCTTGCAGGCGTTGAGGCGGGTGTTATTTTATCCACCTGTAATCGTTCGGAAATTTATGCGATCGTTAATGCTGACAATCCACAAGAAATTTTAAGCCAATATTTAGCCGACACACACCAAATCTCTAGAGAAGAAATTGATGATTATTTGGTATATTTTGAAGATGACGCTGCTTTAGAGCATATTTGTAATGTTGCTTGCGGGCTCGACTCTTTGGTATTGGGAGAGCCGCAAATCTTAGGCCAGCTTAAAGATGCTTATCACGCAGCCAAACAAGCAAAGACACTGGATAAAAAGCTAGAAAAACTATTTCAACATGCTTTTTCAACCGCAAAAAAAGTACGTACGGATACACAGATTGGCTCATCCCCTGTTTCTATTGCCTATTGCGCTGTCAAACTTAGCGAAAAGATTTTTACTGATTTATCCGAACAAACCGTTTTATTAATCGGCGCAGGAGAGATGATCGAACTCTGCGCACAACACCTAAGTCAAAAAGGTGTTAAAAATATGATTGTGGCTAATAGAACTCTTGAAAATGCCCAAAAAATTGCCGCACTTTACAATGCACAATCCATCAGCTTAAAGCAGTTTTCTACGGTTATTCATCAAGCTGATATTATTATTTCATCAACAGCCGCTTCAGTGCCAGTGATTGGCAAAGGTCTGATTGAAAGCGCTCTAAAACTTCGCAAACACAAGCCTATGTTTATGCTTGATATTGCCATTCCAAGGGATATTGAGCCTGAAGTGGGTCAATTAGATGATGTCTATCTCTACACCATTGACGACCTTGAACAAGTGGTAAACGACAATATCGATTCGCGTGAAAAAGAAAAGGTCTTGGCACAAGAGATTATCATCAAGCAAACGCAAGTTTTTAACAAATGGCTATCGGTCCTACCTAATGAACAATTAGTACAAACTTATCGCAACAGCGTTAATCAAATTAAAGACGAGGCACTCGTAGATGCCTTAAAACGTCTAAATAATGGTGGCGATAGCGAACAAATTATTAAAAAATTAGCTGACCAATTGGCTAACAAAATACTCCATACTACCTTTAAAAATATCAAGCAAACTCCGCACGAAGCTTTATCTCAATGCGAAGGTTGCATACCCAATCTTAAAAAATAATGAATGAATCTATTCTTGCTAAGTTAGAACAAATGTCTATGCGCCTAGAAGAAGTAGGCGCTATGTTAAGCGACCCAACTGTTGCCAGCGACGCCAAAAAATTTAGAGACCTGTCTATTGAGCACTCACAGCTAACCCCTGTTAATGATCAGTATCAAGAATACCTATCAACCGAGCAAAACCTTGAAGATGCTAAGATAATGCTGGAAGAGGAAGATGCAGATATTAAGGCTATGGCTAAAGAAGAGATTAGTGGTGCTAAAGATAATTTAGAGCGCCTAGATCTCGAGCTAAAAAAATCCTTACTGCCTAAAGATCCTAACGACTCTCGTAATATTATTCTAGAGGTTCGTGCAGGCACGGGCGGCGATGAGGCTTCCATTTTTTCAGGAGATCTATTTAGAATGTACACGCGCTACTGTGAAAAACAAAAATGGCAAATAGAGACTTTAAGTGCCAATGTTGGTGATCATGGCGGCTATAAAGAAATTATTGCTCGCATTAGTGGTGTTGATGTTTATTCCAAACTTAAATTTGAGTCAGGTGCGCATCGTGTTCAACGCGTGCCAGAAACTGAAAGCCAAGGTCGTGTGCATACTTCTGCTTGTACTGTGGCCATTATGCCGGAAGTGGAAAATATTGAAGATATTGATATCAACATGGGTGATGTACGTGTTGATACTTTTAGAGCGAGTGGCGCAGGCGGTCAGCACGTTAACAAAACCGATTCAGCTGTGCGCGTTACCCACATTCCAACTGGAACAGTAGTGGAATGCCAAGATGGACGCTCGCAACACAAAAATAAAGCGCAAGCAATGTCAGTCCTAGCATCCAGAATTTTAGATGCCCAGCAGCAAGTTCAACAAAAAGAACAAGCCTCTGCGCGCAAAGAGTTGGTTGGTAGTGGTGATCGCTCACAAAGAATTCGTACCTACAACTACCCTCAAGGGCGTATCACTGACCATAGAATTAACTTAACGCTATATAAATTAGCAGAAATCATGGAAGGGGATTTAGAGTCTATTATTGAGCCACTCATTGTTGAGCAACAAACTAACCAATTAACAGATTTGAACGACGCGCTAGCCTAGCCTTCTAGTAAATAATTGCGATAGGATAAACAACACGCCTAGCGCAATCACAATTGTTGGGCCTGTGGCCAAATCGTAAAATGTAGAAGCGCTCAATCCCATCAACACAGCCACCATAGAGACAACAATCGATTGAAAAACCATGGCCAGTGGAGAGCGTGCAAATACTCTGGCAACTGCAGGCGGAATGATTAGCAAAGAAGTAATGAGTAAAACGCCAACAATTTGCACAGAAATTGACACCGTTAAAGCAATCATCAACATAAACAATAATTGATAAAAAGTTCGATTCAACCCTTGAGAAACCGCTAACTCTTCATTGAGTGTTAACAGTAATAATTTTTGCCAAAAAGCGACCAACAAGCCAACCACAATCCCTAAAACTACATAGATCCAAATAATATCTTGAGTACTAATCGACAAGACATCACCAAATAACAAGGCAAAATAATCTGTGTTTTCTCCACCAACAATACTCAAAATAACAATACCGAGTGATAGTGCGAGGTGTGAAAATATCCCTAAAATAGCATCATTAGACAAAAAATTCTTTTGTTGCAGTATAACAATCAATCCTGCAAAAATAGTACCCACCACTATCAATCCTACGTGCATACCCAAGCCACTAGCCAAGCCAAGCGATACACCAAGCAAGGCAGAGTGCGAGATAGACTCAGAGAAGTAACTCATACGCTTCCAGATCACAAAACAGCCGAGCGAGCCTGCGATAATAGAAATACCGAGCGCCGCTATAAGTGCTCTTAGAATAAAATCTTCCAAAATTAGATTAGCCTATTATTGACAGTTTTTGCACAGACCGTACAAGTACAAACAATGATCGGTTAGCTGATAGCCATATTTAGTAGCAATATCATGTTGATGCTGCTCAATTACTGCGTCATTAAACTCATCAATCTTGCCACATTTAACACACAATAAATGGTCATGATGCTCAGCATTAGACAGCTCATAAACACTCTGGCCATTATCAAAATTATGCTTGTTAATCATGCCCACCTCTTCAAATTGAGTGAGCACTCGATAAATAGTTGCCACCCCGACCTCTTCACCTTGCATCACTAGAGAACGGTAGATATCTTCAGCACTCATGTGATGGTTATCGCTTTTTTCTAAAATTTCTAAAATTTTAAGTCTTGGCAGTGTAACTTTAAGACCTGCAGTTTTTAAATCTTGGGCGTCCATATTCGAATCCTTGAGGTAAAATCAGAAAAATATTTCTTAATCATTTTAATCAATTAATTACAAATGAACAAACTAACTTTAATTGCATTCTCGTTCTCATTACCATTTCTGTCTGCTTGCACCCCTTCTATGCCGACACTACCTGACATGCCTAACATCTTGCCTGATCTATCACTACCTACGCTTTATAAAGATGATGTTCAGCAAGGATCGGTACTAACAAGATTTAAAATTAACCAGCTTAAAGTTGGCATGTCAACCGCACAGGTGCAAGATTTAATCGGCTCACCAAGCGTTATCGACCCTTTTCATAATAACCAATGGAACTATGTCAACCACTCAACTCGTCATGAACAGGGTGATATTCACTATCGCTTGGTTTTAAAGTTTGAGCAAAATAAATTAACCCTTATTGATACAACAGAAATTGCCAGCCTACCTGAGCTGACCGACAAAGAAAAAGCACTTGAAGAAAAGCGCCTTACTGAAGCAAAAGTAGCAATTGAAGCCGCTAAACAAGCCAAAATCAAAGCACAGGAGCTCGCCAAAGAAAAGGCAGAAGTAGAGGCTCAGCGCATTGCGGCAGAAAAATCAGAGGCTGAGGCATTAAAAAAAAAGACTGAACTAGCACAAGCCAAGCAGCCAATTAAAGCTAAGGAAGTGGTCAGCTCACAGCCGAGCAAAACTTCTGAAATAGCGCCAGTAAAACACATCAAACCAAAAACTATCAATAAAAAACCACAAGCACCAGTACCAGCGCCTTGGTACAAATTCTGGATGGATTGATTAATTGTGTCATCTCTTATTATTAACAATCTTGAGTGTCAAAGAGGCTATAGTCAGCTTTTTCAAAACCTTTCTTTTCAGGTGCATGCCCAAGAAGTGCTTAGAATTACTGGCACAAATGGTAGTGGAAAAACCTCACTCTTAAAAATTTTAGCAGGGGTTAATATTCAAGAGCAAGGTGATATTAAACTCGATCAGCACTTTGTTAAAAGTGACGAATATCAACAAGAGGTGTTTTATCTAGGCCATCAAGCAGCACTCAGTGCTGAACTCAGTAGTCTTGAAAATCTTGAATTTTTAAGCGCTCTAAATCAGCCGGTTGCACGTGAAGTTCTTATCCAAGCATTAGAAGATATTGGCCTAAAAGGCTATGCAGACGAGGCTTGTGCCAACCTTTCAGCTGGTCAAAAACGACGTGTTATTTTGGCCAGTTTATTCATCTCAAAAGCCAAAGTATGGCTACTAGATGAACCCTTTACTGCGCTTGATCCCAAAGGCGTTAAAATTGTTGAAAATAGAATTTCTCAACATTGTGCCGATGGCGGGATGTGCCTATTTACCACGCACCAAGACTCTGCACTACCCAACCAACGCACGATTGCGCTATGAATATTTACCTGCAAACATTAAGCCGAGACCTGCGCATAGCTCTTAGAAACCCCTCTAGTGTTCTTAATCCTTTGTTATTTTTTATAATTTCTGTCTCACTCTTCCCGCTCGCTATTAGCCCAGAAGCCGAGACTTTATCTCAAATTGCGGCTGGCATTATTTGGGTGGCTAGCATGCTGGCTGTACTGTTGTCGCTTAACGCGCTATTTCATCACGATTTTGAAAATGGCGTCTTGGAGCAGATGGTGACTTCGCATCACTCCCTGCCACTACTCATCCTGTCAAAAATTACCGCCCATTGGTTATTAACCGGCATTCCTATTATTTTATTATCACCTTTATTAGGAGTATTTTTATTTCTCGATGATGAAGGTATTAAGGTATTAATGATCACTTTATTACTCGCCACCCCAAGTTTGAGTTTAATCGGCAGTATTGGCGCTTCTTTGATTGTCGGTATTAAAAACTCTGGCATGCTATTATCTTTACTTATTTTGCCACTTTATATTCCTATTTTAATCTTTGCCTCAAGCGCCGTTTCCCAAGCGCAATTTGGTCTAGATATTAGCAGTCAGCTGTATTTCCTAGCCCTATTTCTAGTACTCAGTTTAATGAGTGCGCCCTTTGTGAGCGCCATCGCCTTAAAAATAAGTTTGGAATAAACCTTTTTATTTGTTATAATATTTTCATACACGCTGATTTGTCCCGATTGCTAGCGTCACTACCCAGAGTAGTTAAATCAAGCTAAAGCAGGCGTTATTCTTCATTGAAAACCCTTCTTGACAAGGGTTTTTTAATGTTCATATGGAGAACAAAATGATATTTACTTCTGAATCTGTTTCGGCAGGACATCCCGATAAAGTTTGCGATCAAATTTCTGATGCTATTTTAGACGCTGCACTAGCGCAAGACAAAAATTCACGCGTTGCGGTTGAAACCCTCGTCAAAGACAATCATGTTGTCTTAGCGGGTGAAATCACGACAGGTGCAACCATTAATTATGAAAAAATCGTACGCGACACCATTATTGGCATTGGCTACGATAAAGAAGAATACGGCTTCAATGGCCACACTTGCGACCTTACAAACCTATTAGGAGAGCAATCTCAAGATATTGCCATGGGCGTTGATGAGTCATCAGATCACGAACAAGGTGCGGGCGACCAAGGTCTTATGTTTGGTTACGCTTGTAATGCCACTGACGTGCTTATGCCTGCACCAATTCTATACGCACACCGTTTAGTGGCCAAACAAGCCGAACTCATGAAAAATGGCACACTACCTTGGTTGCGCCCTGATGCAAAATCACAAGTATCTTGTATTTATAAAGATCATAAAATTGTTGGTATTGACGCTGTGGTACTTTCTACTCAACACGATGCAGATATTTCTTTGGACGATTTGCGTGAAGCAGTTTTAGAAGAAGTTATTAAGCCTGTTCTACCGAGTAAATGGCTAACGGATTCGACCAAATTTCACATCAACCCAACGGGTAATTTTGTAATTGGAGGGCCAGTTGGTGACGCAGGCCTTACTGGTCGTAAAATCATCGTTGACACTTATGGCGGCATGGCACGTCATGGCGGCGGCGCATTCTCAGGCAAAGACCCTTCAAAAGTCGATCGTTCTGCGGCTTATGCAACGCGCTACGTGGCTAAAAATATTGTGGCAGCTGGCTTGGCTAATAGGTGCGAGGTGCAAGTCTCTTACGCTATTGGCGTGGCTGAGCCAACCTCTATCAGTGTTGAAACTTTTGGCACAGGCAAAATTTCTAACGACGCCATCGAGGCACTCGTACGCGAGCATTTTGACTTACGTCCAAAAGGTCTAATCGCTATGCTTGATCTTAAGCGTCCAATCTACCAAAAAACAGCAAGTTATGGTCATTTTGGTCGTACAGAAGATGACATTACCTGGGAAAAAACCGATCGCACTCACTTGTTGAAAACAAACTAAATTAATCAAATTTGGTATAATAACCAAACCGCCAAGGAGCGTTGCGTTGAATTTTTTTCAATCAGGCTTGGCAATCAGAATCACTAGAACGACGCTCATTTTTTTAAGTTTCTTAAAGGAGAAAAAATGAGCAACTCAACAATGAATAACAACGACTATAAAGTAGCAGACATGTCATTGGCTGATTACGGGCGTAAAGAAGTAGAATTAGCCGAAGCGGAAATGCCAGCACTAATGACATTGCGTGATAAGTACCGTAACGAACAACCTCTAAAAGATGCGCGCATCTTGGGCTGTATTCACATGACCATTCAAACAGCAGTATTAATGGAAACCTTGGTTGACCTCGGTGCACAAGTGCGCTGGTCAAGTTGTAATATTTTTTCAACTCAAGATCATGCAGCCGCAGCAATGGTTGCCGCAGATATTCCTACTTTTGCTTGGAAAGGTGAAACAGAGGAAGAGTTTTTATGGTGTATTGAACAAACGATTTTAGACAATGGTAAGCCTTGGAATGCCAATATGGTACTTGATGATGGTGGCGACTTAACTGAAATGCTACACGACAAATACCCAGAAATGCTTAACGATATTCACGGCATTAGTGAAGAAACCACAACTGGCGTTCACCGTCTACTTGAGATGATGGAAGCAGGCACACTTAAAGTGCCAGCGATCAATGTTAACGATTCTGTTACCAAGTCAAAAAATGACAATAAATACGGCTGTCGTCATTCCTTAAATGATGCAATCAAGCGTGGTACTGATATGCTTATGTCAGGTAAAAAAGCGTTGGTTATTGGCTATGGTGACGTTGGTAAAGGCTCAGCGCAATCTCTGCGTCAAGAAGGCATGATTGTTAAAATTGCTGAAATTGACCCAATCTGTGCCATGCAAGCTTGCATGGACGGGTTCGAAATTGTATCGCCTTATAATCAGGGCAATAACACCGGAAAAACTGATGATATCAATAAACGCTTATTAGCGACAACTGACCTAATTGTCACCACGACAGGTAACTACAATGTGTGTGATTCTGCTATGTTACAAACGCTTAAAGCGGGCTCTGTAGTATGTAATATTGGTCATTTTGACAATGAAATCGACACGCAATACATGCGTGATAATTGGCGCTGGGATGAGGTTAAGCCTCAGGTTCACCGCGTTTATCGCAGCGACGATAAAAACGATTACCTAATTCTTTTATCAGAAGGTCGCCTAGTTAACCTAGGAAACGCTACAGGCCACCCTTCACGCATTATGGACGGCTCATTTGCTAACCAAGTATTGGCGCAAATGCACCTGTTTGATGCAAAATTTGCATCACGTGGTGGTGATATTTACGTAGAGGTTCTCCCTAAAAAGCTTGACGAAGAAGTAGCAGCCGGTATGGTTGGTGGATTTGGCGGTGTATTAACCAAACTAACTGATACGCAAGCAGATTACATTAATGTCTCGAAAGAAGGTCCATTTAAGCCAGAATCTTATAAATACTAGACTCTAGCTTTAGTAAAATAAAAAACACCCCGAAAGGGGGGTACAAGTGCGGCTTTCGGGTCGCATTTTTTACGTCATTTGGATTATTTGCTAAATTTTTTAAAGCAAAACAATAAATCGACAAAATTAACAAAAAATGGCACTTTTAAAGCAATATTTGGCTATTTTTTAATGAAATTAACTAAAAATCGCTTATTTTTAAGGTATTTACCATGATAAACCCTATTTTTACTGACACATACCACTTCGAAAAGGAATTTTCCAATAATTTGGAAAAAATGTTAAATAATAACGAGTTAGGGGTGTTTATTTTAGTGCTCGCCAACGCTTTGTCTGATGAAAAACTCTGGAGAGCGTTAAAGCCAGTATTAATCCAAAAATTTGAACAGCTTAAAATGGGAGAAATAACGGGCGCTGAAGATGACGTGATCGTTTTTAAGCAACTACTCAAACTTGATTTAAATACCTTGGAGGCCACTAAACACAAAATCCTTGGCAACTTTGAACTGCAATACAATCCACTGCGAGCCTTGCGCCCACAGCGCATGTCTAGTGCCAAAACCCAAGGCATGAGTGCAGACTTTAACGAAAATGGTTTTCATTTTAATAAAGATTTTTTGCAAAAAGAATTGCTCTTCCAAGGCAAACTATTCTCTAAAGAGATCTCACTTTTTTATAACAAATTCCCTTTTGCGAAATACCACGGACTAGTCGTGGTTGAAGCAGAAAAGCAACATCCACAACTACTCACGCCGGAATTACATCAATTTGCCTGGATGATGGCCAATGCCATTGGCTTAAACATAAAAGGTTTTACTTTGGCTTACAATTCATATGGTGCCTACGCCTCGGTTAATCATTTTCATCTGCAGTGTTTTGTTCGTGAGCAGCCATTACCCATTGAAAATGATGATAAATTTCCTTTAATTAACTATTGGTTTAATTCGGTTAATGACGCTTGGGAGTTTGTTCAAAGCCTACATCGTGACGAGCAACCCTATCATTTAATCTATCGAAATCAAGCTATTTTGTGTGTCGTTCGACAGCGTCAAGATGATTATAAGCATGCGAGCTGGACTTCTGGATACGCTTGGTATGAAGCCTGTGGCGGTGTTAATACTGCCACACTTGATGACTACGATCATTTGAGTGAAGACAAACTTAAAGCGGAATTATTAAAACTCAAAATAACCTAGTAAATTATTAATATAGTATTTTGGTCAATTATACTAAAATCGTTTTTTTTTGCTATAATTGACGCAATTACTAAATAACCTCAACATTTAGTAATTGTTAAAAAAGACCTTATCTCCATATTGCTTTTTTAACTTTTGGGGGTTTTAAATAATTCTTCTCGGTTTTATCTATAAAAACCCTCATTTTTCTCTATTTTATCTATCAATAAAACCCAATCTATTGTGGTTTGATGCGGTAAAATTTTTGTAATTTTTAGACTTATTCCAAACTGACTTATGTCAATTTCAGACTTAGATGCAAGCGCCTCTTTCCAAAATTTAATCTTAAAGCTGCAAACTTTTTGGGCGTCCAAAGGTTGTACTTTACTGCAACCTTTTGATATGGAAATGGGCGCTGGTACCTTTCATCCAGCAACCTTTTTAAGGGCTATAGGTCCCGAGCCTTGGAAAGCAGCTTATGTGCAGCCTTCACGCCGCCCAACAGATGGGCGTTATGGTGAAAATCCAAACCGCCTGCAACATTACTACCAGTTCCAAGTTATTCTAAAACCCTCGCCCAAGGATATTCAAGATTTGTATTTAGAGTCTTTGGCTGAAATTGGTATCGACCTGGCAAAACACGATGTGCGTTTTGTAGAGGACAACTGGGAATCGCCAACACTTGGCGCCTGGGGTTTGGGCTGGGAAATTTGGCTAAACGGCATGGAAGTCTCGCAATTTACTTACTTCCAGCAGGTCGGTGGATTGGCTTGTAAGCCAGTTGCGGGCGAACTGACTTATGGTCTTGAGCGTTTGGCTATGTATCTTCAGGGTGTTGACAGTGTGTTTGATTTGGTTTGGACAGAAGGCGTGAGCTATGGCGATGTTTTCCACCAAAATGAAGTGGAGCAATCTACCTATAATTTTGAAATTGCAGATACCGATGTTTTATTTAAACAATTTGATGAAGCAGAAGCTATGAACGAGCAGTTGATTGAAAAAGCACTGCCTTATCCTGCGTATGAGCAGGTGATGAAAGCCTCTCATTTATTTAACTTGCTCGATGCCCGTCATGCTATTAGTGTGACAGATCGAGCGCGCTTTATTCGTCGCGTACGAGCTATGAGCCAAAAAGTCGCACAAACTTACCTTGACTCTCGAGAAGCATTGGGCTTTCCAATGGTGCAAGACAGCTAAAGCACCATGCAGATCTTTTCTAGACTTTATCAAAAAACCCTGGATTGGGCTCAAAGTCAATTTGCGATTTACTGGCTATCAATAGTTAGTTTTTTAGAATCCTCTATTTTGCCTTACCCGCCACCTGATATTATCTTGGCACCAATGGTGCTAAAGCGTCCTGAAAAGGCTTATTACTTCGCCTTAATCACAACTCTGTTTTCGGTTTTAGGCGGCTTGGTCGGTTATTTTTTGGGCGAAATTCTACTTAATTTCTTACTCACAACCGAACTCATTAAGCCCAATGCAATCTATGCGGTGAAAGATTTTTTTGATCAATACGGCATCTGGGTTGTTGGTGTGGCGGCGTTTAGCCCTATTCCTTATAAACTCGCCACCATTACCGCAGGTAGCATGGCCATGGCGCTTTTGCCGTTTATTGTGATTTCAATACTCGCACGTGGCGCACGCTACTATCTTGTAGCCAGTCTGGTTAAAACCTACGGTAGTCAATGTGATCAATGGTTGCAAAAATACATTGATCGTTTAGGCTACGGATTAATTGTTATTGTTATTTTTGGAGCTTGGTATGTTGGTTAAATTATTCAGTTTGGTTGTGTTACTATCACTCAGTGGGTGTTATTCTACAACACCCAAACAAGCTGTCATTGTTGTTGAAAAATCTAGCCATTTAGAGAATATTAATCAGCAACGTCTGACTATTCAGCCCAGTGAAAAAAATCACCGAACCGTAGATAAAAGTACGGCAAAAGTTAGTCAACAAAAATCTCAGCCTCAGCAAAAATCCAATCAACGCAAAACCTGGCGCACTCCAGTGAGCGCAAAAGTTAGCCAAACTTTCTCTAAAAAACACCAAGGCTTAACTTTTAACACGCAATCTGGGCAAAAAATTCGCGCCATTCGTAAAGGTAAAGTTATCTATATTGGTGACAAAATGAAAAGCCACGGCACCATGATTATTATTCGTCACCCATTGGGGTTTTATAGCACCTATACTCAAAGCCAGTCTTTGTCAGTTGCGGTTGGCGATCAAATTAGCAAAAATCAGGTTATTGCCAGCACTAATAGCCAGCCGTTTTACTTTGAAATGAAAAAATTCGAACAAACCATTGATCCGCTAAAATATCTAAAATAAAGACTAAAATATTGATTATGAATGATTTTTTACAAAATATGACACCCTACCAAGCCGTTGGTATTTTATTTGTTGTGGCACTGGTTGCGCATGTAATTCTTGGCTTCATCTTAAATCAGATTATCAAGCACACTGATAAAACTACAAATCAGCTCGATGATCATCTGATCAAATCCATTTCTACCCCACTTAAAGCTCTTATTTGGTTTGGCTGGATTTACTTCTCTATTGTCGCCTTTAAAGACCAAATTGAGGTGCTGGCTTCCGTGACTGAATATATTGACATCACCCCAATATTTATTATTACATGGGGCGTTGTGCGCGTGATTTCAGGCGTTGAAACCTACCTAATTGAAGATAACAATAACGTTGATAATGACTCTGTCAGATTATTCTCAAGACTCATTAAGATTTTGGTTATTGTTGCTATTTTGCTGGGGGTTGCTCAATTTCTAGGTTTTTCAATTTCAAGTCTACTAACATTTGGTGGTGTTGGCGGCATTGTTATGGGCTTTGCGGCTAAAGACATGCTAAGCAATATTTTTGGCGGCCTGATGATTCAAATGGATAAGCCTTTTTCTACCGGCGACTGGATTCGCTCTAGCGAGTTTGAAGGTACCGTTGAAAAAATTGGCTGGCGCATGACACGCATTCGCACTTTTAGCAAAAATCCAGTCTATATCCCTAATTCAATTTTCGCCTCAATCCCTATCGAAACACCCTCGCGCATGACCAATCGTCGCATTAATGAAGTGATTGGCATTCGCTATGATGACATTAAGCAAATGCCATTGATTGTAACCGAGGTTGAGAATATGCTGAAAATGCGCAAAGATATTGATCAAACTCAATCATTACGAGTGTACTTTAACTATTTTAATGCTTCATCAATTGATTTTAATCTCTACGCCTTCACCAATACAACTGGCAAGGGTGAATATCAAAAAATCAAGCAAGACGTCTTGCTTCAAGTGGCCAAAATTATTGAATCTCACCAAGCCGAGATTGCCTTCCCAACTCAAACGCTACATATTCAGAATAGCGCCGAATCGTAGTAGCAAGCCTTAATAATGAATAAATTACACATCCGCACTTTTGGGTGCCAAATGAATGAGTACGATTCTGACCAAATGGTCAACGTACTGAAACACTCACACAACTTAACACTCACGGATGAAGCGGGTGAGGCAGATGTACTACTACTCAATACATGCTCTATCCGTGAAAAAGCCCAAGAAAAACTATTCCATCAGCTGGGTCGCTGGCGCAAACTTAAAGAAAAAAATCCTAATTTAGTGATTGGTGTTGGTGGTTGTGTGGCCTCGCAAGAAGGTGAACTAATCCTTAAACGCGCACCGTATGTGGACATTATCTTTGGGCCGCAAACTCTACACCGTTTGCCGACAATGCTTAACGAAGTGTTGAATGACAAACAAACCAGTATTGATATCTCTTTTCCTGAGATTGAAAAATTTGACCACTTACCCGAGCCAGAATCAAACGGCGTTAGTGCGTTTGTTTCTATTATGGAAGGCTGTAGTAAGTATTGCACATTTTGCGTCGTACCTTACACACGTGGAGAAGAAGTTTCTCGCCCTTTTAATGACGTCATTAAGGAAGTAGGAATACTGGCCAAACAAGGCGTTCGTGAGGTTAATTTATTGGGTCAAAATGTTAATGCTTATCAAGGATTAATGGATGATGGAGAATTGGCTGATTTGGCATTTTTGATTAATATTGTTGCACAAATTGACGGCATTGATCGCATTCGCTACACCACCTCTCACCCAGTTGAATTTTCAGACTCACTCATTGAAGCTTACGCTGAGGTGCCTGAGCTAGTTTCACATTTGCACTTACCTATTCAAAGTGGCTCTGACAAAATTTTAGGGCTAATGAAACGCGGACATATGGCGCTCGAATACAAATCAAAGATCAGGAAATTACGTGAAATTCGACCTGATATTTCCATATCTAGTGATTTTATTATTGGCTTTCCAGGTGAAAATGATCAAGATTTTGAACAGACTATGAAGCTTATCGATGACATTGGTTTTGATAAATCTTTTAGTTTCATCTACTCTGCTCGCCCAGGTACGCCAGCGGGTAATTTTGTTGATGATGTTGATATGCAGGTGAAAAAAGATCGCCTAGCGCGCGTGCAAAAAACTATTGATGAATCAACCGAAGTTATTTCAAAATCCATGGTCGGTAGTGTGCAAAAAATATTAGTAGAAAATAAGGCTAAAAAAAGTGACGGCATGTTCGGACGCACTGAAAATATGCGCAATACACATTTTGCAGGCGATGAATCACTTATTGGTCAAATTGTTAATGTCAAGATCACCGCTGCTCGCGGCAATTCTTTAGTGGGTGAGCTGCTTAGTTAGCCTTGTGCGTCTCGAATGGGAATGAAATACGCCAAATAGTTTGCCCTTCTTGAATCTTAACATGCGCCAACCAATGCATGGTATCAAGCACACACAGTGACAAAAAACCCTTACCTATGTACTTTTCATCATCTATTTTATTGAGTAGGTAAGGAGGTAAGTGATGATCAATCTCAATGCCTTCAAAATTAACCGATATTTCATCTGCATCCAAGCCGTGCGTTAACACACTGAGTGATAGAGCTTGAGTGGTAGGAATGCCTTGTGGTGTAATACTAAACTCAATACTTTTATCGCCATCCAAGCCGACCATACAGATCGATTTTGATATTTGACACTTTGACACTTGAACATCA